>DETV01000067.1:76311-76577 GCA_002361775.1 Eubacterium sp. UBA3279
GGGGTTCGATTCCCCTACGAACTGCTTTAAAATCTCTGAGTGATCAGAGATTTTTTGATTATATAGACACTTACAAATCTTTGTAAGTGTCTATACCTTATATTATAGTTTTCCAAGAAGAAGAGAGAGCCTTTATTTGCAAGACTTTTCACAATTCAAGATACTTTATAGAAAAAAACAAATATTATTTTTATTTTTTCAAAAAAACACTTGCTTTTTCTCCAGGGATGTAGTATTATATTCAGGCAAGGTTCGTTGGTCAAGCG
>DETV01000067.1:76871-94987 GCA_002361775.1 Eubacterium sp. UBA3279
GGGGTTCGATTCCCCTACGAACTGTTTTTAAGAAATCTTTGTTATACAAAGGTTTCTTTTTTTATGTCCTGAAAAATTTGCAGACATTCACCAATTTTATAAAAGCTTTCCTTCTTCCCAAAGCTGGAAAGCTTTTATAAAATCATATTTTTTATCACCTTTTTACCCGGAATATTCTCATCCCAATCAGGCACACCATCGCTTCTGTCATCGGAAACGCCAGCCACACACCTATGATTTTCCACATATAAGCCATAAAAAATGCCATAGGCACAATCAGTACAATGCCTCTCAGCAGTGACACAATATGCGCCGGAACTGCCCTCTCCGTAGAGGTAAAATATGTGGAGATCACAATATTAAAGCCTGCAAATGGCAGAGCCGTGAAATACAACCGTATGCCTTCCACAGCGATCATCTGAAGACGACGATCATTTTCACTGTTAAAGACAGCCGCTACTCCGGTATTTCCTTCCAGTCTCAGCATAAGAATATTAAAAATAATATTGACCAGTCCGTTTGTTCCCAGCCCCTTTGACACGAAAAATGTATCTGCCAGTATATAACAGGACAGTCCGATCATACCCAGCACATTCAATGACGTATAGCGGGCAAATTCCCCAAAACATTTTTCTTCGGATCCTACCTTAGAATACATAAGCTTTTAACCTCTCAAAAGCTTCTTTTACTCTTGAAAATGGCAAAGCCAGATTCATGCGGATAGAATATTCTCCGTGGAAGGCTCTTCCATCCTGCCAGAGAACTCCCACTTCATACCCTGCATCCAGCAGTTCATCCATTGTTTTTCCCTTTTCTTTACACCACTGAGTACAATCCAGAAACAGCATATACGTTCCCTGAGGTTTCGATACCTTTACTCCTGAAAAATGCTTGTCAATATATTCGCAGGCAAAATCCACATTTTCACCGATCACCTGTCGCATTTCTTTTACCCACTCTTCACCTTCTTCACAATATGCTCCCAAAAGTGCGTACATTGACATCACATTCATCTCATTGTATCGGCAAAGGGAAGATTCTTTTTCCATCCGGTCTCTCAGCCAGGAATTATAAATAATATGGTAACTTCCCACCAGACCTGCCAGATTAAAGGTTTTGGACGGAGCATAAAAAGCTATCGTTCTGTTTTTTGCATCCTCAGATACAGACTGAGTAGGAACATGGTGATTTCCATATAAAATAATGTCAGACCAGATTTCATCAGATACCACATACACATCGTATTTTTTGAACAATTCCATGGCTTTTTTAATTTCCCACTCTTCCCACACACGGCCTGCCGGATTGTGAGGAGAACAAAAAACTGTGGCATGGATTTTCTGGGTTTTGATTTTTTCTTCCATATCTTCAAAATCCATTCTCCAGACACCGTTTTCATCTTTTACCAGAGGGCTGTGTACCAGATCAAATCCATTATTTTCCAGAGAACTGGTAAATCCGATATATGTAGGGGAATGAAGAAGAACTTTATCTCCCTGAGAACAGAATACCCGCAATGCATTTACCACACCGCCCAGCACTCCATTTTCGTATCCGATACATTCCGGTGTCAGATCACAGGCTCCATTTCTACTTTTCTGCCAGTGAATAATTTTTTCAAAGTACTCTTCTCTCGGATCAAAATACCCGAAAGTGGGATGCTCCAGTCTTTTTCTCATTGCCTCCTGAATAGTGGGAACAACGGGAAAATTCATATCTGCCACCCACATAGGAACCGTGTCAAATCCCTCTCGAAGTTTTACTCCCCGTTTGTAGGGAGAGAAAGAATCAGGAAGATCCACTGCAATGGAATCCTTTCCATGTCTGTCAATCACAGATACAAAATCGTACTTCATAACTTAGCCTTCTCCTTATAACGTAAAATAATGCCAGAGTCAAACCTGCTGACCCTGACATTATTTTATCCTGATTTGCAAAAATATGCAAGACACTTACTATAAAAGTACCCAGTATCTTATCTCATATTCACTTATTTTCAAATTTCTTCCACATCAAATCCCAGATCATCCATAACTTCTTTTGCTTTCGCCACACAGTTTGCGCATCCTTCTACAGTTACGGTTTTATCTGCCAGGGACACCTTAAAATCCAGTCCTGCTGCATTCATTCCTTTGGTGATTCTCTCCACGCATTTTTCACAATGCATATCTTCTGCTTTTAATACTGTTGCCATAATTTTCTTCTCCTTTACTTCATTAATTTTTTTATTGTTCCACATAACTCATCCACCGCTTCTTCATTTCCCGCACGAATATCATTTACCACGCAGGTTTTAATATGATTTGCCAGCAGATTTTTATTAAAACTGTTGAGGGCTGACTGAATGGCAGAAACCTGCGTCAGTATATCCACACAATACCTGTCTTCCTCCACCATATTTTTTATGCCCCGAATCTGTCCTTCAATACGGTTCAAACGATGGATCAGATCTTTGTATTCTTTTTCATCTCTCACTTTATGTCTGCACTCACTGCAGCATTTTCCACAGGTTTCACTCATTCTTTTTCCTCCTACAGTTTCAAATTCTATTATAATTTCAGCCTTCTCAGCCGCAGGGCATTACTTACTACAAATACAGAACTGAAGGACATAGCAAGACCGGCAATCATAGGATTTAACAGCGGACCGCCAAAAGCATATAAAAGTCCTGCCGCCACAGGGATTCCACAACTGTTAAAGGCAAAGGCCCAAAACAGATTTTCCTTGATATTCCGTATCGTTGCTCTTGAAAGCTTCACTGCCCGGTACACATCTTCCAGATCTGAACGCATCAGCACAATATCGCTGGATTCCATAGCAATATCGCTGCCGCTTCCTATAGCCACTCCTATATCTGCCTGTGCCAGCGCCGGAGCATCATTGATGCCATCCCCCACCATCAGCACAATATTTCCTTCTTTTTGCAGTTTTTGTACTACTGCCGCCTTATCCTGAGGGAGTACCTCAGCAATCACTTCATCTGCATGTACCTGCTGACCGATATATTCTGCGGTTCTTCTGTTATCCCCTGTGAGCATATAAACTTTCATTCCCGCTTTTTTCATCTGGTCGATAGCATTCCGGCTGGTTTCCTTCAATGTGTCTGCCACACTGATAATTCCTTCCATCTGTCCGTCCATCACCACAAACATAGGTGTCTGCCCTTTAGCAGCTATTTTCTCTGCCTCTTTTTCAAATCTCTCTGTTGAAAAATTCTGTTCCTTTAACAATTTCCTGTTTCCGATCCAGAATTCCTTTCCTTCCAGTTTTGCATGAATTCCCTGTCCCGTAATACTGGAAAATTCATCGCAGGAGGGAAGTTCTTCTTTCTGCTCTCTCGCTGCTTCCACAATAGCCTTTCCCAGCGGATGCTCCGAAGGCACTTCGCAGGCCCCTGCCAGCCGAAGCAATTCTTCCTTACTTAATCTTTGGCTGAGAATCTGAACAACCTTTGGTTTCCCTTCTGTCACAGTACCTGTTTTGTCCAGAACCACCGCCTGCACCTTATGAGTTGTCTCCAAGGCTTCTCCACTTTTAATCAATATTCCGTGGCTGGCTCCCAGTCCAGTGCCCACCATAATTGCCGTAGGAGTCGCCAGACCCAAAGCGCAGGGGCAGGCAATAACCAGGACAGATACGAATATTTTCAGGACAAATCCAATAGGATGTCCTGTTACAGCCCACAAAAATGCAGCAACTACAGCTATGATCAAAACCGCAGGAACAAAATAACCTGCCACCACATCAGCCATTTTTGAAATAGGAGCTTTCCTTCCCTGGGCATCTTCCATTAACTTGATAATCTTTGCCAGAGTAGTATCATTTCCCGTATGGGTCACTTCTATCTCCAACGCTCCATTGTAATTCATGCTTCCGCCGATAACTTCCGCTCCGACTTCTTTTTCCACAGGAATACTTTCCCCTGTCAGCATGGATTCATCCACACTGGAAACTCCTTTGGCCACAATACCGTCCAGGGGTATTTTGCTTCCCGGGCGGATAAACAGAACATCTCCTTTTCTCACCTGCTCCACAGGAATCTCTTCTTCTTTTCCTTCTCTGAGCCGTACTGCCGTATCCGGAGCCAGTTCCATCAGCTTTCGGATAGCCTCCGAAGTTTTTCCTTTACTCTTGCTCTCAAAATATTTACCCAGCATAACAAGGGTTACCACGACTGCTGCTGATTCATAGTAGAGAGAATGGACTGCATGCGCATCGGAAGGAATTCTGACAGTCATCACCAGACTGTACAAAAATGCGCTTCCGGTTCCGATAGCTACCAGGGAATCCATATTTGGATGCCCGTGAAACAGGGTCTTAAATCCCACGATATAAAATTTTCTTCCGAAAATCAACACAATAACTGTCAGCAATAACTGGGCCAGCGCATAATTCAAAGGATGAGTTTCCATACTCAGAATATCCGGCAAAGGCAGTTTAAAGGGAAGCATATGCCCCATGGAAATATATAAAAGAGGAACTGCAAACAGAATACTACCGATTACCCGGCGGCGAATCTTATGTTCCGCTTCTTCCTGTTCCAGCTTTTCTTCTTTTTCCTGCTCTTTCTCCTTTATCTGTTCCAACTGAGCGCCAAATCCCGCTTTTTCCACCCGCTGAATAATATCATCCGGGGAAACTTTTTCTTCATCATAGGTGATGGTCATTTTATTGGTGGCAAGATTTACATTACTTTCCTCTACTCCATCCATCTTCCTGGTCACCCGTTCCACTGCCGCAGAACAAGAGGCACAGGTCATTCCTGTAATATCATAACATTCCTGTTTCATAAAAAGACTCCTTTCTTCCTTTATATACCCCCACGGGGTATATTTTGATTGTAATCCAGAAATCTTTTTCTGTCAAGAATATTTTTTATATACCAATAATACAGATTTTCTCCTTTGAAAGATTATTCTTTATCGGATTCCTCTTCTCCTTCACTGGTAAGACTTAAGATGGAACGAATTTCGTCTTCATCTATATTCAGATAAGCAGACAATTCTGCCACACTGAATTTTTGCTCCTCACCGTCAGAAATTTCACGAATGGCTTCTTCCAGCTTCCGCACCTTTTCCACCAGATAATCATCCTGAAATTTTTGCTGTCCCTGCTGATTGGCCCAGAATTCCATTCCCTTTTCTATTTGCTCCTTCATCCATAAGTCTGCTCCGTCATCCGGTATATGTTCCACAGCAACAGACAAAAGCGCCATATTTCCTTCCTGAATCAGATCTCCGATAAACAGATCTTCCCGGTAATACTTTTTTGCTTTCTCCATAATCTCCGGAAGATATAACTGACTCAGTCTCTCCCAGACAGTTTTATTTCCCTGTGCCAGTTTCCGAAGCAATTCTTCTCTCTCTCCTGCGCTCTCCTGTCTGATACATTGAAGATATTCTTCATATTCTTTCAGACAGTTTTTGTCTTCTTCTGTCATTTCTGTTTTTTTCAATTCACTCTCAACAGAATCCTGCTTTTCCTGAGTCTCCTGATCATTCTCTCTGTCTTCTTCCAGATTGATATCCTCTAAAACATTTCCACCAATCTGGATTCCCTGTAAGCGAAGATACTCATAGAGACTTTTTAACTGCTCTGTAGAAAGCTGATTTTCCCCAAAACAGTTTAAAATATCTTCATGACTGAGATTTTTCTCTTTTTCCTTTGCTGTTTCCATTAACTCTTCCAGCTTTTTCTGGAACTGTTTTACATCCATCATCTAGTCCACCACCTTTATGCTCTCGATAATCGGCTGATCCTTCTTTAACACTGTGCCGTTATTATCCAGAACAGGAGTATCTTCACAAATCTGATCCACAATCTCCATTCCTTCTGTTACCTGTCCAAAGGCTGCATAGGAACCGTCCAGATGAGGAGCGTCTTCATGCATAATGAAAAACTGGGAACTGGCGCTGTCCATATCCTGAGATCTTGCCATGGAAAGAACCCCTCTCACATGAGCCATATCATTTTCCACTCCATTCTCAGAAAATTCTCCCTTAATTGTCTTTTCTGCACCGCCGGTTCCATTTCCATTCGGGTCTCCTCCCTGGATCATAAAACCGGTGATAATCCGATGAAACGTAAGTCCGTCATAAAATCCCTCTTCTGCCAGTTCCACAAAATTTGTTACTGTAATGGGAGCCACGTCTGCATCCAGTTCTGCTTTGATCACTCCATAATCTTTCACCTGAATCTCCACGTGGTGTTTTCCCGCAAGCAGTCCTTCCTGAGAACCATCCACATCCTGCACTGTATCTCCACTTTCACTTTTCACTTTTTCCTCTTTGGAACCGCAGCCGCTGAAAATCCCCAGAGTTGCCACTGCAAGCGCTGCACACATCACCATACTGAAAATCTTTTTCTTCATTTTACTTTTCCTTTCTTTAGAAATAAACAAAAAGAATATTGATACATACTCAGACACCAGATCTGAGATGTACCAATATTCTATTCAGAATTATAACTGTTCAGAATTCATTCTATGTTACTGAATATGACTGTGCAGTTCCTGAAGAGAAACTACATCTTTCGCCTCCTGCTTCTGAACTGTCAGGATTCCGTCGGCGCTTGCCAGCGCTGCTGCCATAGTAGTAATATATGGTACACGGCTCTTAATGCACGCCTTTCTCACGTAACTGTCATCAGGACCATCCTCGTCTCCCTTCGGTGTGTTAACCACAAGATCAACCTTGCCGTTGGTGATAATATCATAAATATTCGGACGGCCTTCGCTCATTTTACAAATCTTTTCTGCTTCCATACCTGCCGCTTCAATCATTTCTTTTGTATGACCAGTAGCGATCAAATGGAAACCTGCTTCATGGAAGCGTTTTGCCACTTCCACCACTTCTCCTTTATCCCTGTCGCTGACACTGATCAGTACGCTTCCGGACAATGGCAATTTGCTCTTTGTTCCTTCCTGAGCTTTAAAATATGCCTCGCCCACTGTATCAGCCAATCCCAGAACCTCACCTGTAGAACGCATCTCCGGTCCCAGCAGAGGATCTACTTCCGGGAACATATTGAATGGGAATACCGCTTCCTTTACACCAAAATGAGGAATCTTTTTCTCTTTCAGCGTACTCAGCGGAGATTCTTTACCGGTAAATTCAGAAGTAATGATTTCTGTAGCCAGAGGAACCATGGAAATATTACATACTTTAGATACCAGCGGCACAGTTCTGGATGCTCTTGGATTTGCTTCCAGCACATATACTTTATCGTTTTCAATAGCATACTGCATATTCATCAGACCGCACACGTGCATCTCTTCTGCAATTTTCTTTGTATACTCCTTGATTGTTTTCAGATTTTCTTCTGAAATATTCTTGGAAGGAATGATACAAGCGGAGTCACCGGAATGTACTCCCGCCAGCTCAATATGCTCCATAACTGCCGGAACGAAAGCGCGCTCGCCGTCACTGATCGCATCTGCTTCACATTCCATAGCATGACGAAGGAAACGGTCAATCAGAATAGGACGATCCGGTGTAACGCCTTCTGCTGCTTCCATATAAATCTTCAGATTCTCCGGATCATAGACAACTTCCATACCGCGTCCGCCCAATACATAAGAAGGACGAACCATAACAGGATAGCCAATCTTTTCTGCGATAGCCAAAGCTTCTTCCACGTTGACTGCCATACCTGCTTCCGGCATAGGAATTTCCAGTTTATCCATCATCGCACGGAACAGATCTCTGTCTTCTGCCATATCAATGACTGCAGGAGAAGTTCCCAGAATCTTCACCCCGTATTTTTCCAGATCTGCTGAAAGATTCAATGGTGTCTGACCGCCGAACTGAGCAATAACACCCAGCGGTTTTTCTTTTTTATAAATAGCCAGTACATCTTCCAGAGTCAGTGGTTCGAAGTACAATTTATCTGATGTATCATAATCAGTAGATACTGTTTCCGGATTACAGTTTACGATAATCGTTTCAAATCCGGCTTTCTTCAGAGCCAGCGCTGCATGCACACAGCAGTAATCGAATTCGATACCCTGACCGATACGGTTAGGACCGCCGCCCAGAATCATGATTTTATTTTTATTCTCGCTTACCGGACTTTCATCTTTACAATGGTATGTGGAATAGTAATAAGCCTTATCTTTCGTACCGCTTACGTGAACACCTTCCCACGCTTCCTCCACACCGTTGGAAATTCTCGCATCCCGGATCTCTTCTTCAGATACTTCCAGAATCTGGCTGAGGTATTTATCTGAGAAGCCATCCAGTTTTGCCTGTTTCAGTACATCTGCTGCCGGAACCTGTCCTTTATTTGCAATAAGAGCTTCTTCTTCCTCCACCAGTTCCTTCATCTGTTCAATGAAATACGGTTTAATCTTGGTGAGCTGGAATAATTCATCAACAGTTGCTCCTTTTCTCAGAGCCTCATACATAATAAACTGTCTCTGGCTGCTTGCATTTGCCAGCATTCTAAGCAGTTCTTCTTTTGTTTTCTCATGGAAATCCTTAGCGAAGCCCAGACCATACTGACCAATCTCCAGACTGCGGATTGCTTTCTGGAATGCTTCTTTGTAAGTCTTACCGATACTCATAACTTCACCAACGGCACGCATCTGAGTACCCAGTTTATCTTCTACGCCTTTGAACTTCTCAAATGCCCAGCGGGCAAACTTGATAACAATATAATCTCCATCCGGAACGTATTTATCCAGTGTGCCATATTTTCCACAGGGAATCTCATCCAGATTCAATCCTGCTGCCAGCATAGCGGAAATCAAAGCAATCGGGAAGCCTGTCGCTTTACTTGCCAGTGCGGAAGAACGGGATGTTCTTGGATTGATCTCAATAACAATGATTCTTCCACTCACCGGATCATGAGCAAACTGTACGTTTGTTCCTCCGATAACTTCTACTTCTTCTACAATTTTAAATGCCTGCCGCTTCAGTTCATTCTGTGTCTCTTCGGAAATCGTCAGCATAGGTGCGGAACAGAAAGAATCTCCTGTATGCACGCCCAGCGGATCAATATTTTCAATGAAACATACGGCAATCATGTTATTCTTGGAGTCACGAACAACTTCCACTTCCAGCTCTTCCCAGCCTAAAATAGACTCTTCTACCAGAACCTGACCTACCAGACTGGCCTGCAAACCTCTGGCACATACAGTTTTCAGTTCCTCCACATTATAAACCAGACCGCCGCCGGCTCCACCCATGGTATAAGCAGGACGAAGCACCACCGGATAACCCAGCTTGTCAGCGATTGCCAGCGCTTCATCTACGGAGTAGGCAACTTCACTTCTTGCCATCTCGATACCCAGACGATCCATAGTTTTCTTAAATTCCACACGGTCCTCGCCACGCTCGATAGCGTCTACCTGAACACCGATTACTTTTACATTGTATTTTTCAAGAACTCCTGACTGTGCCAGTTCAGAACACAGATTTAATCCTGACTGTCCGCCCAGATTAGGAAGAATCGCATCAGGACGTTCTTTTGCAATGATCTGCTCCAGACGTTCCACATTGAGCGGTTCAATATACGTTACATCTGCAATTCCCGGATCCGTCATAATGGTAGCGGGATTGGAATTCACCAAAACAATCTCATATCCCAGTTGACGCAGCGCCTTACAGGCCTGAGTACCGGAATAATCAAACTCACAGGCCTGACCGATAATAATCGGGCCAGAACCGATAATCAATACTTTGTGAATATCATTTCTCTTGCTCATAAGTTTCTCCTGTTTGTATGAATTATTAATATGACATTTTATTCACACTTCATTATACCTGACTGTTCTACAAAATTCTACCCAAAATTCAGACTTCCTTAAAATTTTTCCACATTGCCGAAAAATCTGGAGACAGCACCATTTAAACTGTGCTATAATGCAAAAAAGAAAATATATACATAGGAGTGTAAGCAACATGACATTAAAACAATTATTCGCTCCTTCCGATATGACGGAAGGCAAACCCTGGGAAAAAATACTGGTGTTTACCATTCCCATGCTGATCGGCAATATTGCCCAACAGCTCTACAATACCGTAGACAGCATTGTTGTCGGACGCTATGTGGGAGATAACGCTCTGGCTGCCGTAGGTTCTGCAAGTCCTATTTTGAACCTGCTTCTCGTACTATTTATGGGAATTTCCGTAGGCGCCGGAGTAATGGTTTCACAGTATTTTGGCGCGAAACAGCGGAAAGAATTATCCACCACCATTGGTAATTGTGTAACCCTCACCGCTATTGCCACTATTTTAATTATGATCATAGGATCGCTGGGTATCCGCCCCCTTCTGGAAATCCTTAATACCCCTGAAAGTATTATAGATTGGTGTACTTCTTATTTGATGATTCTCCTTTTGGGAAGCGCAGGCGTGGCTTATTATAACATTCTCTGCGGAATTTTAAGAGGACTGGGAGATTCCATTTCCGCACTGGTGTACCTGTTGATTGCCACAGTCATCAATATTGCCCTGGATATCTGGTTTGTAGCCGGTTTTAAAATGGGAGTGGCCGGCGTTGCCCTTGCTACTGTTATTGCCCAGGCAGTATCCGCTGTTTTGTGTTTTATCAAACTGTTCCGTATGAAAGAAATTTTCGAGATGGGGCCTCGTTATTTGAAAGTATCCCCCAGTCATACTATGAACATTATCCGGCTGGGACTTCCTTCCGGTCTGACTCAGGCTATTTTCTCCATGGCTATGATTGTTGTTCAGTCTCTGACCAACAGTTTCGGAGAACTTGTTATTGCTGCCAACGTTATCATTATGCGTGTAGATGGTTTTGCCATGATGCCAAACTTTTCTTTCGGCACAGCCATGACTACCTATGCCGGACAGAACGTGGGCGCCCGCCGTTATGACCGGGTAGAACAGGGTACCCGTCAGGGAACTCTGATCGCAGTAGCCATCTCCGCAACCATTACCGGACTGATCCTGATCTTCGGAAAATATCTCATGGGCATTTTCACAACCACCGCCGAACTGGTAACCTTAAGCGCCGATATGATGAAAATTCTTGCTGTAGGTTATATTGCCATGGCTGTTACCCAGTGTCTCTCGGGAGTTATGCGAGGCGCCGGCGATACCATGACGCCTATGTGGATTTCTCTGATCACCACCGTTGTAATCCGTGTTCCTCTGGCTTACGGTATTTCCTATGCCACCAGAACACCTCAGCTTCCTCACGGAGCATACCAGTGTATCTGGATTTCTCTGCTCGTTGCATGGATCTGTGGAGCTGTGATCACCTGGCTGTTTTATATGAAAGGTAACTGGAAGAAAAAAGCATTGTCCTTAGATTAAAATTGAAAAATCCATGAAAAATCGCCTTGGCAATTTTTCATGGATTTTTTTATTACTGTGACAATACGAAACAATTATTTTTACTTATACATTTCCATATATTCTCCATGTGCTTCAATCAATTCGTCACACATAGCCACAATATCGTCCACATTCAATTCTGCTGCCGTATGAGGATCCAGCATCGCCGCCTGATATATTTTCTGTCTGTCTTTCGTTGCTGCCGCTTCAATAGTCAGAAGCTGTACATTGATATTTGTCATATTCATAGCCGCTAACTGAACCGGAAGTTTTCCCACATGACAGGGGTTTACTCCATTGGCGTCGATCATACAGGGCACTTCCACACAGGCATCCTGAGGAAGATTATCAATCAATCCCTGATTTAATACATTTCCGCCAATCTTATAGGGCTGTCCGGTAACTACCGCTTCCATAATATAAGATGCATATTCTTTGGAACGCTCATGAGTGATTTTTCCATCTTTCAGAATATCTTCTCTTTCTTTATCCCAACCTTTGATCTGTTCAATACATCTTCTTGGATATTCATCCAACGGAATATTGTATTTTTCAATCATTTCCGGATACTTGGATTTTATAAACAGAGGATTGTATTCTGCATTATGCTCACTGGACTCTGTACAATAATATCCCAGATGTTTTATATATTCAAACCGGACCATATCATCGTGTTTTTCCTCTGCATTTTTCTTTGCGGCCCGCTCCCGAATCTCCGGATACAGATCATTTCCATCTTTATCTCGCAGATCTAACAGCCATCCCATATGATTGATACCTGCTATGGTTTCTCTTCTTCCTTCCAGTTTATCTTCCATTCCCAGTTTTTTCAGCAGTCCTTCTGAACATACCTGCACGCTGTGGCAAAGACCTACGGTTCGTATCTTGGTGTACCGCTGCATATATCCGGTCAACATAGCCATAGGATTAGTATAATTCAAAAACAGGGTGTCAGGACAAACCTCTTCCATATCCCGCGCAAACTCTTCCAGAACAGGAATGGTACGAAGCGCTCTCATAATACCACCGATTCCCAATGTGTCTGCTATGGTCTGACGAAGACCATATTTTTTCGGAATTTCAAAATCTGTTACGGTACATGGTTCATAACCACCCACCTGAATCGCATTGACAACAAAATCTGCATCCCGCAAAGCATCTTTTCTGTTTTCTTTGCCCAGATAAGTGGAAATCTTTGCTCTTCCTTCATTTACGTTTCGATTGATGGCGCTCAATATAATTTCTGAATCCTGCAAGCGCTTTTCATCGATATCATACAATGCAATTTCCGCTTCACACAAAGCAGGCGTACACATGCAATCCCCCAATACATTTCTTGCAAATACAGTACTTCCTGCTCCCATAAATGTAATTTTCATTTACCTTCTCCTCCTTACATAATCTGTAAATACAAATAAGTCTGCAGGGTATCTCTAACCCTCAGACTTATTGTATCCATTTACTTCCAAAATTCCTATTGGTTTTGTTTCCTGAACTTGTTAATTTGTTGCAAAATAATTTTTATAACCAGTCTTCAACTTCCGCTTTTTCAAGAATGCAGATTTCTTCCTCCATCATGGGCCATTTTTCCAGATATACCGGCTGATTTTTTCGTAATTTTTTCACATAAATCTGTAACGTTTCCGGAAATCCAAAATATCCCATACGCATCTGGGCTTTCTGTCCCGTATAGTAATAATCATTCAACATTTCACTTCCCGAAAAAACCTCCATTCCATCCCCCTGATAGGAAAACGATACCAGACAGTCTTTGATCGGCGCCCCATAAGAAATCTTCGCTTCGTACCAGATTCCGTCTTTCTCTTCTGCCTTCCTGATAATCTCTATATTGGATTTTATGGTCTGTTTTATTCTCCTTTGATAAACAGAAAAAATACCGTCCTCACCCGTTTTTACAAATCCCGGGATTTCCATTTCCGGAAAAGTTCTGATCTGCATATCTGCGCTTTCGCATACCTGCAGCTTTCCCTCTTCTTCCCATACAAAATCCGGAGCAATCACAAAATAATCCTGATCCAGAGTAATTTTATAAGCATCCAGAGCCTCTTTCCGTGAAATATGAATTACCTTCGCCGGATCTGTTTCCCACAGAAACTCTGGTTCTCTATCTCCATAAAAAACATAGTATGTACCTGTATTTTGTTCCAATTTACACAATGGGGTTGCCAATGCTGAAATAATCCTCCGCCCAGCTCGGCTGTAAGATAAGGATAAGATTCAAATACATAATTTTCATTTGCTTCCAATTCGGTCAGACGCTGATCCCAGGGAGCTTCACAGTACCCTGCCATAACAGGAAGAAGATCCCCGATTATCGCGCCTCCCCAACCGGTAGCCGTATAATAAGGTGTAAGAAATCCCAGCTTTTTTGCCAGAGCTGTGAGAGTTCTTATATGCTGTTCTCCTGTTTCTCCTCCGTACCCTCCAACATGACCGTATTCGTTTTCTATCTGAATTCCAATTACCGGACCACCGTCTTTATGCATCATTCCGTGAACCTACTCCTCCAGTTTCGCCCAGAACCGTTCCACATAGAATAAATAGGAATCATCATCTCTTCTCAACGGAATATCTTTTTCTAACAACCAATCAGGAAATCCTCCATTTCTTGCTTCTCCATGACACCAGGGCCCAATCCGCAAAAATAAAGGAAGTCCTACTTTCTTACACAATGCAGTAAACTTTCCAATATTTCTGCAGCCATCAAAACGAAACTTACCTTCCACTTCTTCATGATGATTCCAGAACACATAAGTAGAAACAATGGCAACGCCGCCAGCCTTCATTTTTCTCAGAGATTCTTCCCAAAATTCTTCTTTGTACCGACTAAAATGAAATTCACCCATAACGGGGAACCAGGGTTCCCCGTCTCTCAAAAGATATTCTTTTTGATAACTGTACGTGTGATTCATACTTTATTTTACTTCCTTCAAATAAAATTCCACTGCCTGATAATCTCCTTCCTGTCGTGGGAAGTTCAATCCCCCTGCCATAAGAGATTTTCCGGATCTTATCATTTCTCCGTTCACCTGATACATTTTTTCAGGATTCAATCCCTTTACCGGAATGTGCTGAGAAGGATTGTTCGGCTGACCCATCATCTGCATTCCGTGAATGAGAGCTTCGCTCTGATCCTCCGATACAAATTCCCATGCAGCATATAAATGATTCTCCATAGGGTTGGTCAGACGATAATACTCTCCCTCATGGGTAAGGGTATAATACTTTTTAAAGGTCTTGATCTGTTCTTTTACCTCTTCTTTTTCTTCCTCTGTCAGCAAATTCAAATCCAACTCATAGCCAAAGCTTCCTGCCATAGCCACTGCGCCTCTTGATGCCAGCGGTGTTTTTCTTCCTGTCTGGTGATTGGGAACAGCAGATACATGCGCTCCAACTGTGGCAATCGGATAGGCGAAAGAAGTTCCATATTGAATTTTGATTCTTTCCAGCGCATCTGTATCATCACTGCACCAGATCTGAGGAGAATAATATAACATTCCCGGGTCAAACCGTCCGCCCCCTCCACTGCAGCCTTCCAGAAGCAAATCAGGATATCTCTCAAGAAGTCTCTCTAACAATTCGTACAATCCCAACATATATCTGTGACAAACTTCACCCTGCCGCTCTTTTGGAAGTTTTGCACTGTATACATCACTGATATTTCGATTCATATCCCATTTTACATATTCAATATTGGCGCTGTCCAAAATATCTGTCATTCTCTCAAAGAGATAATCTCTCACATCTTCCCTGGACATATCCAAAATCAACTGAAAACGACTTCGATTCGGTTTTCTTCCCGGAATCTGCAACGCCCAATCCGGATGCGCTCGATACAGATCGCTGTCTTCAGAGATACATTCCGGCTCAAACCATAGACCAAATTTCATTCCCAGAGCATTCACTCCGTCAGCAATCGGTTTCAGTCCTCCTTTCAGTTTTTCTGTATTGACAAACCAATCTCCCAGACCACTGGTATCTCCGTCTCGTTTTCCAAACCAGCCGTCATCAAGAACCATCAGTTCCACACCTAACTGAGCGGCGCCTTTTGCAATATTTAAAATCTTTTCTTTATCAAAATCAAAATATGTAGCCTCCCAGTTATTGATCAATACCGGACGGCGTTCATGTTTATATTTTCCTCTGCACAGATGTTCCCGGAAAATATGATGAAAACTGGAGCTCATTTTTCCAAATCCACGGTTACTGTAGGTAAATACCGCTTCCGGTGTAAAGAATTCCTCTCCCTCTTCCAGTGTCCAGGCAAATCTTTCTGTACCGATACCTGCTGTCATCCGCACATGGTTCATCTGATCTTTTTCTATCTCTATTGCAAAATTCCCGCTGTAGATCAGAGAAAGGCCATAACAGTCTCCCCAGTCTTCCGTTGTCTCTTTATCACAAAGAATAACAAATGGATTATGATGATGACTGGATGCTCCCCGCACACTTCCCACAGTCATGCGGCCATGCATAACCGGTACGCGCTCCATCTGCCGCTCCATACAATGTCTTCCGTGAAAATGCACCAGATCCCATTCTCCCTGAAGGAAATCCAGATTCAAAGAAGATGCTTTTGTGAGAATAATTTTCTCTGTTCCCTCATTTACAAACTTCACACACCGGGTAAGAATATCTTCCTCTTCCCATACGCTGTAATACAAATCGGCTGCCAGTCCTGTCACCTGATCCTTTACCCGAATAATCAGTGTTTCCCCTTCTTTTCCATAGAGTGCCGGCATACCGGGAATACTATATTTTCCCTGGAGGATCTGGTATCCTTCATATCGAAAATCCACCGCATCCGTTCCGTCTCCATTTATCACACTCACACTATTTACCCGATAATCCCCGATGCCATTGGAGGGATACTCCTGTGGCAGGGTATCCAGAGAATACTCTCTTCTGTCTCCCACATCATAAGGATTTCCGGAAAAACCGCTGTCCCGGTAATCCAACAGATAACTCATGTCTTCTTCTGTCCTGTCTCCATAATAAATATGGAGCAAAAAGCCATAAGCATCCACCATCATCTGATAAGATGTGTTTTTTGTTGTCAAAGTAAACAATTGCTTCTTCTCTTCAAATTTAATTCCCATATTCTCTTCTCCTTTTCTTCCTATCATAAAACTGCCCGGTTATTGTTTTATACCTGTCTTTCCATTTCCCGGCAGAATATCTGATTCCACTCTGGCTTTGTCCGCTTTAGAGAAACCGGTTTTCCTTCTCTGGTAAGAAAACAATGGCTGCTTTCCCCTGTACACCGGACTTCTCCTGATTCCTTATCTGTCACTGTATATTCCAGACGGATCCGAATCCCATTATATTCCTTGATTCGAACCTGCAAATTTACTCTTTCTCCATACCTGGTCATGGATTTATACGTAGCTTCTATGGTAAGTACAGGACTGATAATTCCTTCTTTTTCCATCTGCGCATACCCCATTCCCAGATATTCCAGATAATCGCTTCTTATCTCTTCAAACCAGCGGATATAATTGGAATGATGAACACATCCCATCTGATCTGTTTCATAATACTGTACCTGGTGTTCATATCCCGAATATAGACCTGAGACTGAACAATCTTCCATCAAAATATCCCTTCTTTCTTCAATTCCTGGTAAATTCTCCCAACCGGAAGACCCACCACATTGTTATAATCCCCCTGAATTTTTTCAATAAATCTGGCGCAAAATCCCTGTATTCCGTAGGCGCCTGCCTTATCCATAGGTTCTCCCGTACTTACATACCAGGCAATTTCCTCTTCTGACATAGGATACATATACACCTTCGTTTCTTCTGCAAATACAATTTCTTTTTCTTCCGTTATGAGAGTTACTCCCGTATATACACTATGACATTTTCCCTGGAGCATGGTTAGCATCCTGACAGCATCCTCTTTGTCTGCCGGTTTTCCCAACATTTTCCCTCCATATACAACAATCGTATCTGCCCCGATAACCAATCCGGGCTGTACGTTCCTTTTCACTCGCACCTCCCGCTCCACATCTCTTGCTTTCTGCTGTGCCAGCTCTTTCACTGCTTCCACCGGATCTGTGCTGGTAATCACCTCTTCCACTGTGCTGGAGAGTACTTCAAACTCCAGACCGATCTGAGTAAGCAATTCCCTTCTTCGTGGAGACTGAGATGCCAAAATAATATCTTTCATTGTCTTATTCTCCTTGCTGTTCGATATATAAAATTATCCGATTCTCTTTCTCAAATGTCAACACAAAAATCAAAACAGAATTTAATTTATTTCCATTTTTTATTTTGCGATAATAAAAAAGACTGCCTGGAGAGGGTAGGCAATTCATAATTTTGCACCATCTCCATGGCAGTCTGTATTTTTTATCTTGTAAGCAGAACGATAAGCCGGGTTATGTCGTGAATGGTCATCTATCTAATCCTGCTGTTGCCAACAGGCTTAAGCGACCCACCTAAAAGCGTGACGGGCAGCCACATTGCTTTTATTCGGTCTTGCTTCGGATGGGGTTTACATATGCCCTCACTGTTACCAGCAAGGCGGTAGTCTCTTACACTGCCCTTCCACCCTTACGTTAGCAATGAACCCTGCAGACTAGTCTGCCGAGCAGGTATTGAGAATTATAACATAATTCTCAATACGCGGCATTCGCCGCATATCCTGTCAGCAGCAAGTGCTTCTGCAAGTAAACTTACAACGCACTTGCTCCTTCCAGTCTGTACGGCTCATTGCTAACGCGGTATATTTCTGTTGCACTGGCCTTGGAGTCACCTCCACCGGACGTTATCCGGCATCCTGCCC
>DETV01000067.1:95216-109263 GCA_002361775.1 Eubacterium sp. UBA3279
GGACGTTATCCGGCATCCTGCCCTATGAAGCCCGGACTTTCCTCACCTGACACCTTTCGGTATATGTCAGCCGCGACCATTTATTCTACTTACCGATGTATTCTACCACAGAAAATGCAGATTCGTCAAATACTTGTTGTCGAACTACACATCAAAACAGCTTCCCCCTACAAACTCCCGCAAAATGGAGTTATAAGGAATATCTTCACTGGGAATTCCCACAAAATAATCTAAAAACTTCAAAAGTCTTTTCGCTTCCTGATACTCAGGATCGTCTTTTTCAATCTGGAACAGCAAAGGTTCCGCATATAATTTCAATACAGCCAGCTCGTATATCAAAGCAGAATTAAACATTACGTCTGCCTCTTCCTGATAAGGAAAGATATTTTCATTTTCTCCCCGGCGTACCGACGGCCACATTGCTATCGTTTCTCTTGCACTGGTTCCTCTTGTACGATTATCCCGCACCATTCTCCGGATCAGTCTGCCATCTGTGGTAGGGATCCTGTTGTGTTCATCCACATTTAACTGTGTCAGCGCACTGATATAAATTTTAAATTTACTCTCTTTAGGCAGGGAATAACTCATCTTGTCATTCAGGCTGTGAATTCCTTCTATAACCAGAATATCATTGGGTTCCATCTGTAAAAAATCTCCCTTGTATTCTCTTTTTCCCACTTTAAAATTGAATCGTGGAATTTCTACTCTTTCTCCCCGCAACAGAGCATTCATATCCCGATTAAAAAGTTCAAGATCAATGGCTTCCAGACATTCAAAATTATAATTTCCATTTTCATCTCTCGGAGTGTCTTCCCGATTCACAAAATAATTATCCACTGCTATGGGATGAGGTTTCAGCCCGTGGGCAGCCAATTGAATAGACAGTCTGTGAGAAAATGTTGTCTTTCCTGAAGAAGAAGGACCGGCGATCATTACAAATTTCACATCTCTTTGCTGGCTGATCTGTTCTGCAATTCTGGAAATTTTACCTTCCTGCAACGCTTCCGAAATCAAGATCATTTGTTTCACTTTCCCCCGGGAAATTTTCTCATTGATCTCTCCTACCACAGAAACCTCCAGCATTTCTCCCCACTTTTCCGCTTCTTTCTGTACCTGAAAAATCTTGGGAGAAGGAATAAATTCCGGTACGCGTTCCGGATTCTCCTTTTTGGGCATCTGCATCACAAATCCTTCATCATAGGGATATAACTTAAAATATTTCAGATATCCCGTATGCCATACCATATACCCATAAAAATAGTCTTCAAATTCTTCCAGACTGTAAATATTTACCCGGGATACTCTTCTGTATTTGAATAATTTCTCTTTATCATACATCTCATGCCGATGAAATAATTCCATGGCTGACGATGTGGAAATACTCCGCTTCATCACCGGAATTTTTCTTTCCACCATTTCTCTCATGTACCCGTCTACCTTTTGGAGAAATTCTTCGTTTACCTGCACATTTCCGTCTATTGTATAATAAAATCCTTCTCCTGCGGTAAAATGCAGTACGATTTTTTTTACGTTTTCATGCCCTGCCACATGATAAACTGCCTTTAAAAGCAACAGATTCATACTTCTTTTGTAAGTCTTATGACCAATATCGTCTCCCGTAGTGATCAGGGAAATTTCACAGTCTTCATGAAGCCGTTTATGAAGCTCCCGAAGTTTATTTCCCACCATCACCAGCACCACAGGATATTTTTCCTGATTTTCAAAATCTTTCACAATCTCGCCAAAAGTCGTGCCTCCTGGGTATAGTCTTGTCTGACCTGCGACTGTCACCTGATACATTCTATTGTCCATAACTGCTGCCTCCCTTCCCGGTAACGCTACACCACCCTGTAGGGATGGTGTACACTGGCTCCCATAACTTCTAATTCCGGAAACATTTTTTCCAATTCTCCGGTCATATATTTGATAAAACAATATTCTGTGCCGTAATGCCCTGCATCCACCACAGCCAGTCCCTGAGCGACTGCATCAATTCCGCTGTGATAGTCTATATCTCCCGTCACCAGAACATCTGCTTTCTGGGATATCGCCGCCCTGATCATACTTTTTCCCGATCCGCTGCTTACCGCAGCCCATTCCACCATCTGTTCCGGATTTCCGTATATTCTCACATCCGGAATCTGAAAATCTTCTTTCACTTTCCATGCAAAATCACTCAGTGACATTTTTCTTTCCAGTGTTCCGATTCTCCCGATTCCCTCCGGTCTGTGTTCTTCATCTTCCCCGGTAATTTCCAGAGCCCGGGCTTTTTTCAGTCCCATCAGCTTCTGATTCAACGCTGCCATTCCTTTTACATCAAAATTGGTATGCATGGCATAACAGCAAAGATCATTCTGTATCATCTGTATGAGTCTTCTGCCCATAAAATCACCGGAAGTGATTTTTTTTACCGGCGAGAAGAGTAACGGATGATGGGTAACCATCAAATCAGCGCCAAAATCCATAGCCTCATTCAATGTTTCTTCCGTTACATCCAAAGCTACAAAAACTCTCCTCACTTCTTTTTCTTCTCTTCCCACAAGGAGTCCCACATTATCCCATTCCAGAGCAAAAGAGGGATTCCATCGCCGTTCCATCTGTTCCAATATATCCCTACATCTCATAATAATCGGTCAGCGCCCTGTGAATGCGCTGCATTTCCTCCTTAATTTCCCTAATTCTTTCTCTTGTTTTCTCTTCTGCTTTTCCATCCCGATTCAGCCTTTCAAGGATTTGCTCACATAATTCCTTTCGCTGTTGGAGATACTTTCTCAAAACCGGATGAGCATTTTCCAGAAGTAATTTCCCATAGTAATAAAAAATCTCACAGTCATAATGCATTTCCCCAGCTTCTGCCCTCATGACCGGATAATATTTTCCTTCTTCCCATACCATGTCTTCTTTTGTGATTCTGTATCCTGCCTGTTCCAGATATCGGCGAACCTTATCGATTTCTGACTGGGGCTGAAGAATCAGTTCCTTTACTGTTTTCAGAACCTCCTCCCCCTCCCTCAGGATTTTAACTGTCAGGGCTCCTCCCATTCCTGCAATCAAGACAGAATCCGCCTCCCCGGGCTGCAGAGACTGCACGCCGTCAGAGAGGCGGGTATGTATGTAGGATTCCAGATGGAATTCCTGAATATGTTCCTTCGCTCGCTCAAGGGGACCTGGATTTACATCCATAGCCAGAGCAGAAGGTATCTTTCCCTCCTGCACCAGAGCAATGGGAATATAACCGTGATCGGTTCCCACATCAGCCAGACGGTTCCCCGGAGTCACAAAAGAAGCATTTTTAGAAAGCCGCTTTGATAAATGAATCAATCCAGATAATCCTTTAATTTGCGACTGCGGCTGGGGTGACGCAATTTTCTCAATGCTTTCGCTTCAATCTGACGAATACGCTCTCTGGTAACGTTAAATACCTTACCTACCTCTTCCAGTGTTCTGGCTCTTCCATCATCCAGACCAAAACGAAGGCGAAGTACTTTCTGTTCTCTCTCTGTCAGAGTACTCAAAACTTCCACCAACTGTTCTTTCAGCAAAGTAAATGCTGCTGCATCTGCAGGAACAGGTACATTATCATCCTGAATGAAATCTCCCAGGTGACTGTCCTCTTCTTCACCGATTGGTGTTTCCAAAGATACCGGCTCCTGAGAAATCTTCAAAATCTCACGGACACGCTCCACAGGCATATTCATTTCTTCTGCAATTTCCTCTGGCGTAGGTTCACGTCCTAACTCCTGCAGCAACTGACGGGAAATCCTGATCAGTTTATTGATCGTCTCCACCATATGCACCGGAATACGGATTGTTCTTGCCTGATCTGCTATAGCTCTTGTAATAGCCTGACGAATCCACCAGGTAGCATAAGTACTGAATTTATATCCTTTTGTATAATCAAATTTTTCAACTGCTTTGATCAGACCCAGATTACCTTCCTGAATCAGATCAAGAAACAGCATTCCCCGCCCTACATAACGTTTTGCAATGCTGACTACCAGACGAAGGTTTGCTTCTGCCAGACGTTTCTTTGCCGCTTCATCTCCATTTTCCATCCGCTTTGCCAGCTCAATTTCTTCCTCTGCGCTCAAAAGAGGAACCTTCCCGATTTCCTTCAGATACATACGTACCGGATCTTCGATACTGACTCCCTCCGGAACAGACAGGTCAATATTTTCCATATCAACCTCATCCTCTTCCAGTGGAATATCATCTGATTCCAGAAGCCCGTCATCCTCTGTGATACGGAGAACATCAATACCGTTTGCCTCCAGATACTCAAAAATCAAATCCATCTGCTCAGTTGTCAGAGATACTCCCTGAAAGAAATCATTGATTTCCTGATACTCCAGCACATTTTTCTTTTTCTTTCCCAACTCCAAAAGTGCCTTCAGTTTTTCCGCAAACTGGGCTTTATCCATTTCCATCTGTTTTCCACCTTCCATAGCTTCAATCTTACACTCCTGAATATGTTTTCCTTATTTGAAAGAAATATGCAGATGCAGCTTACCTGCTTTCAGATCTTCCAGTTCTTTTTTGGACTGCATCAGCTTCATAAGTCCCTGCATATCTGTAGGTTCCAGAGAAGCTGTCCGATGAGCAATACTGTCCTCTTTCATTCTACATACCACATCCAGAAGGGCTTTCTTCCTTTCTTCATCTGTTTCAAGAGGAATTGTGGCATTAAATACTGCCGCCACCTCTTTTTGTTCTTCGTTATCCGTAAAATAATTCAACAGCCGGGCAGGATTTAACTGTCCTGTCTCATACTGTTCAAACAACATCTTTGCCACTGTATGATACAGTGGTTTTGTAAAATCTTCCGGGCTGATATACTTTGCGATCTCACCAAATAACTCAGGATAAGAAGTCATCCAGGTAAGCATTAACTTCTGAGACATCTCAAATCCATTCTGCTTTTCTCTGGTACGGTTCAGACCCGATTTTGGTTTTACCGGTTCCGGTATTCCGGCTCCCCGCAACGCCAGACGATTCACCATCTTTCTCAGATCCTCTGTACTGATTCCATACGTTGCAGCCACCGCCTGCATATAATTTCCCCTTTCCAGTTCATCTTCAAATCGAAGAAGTTTTCTGGCTGTTTCCTTATAAAAGTCGGTTTTTCCCTGCGGATCGTCCATATCATAATTTCCTTCCAAAGCCTTCAACTCAAAAAGGAAACTGTTCATTCCATGATCCAGTCGTTCCTGAAACGCTTCTTTTCCCAGATTTTTTATAAATTCATCCGGATCTTTATACGGTCTCAGATTAATAACCTTTGTGGATAATCCTGCTGTTTTCAGCATGGGAATTGCCCGCAAAGCAGCTTTTGTTCCTGCCTCATCACTGTCATAGATAATCAGGACCTCATCTGTATACCGTTTTAAAAGACTGGCTTGCTGAGAAGTCAAAGCCGTTCCCAGAGAAGCTACCGCATTATTAAATCCTGCCTGATGCATGGCGATCACATCCATGTAGCCTTCACAGATGATCAGATTCTTCTTTCTGGAAACCCTGGCAAGGTTCAATCCATAAAGATTCCGGCTCTTATCAAAAATCTTTGTCTCAGGCGAATTCAGGTACTTGGGTTTAGCATCCCCCATCACCCGGCCTCCAAATCCAATGACCCGGTTATTCACATCCATAATGGGAAATATCACCCGGTTCCAGAATTTGTCATACATTCCCCTGCGTTCGTCCACATTGAACAGGCCGGATTCTCTGAGAATATCATCTGAATAATTCTTGCTCTTCAGATAACGATATAAATCATCGCTGAACTTGTCCGAATATCCCAGTCCAAATTGATTGATCGTCTCATCACTCAATTCTCTGCCCTTCAGATAAGCCATCGCTGTTGCCCCGCCTTCCCGGCGAAGCTGATAATAATAATATTTTGCCGCCAGCTTATTCACTTCCAGAAGGGTAGCTTTCAGATCTGCCTGCGCTTTCGCTTCTTTTGAATATTCCAACTGGGGCAATTCCACTCCTGCCCTCTCTGCCAGTACCCGGAGAGCCTCCACAAAAGTGAAATTCTCATATTCCATGAGAAATGTGAATACATTTCCTCCCGCTCCGCATCCGAAACAATAGTACATCTGCTTTGAGGGACTTACGGAAAAGGACGGCGATTTCTCATTGTGGAAAGGACACAGGCCAAAATAGGAACTGCCCTTTCTCTGCAGCTTTACATAGCCGGAAATCACATCCACAATGTCGTTCTTCATCCGTATCTCTTCGATTAAATCCTCTGAATAACGCATGATTCCTCCATATTTTCACGTTCTCATTTTTATTATTCCCCGAAAAAGCTTCTTTTCCTTTTTTTCCTGCTATTTTCTTTGTAAATTTCTGTAACTCTAATATACTGCCCATCCCGACGGTACAAAAAGTTCTTTATACTTTGCCATAGAATACTGATCTGTCATTCCTGAGATATAATCACACACCACTCTCTCCAGAGGTTCTCCCCTGTGGATCAGTTCCCGATATTCCGCTGACATTGTATCGGGATGCTTCGCATAGTACAAATACATCTCCTGCAGCATTCTTTCTGCTTTCTTTTCCTCTTTTTTCGCAATAGGATTCCTGTATACACTGGCAAACATTAATTTTCTCAGCGACATCATAGCCTCTTCCACTTCCGGAGACATCCCCACTTTATCTTTTCCGTAACTGGTGGTAATGATGTCATGAATCAGGGAATTCAGCCTTTCACGACAGGAATCCCCTAAAACCACCCGGATCGTAATAGGAATATCATCTTCACTGAAAATCCCCGCCCGTTCCGCATCATCCATATCGTGATGTATGTATGAGATTTTATCACACAGCCTTACCACCTGTCCCTCCAGCGTATGAGGAGTTCCCGCCGTACGATGATTCAATATCCCATCCCGTACCTCCCAGGAAAGATTCAGCCCCTCTCCATTCTTCTCCAAAAGCTCCACCACCCGAATACTTTGCTTAAAATGGGAAAAGCCCAAGGGACAGATTGCATTCAGCGCCGCTTCTCCTGCGTGACCAAAAGGGGTATGCCCCAGATCATGCCCAAGAGCAATGGCTTCCACCAGATCTTCATTCAGTTCCAACGCTTTTGCAATTGTTCTGGCAGTCTGCGACACCTCCAGAGTATGAGTCAGCCTGGTTCTATAGTGATCTCCCTGAGCCGCCAGAAATACCTGTGTCTTATCCTTCAGTCTGCGAAAAGCTTTCGAATGAATAATCCTGTCCCGATCTCTCTGATAAGCGGTCCGGATATCGCATTCCACTTCCGGCTGTTGTCTTCCTTTTGATTCCCTGCTGTGGGACGCATAGGGACTGAGATTTTGATACTCTTTTTCTTCTGCACGTTCTCTGATATTCACAAAAACACCTCTCTTTCCTGTAACACTCTCTGTTTCTAATTATATTCCGTACTCTTCTCATATTTCCTCTTTCTGATCAGAAATGTTTTTGTGAAATTTTAATAAGAATACAATTCCTTTGCTTCCTCTTCTCCCTCTTTTCTTATTTTGACATAACTGCTATCAGAATAACTGTCTCTTTTCCATCCTCGTCTCGGCAGATCAAATCATTCTCCGCTTCTGTATTGTAGTTATAGGAAGCAAACAGTCCCTCAGGCTCAAAACTGTTTCCGTTATATTTCCAATAATAAACATTGCCCTGATAATAAAGCTTTTCTCACCGTAGGAAGAAAGTTTCATAAAGTTATTTGCTCTTTCCTCAGGATTTACCATAATAAGCCCCATCAACCGCATATCAGAAGCCTCAATCATTACCTGAGCAGCCTCATAAAGTTCCGAACCCGGCTCTGCCTCATTGCGAAGAATCTCCAAAAATGCTATCCGTTCTTCATAAAGACTGAGATAATTTCCTATTGCCTGGGCTTCTGCCACATTTTTAATTTCTGTTGTCAGCGCCTTTTCCAAAGACATGGCCTTTTTCATCCGTTTCTATTTTCCAATTTTCTATTTTTACCATTTCTTTCTGATATTTTTTGCTTTTTCTTGTCTGGTAAGAGCGATTTTCTTCCTGCGAATCCAGATTTTCCGGAAACTTCCCTCTGAATACAAAAAAGAAGAAATCTGTTCAAAAGTCTTTCCCCTACCAGGATTCCTTTTGACAGATTTCTTCTTTTTCCGTTCAAAAATATGAATCAGCTTTTTCTGATATTTTATGCCTCGTCAATGGCCTTACCAATGTCGTGGCGATAGTATTTATTCTCAAATTCCACCAGATCAATTGCTTCATATGCATTAGCTCTGGCTTTTTTCAGATTCTCTCCCTTGGCAACCACTCCAAGTACACGGCCTCCATTGGTCACAATCTGACCATCTTTTTTTGCAGTTCCCGCATGGAACACGTAGTAGCCTTCTTTATCCTTAAATTTTTCCAATCCGTGAATAGGAAAGCCTTTTTCGTAAGCTACCGGATATCCGTCGGATGCCAGCACCACACATACTGCCGCATTATCTTCAAACTGAAGATCCACCTGATCTAAAGTTCCATCAATACAAGCCTCAAAAACATCCACAATATCCGTTTTCATTCTTGGCAATACCACCTGTGCCTCCGGATCGCCAAAACGGGCATTATATTCCAGCACCTTGGGACCTTCTTCTGTCAGCATCAGTCCGAAGAAAATAATTCCCTTGAATTCTCTGCCTTCCGCTGCCATAGCATCCACAGTTGCCTGATAAATATGCTGTTTACAGAAAGCATCCACTTCCTCTGTATAGAATGGACTCGGAGAAAATGTTCCCATTCCTCCCGTATTCAATCCCTGATCCCCATCCATTGCACGTTTGTGATCCTGAGCGGAAGTCATGGGTTTAATAGTTTTTCCATCCACATAAGTGAGAACGGAAACTTCCCGTCCAGTCATGAATTCTTCAACAACCATAGTATTTCCCGCGCTTCCGAATTTTTTATCTTCCATAATTTCCCGCACGCCGGCCTGTGCTTCTTCCAATGTATTACAGATCAACACTCCTTTTCCCAAAGCCAATCCATCTGCTTTTAATACGATAGGGAACTTTGCTGTCTCCAGATATTCCAGAGCCGCCCTGGGATCTGTAAAATTCTCATATGCTGCTGTAGGAATATTATACTTTTTCATAAGATCCTTGGAAAATGCTTTGGAGCCTTCCAAAATTGCCGCATTTTTCCGGGGACCGAATACGCGCAGTCCTTCCGCTTCAAATACATCTACAATCCCGCCTACCAGCGGATCATCCATACCGATCACAGTAAGATCGATCTGCTCTTCTTTTGCAAAAGCTGCCAGTTTGTCAAATTCCATAGCGCCAATCGGCACACACTGAGCATACTCTTCAATTCCTGCATTTCCCGGTGCGCAGTAAATCTTCTCTACTCTGCTGCTCTGTGCTACTTTCCATGCAATGGCATGTTCTCTTCCGCCGCTTCCCACGATCAAAACTTTCATTTGTTAGCCTCCTATTATCATCAACTACATCCCGAGAACCAAAATCCCCGGGATGTCCTGTCCGTCTTTTTTATTTTGATTTTACCAATCCATCCACCACATGAATCTTATCATTGGCAATCAGATCGATAGCTTTAGGCATAATCTCCCATTCAGCTTCTTCCATAACACGACGCTGCAATACCTCCGGGGTATCCCCTTCCTTTACTTCCACTGCTTTTTGTAAAATGATCGGACCTGTATCTGTACCTTCATCAACAAAATGCACCGTGGCTCCTGTCACTTTTGCTCCTCTTGCCAACACCGCTTCATGTACTTTCAAGCCATAATAACCTGTTCCGCAAAATGCAGGAATCAGCGCCGGATGAATATTGATAATCCTGTTAGGATATGCTTTTACCATAATCTCAGGAATCACCACCAGACACCCTGCCAATACTACAAGATCTACTTCGTAAGACTGGATTGCAGCCAATAACGCTTCGTTAAATGCTGCCCTGTTTTCAAAATTCTTAGGAGAAATACATCTTGCCTCAATCCCATGCTTTTTTGCTCTTTCCAGGGCATAGGCATTGGGATTATTACTGATCACGACGGAAATTTCTGCATTTGTGATACTTCCGTCGTCTATCTTATCCATAATAGCCTGAAGATTTGTTCCTCCTCCGGAAACCAGAACTGCCATTTTTAACATAAGGTCACTCCCTTTTCACCCTCTTCAATCTTACCGATCACATATGGTACGTCTCCTGCCGCTTTGATTGCTTCCATAGTCTTATCAACATCAGCCGGATCTACTGCTACGATCATACCAATACCCATATTAAAGGTGTTGTACATCATAGTCTCTTCGATATCTCCTTTTTCAGCCATCAATTTGAAAACAGGAGGAACGGGATAACTGTCTTTTTCCACCACTGCATGCACGCCGTCTTTCAGCATACGCGGAATATTTTCATAGAAACCGCCTCCTGTGATATGGCTGCAGGCTTTTACAGTTACTCCAGCTTCCTTAATGCTCTTCAGCGCTTTTACATAAATTCTCGTTGGAGCCAGAAGTGTCTCTCCCAGAGTTTTACCCAATTCATCATAATATGTATCCAGAGATTCTTTTGTCATCTCAAACACTTTTCTTACCAGAGAAAAACCATTGCTGTGTACGCCGGAGGAAGCCATACCGATAAGCACATCTCCTGCTTTCAGATTCTCTCCTGTGATCATATCTTTCTTATCGCAGACACCAACAGCAAAACCAGCCAGATCGTAATCGTCTTCCGGCATCAGTCCCGGATGCTCTGCTGTTTCACCACCGATCAGAGCTGCCTCAGACTGAAGACATCCTTCAGCTACACCTTTTACAATATCTGCAATCTTTTCCGGATAATTCTTCCCACAGGCAATATAATCCAGGAAAAACAGAGGTTCTCCTCCTGCACAGGCGATATCATTGACACACATAGCAACTGCATCAATGCCAATTGTGTCATGTTTATCCATGATCATAGCCAGTTTTACTTTCGTTCCACATCCGTCTGTACCGGACAGAAGCACCGGCTCTTCCATTTTTTTAATCTTTTCCAGAGAAAATGCACCGGAAAATCCACCCAGACCGCCTAATACTTCTTCCCGCATAGTCTTTTTCACATGCTCTTTCATCAACTCTACTGACTTATATCCCGCTTCAATATCTACTCCAGCTTTCTTGTAATCCATGATTATCCTCCGTTACTCTTAATTTATATATAACAGTTTCTTCTTATTTCACGTAATTTTTATGTCCTACTTCCTGAAGTTTTGCATCCTTTGCAACAACCTCTTCCTTCATCTCTTCTGAATAAGCTTTCAGTCGTCCAAGCAATTCCTCATCTGATGTAGCCAGAATCTTTGCTGCAAGAATTGCTGCATTGACCCCTCCGTTAATTGCCACTGTTGCAACCGGGATACCAGAAGGCATCTGTACGATAGAATACAGAGAATCTCTTCCTCCCAGAGAAGTAGTATGCATCGGAATACCGATCACGGGCATTGGGAAAATTGCTGCACACATACCTGGAAGATGTGCTGCCATACCTGCTCCTGCAATGATAACTTTGAACCCCTTTGCCTCTGCTGATTTTGCATACTCAAAAAATACATCTGGTTCTCTGTGTGCAGAAATAATGGTCATCTCATAATCCACGCCTAATTTCTCTAACATACTTGCCGCCTTGCTCATAACAGGCATATCAGAGTCACTACCCATAACAATTCCTACTCTAGCCATTGTTTGTCTCCTTTGCTCATAAATATTCATTAGTTATACTTATAAGTAGTCTTTATTAATTCATCTCTACTTATTAGTAATAATACTAATACTAAGAGCAGTTGTCAATATGATTCTTACTTAATTTTATAGCGGAATAAATTTTACCGTAACAGTTCAGCCATACAGTGTACGTGAAACATAAAATATGCTTGCATATTTTTGTAAGCGGACATCTGTATGAGTTGAGCGCCCGTTTATGAGTAAAACAGTTGCATCAGCCACGCTAAGCACGCAGTGCGTTTTTACGAATGGTGGGGGCTGAACTGTTGCAATGAACAACCTGGAAATGTATTACAGATAATACTTTTCAGATATTTATTGATGGATTTGAAAAGATTTGGGCATATGAGATATGGCTTTTTCATATATGCCCAAAAAGATCAGAAACAAGATGAGTTTTTCCGTGTTTTGGGCATATAGCAGATGCGCAGATAAAAACCATCCCGTATTGGGACGATTTTGTGGGTATATAAGAAGAGTAATTCCTGCATATGCCCAATCAGGAACAAAAAGCGCCATACAAAAGAGAAAAAATGGGCATAGGACATCGAAGTGAATCCTATATGCCCAATACCCGTAGATTCATCGAAAACTGAACTGTTACACCAACCATCAAACCATATAATCCTTGACAAATACATTCCTTCACTATAATATAAAGTTAACTTCATAAGAAATTTCCTTCACATTGAAAGGTGGTTAATAACAATGAAAACCCGGGTAAAAGAACTTCGTACAGAACAAAAAATGACACAGCAACAACTGGCTGATCTGGTTCATGTTTCCTCAAGAACCATTATTTCCATTGAAAAAGGGCAATATAATCCTTCTCTTATGCTCGCTTATCGAATGGCTCAAATATTTGGAGTTACCATTGAAGATTTGTGCTGCCTGAAAGAAAATAAAGAAATGGAGGACGAAAAATATGAAAAAATATAAACAACTGAATTACACCGAAAAAATCCATTTACGCATAAAACTGTCTTATATCCTTCTTATCCTGATGCTGATTTATATGGTAGTTATGGGGGAATTAGGCGGTGATTCAAGAATCATGACTAATCTGGCCAATTGTATCAGTGACTGTATATTCTTCGGCGGAATCATCTACATTATTACAAGAATTATACATAATAAAAAAATACTAAAAAACCGAATACTGTTAAAAGAACAGCTACAAAATGAACAAGATGAAAGAAATCAGTATATTCATGACAAAAGCGGCGGTCTGGCCGTAGACCTTTTATTGATATTCGAATTATTTGTCACAATGACCACCGCTTTACTCAATATGCCTGCATTCTACACTGCGCTGGTTATACTGTTGGTTACAATCTGTACAAAAATATGTCTGTATTTCATTTACACTCATCATGTATAATGCTTTCTCATCAAAAATAAGCTGTACGTCTCACAATTTAAGACGTACAGCTTTTCTTATTATTCTTCCGTATATTTCTGAAAACAACGAGTCAAAATTTCCTTAAGTCCTTTGCTCATGGCTTCCACATTTTTTTCTACAATTTCTCTTCCATAATTCTCGTCACCAAATTTCCTTGGATCCTTCCCTGCCATGCCTACAGGTATTTCCTTTCCCGATAAAATCCTCTCCATTTGCACCAGATCGGGACGAACGTTTTGAGTGATCCATGTTTCGTTTGCTGCCGCATGATCATACTGATACCCAAATACCTCATCTTGAAGAAAATCAAAAGCTGTTACACAAATAAGATCATACTTCTCTTTCAACTCTGTTTTCATCTTTTCAAACTGCCAGATAGATGGACCATGACCATGTCCCACCAGGATTTTAAAACCTGCTCTGGTAAGATTTGCAGCAATTCTTCTAATCAATTCCTGATATTGTTCATCTGGCATCCAATACGCACTTCCCGGAAGCTGTTGCATTTCATAAGGAATAATAGTTCCTCCTGTATAAATATCCATCCCATATAACTCTTGATTTGGATTATGGAAATAGCGATCTGGTCCCAAAAACAACTTAGGTAATACAATACCGCCAATTTTTTCAGCTACCCGGATAAAAAGTTCTTGTGACTGGATACCGTCAGCCCCTAATGGCAAGTGTGGTCCATGCCATTCTAAAGTTCCCAATGGAAGGTATGCCACCGGACATTTTTTTATCTTTTCCAAAAACTCTTGTGGACACATTTCTTCATATAAAACTTTTTGATTCATTTTCTGTTACCTCCATAAAATGATAAATTTTAGGCGTTTGCGAAACGCCACAGCCTGCATAAAATCAAGCTTTTTTATTTGCTAAAATAGAACAA
>DETV01000095.1 GCA_002361775.1 Eubacterium sp. UBA3279
GCTGTATTGATCACCGGATATCCATCGGTCAAAGTCGGCAACACAATGCCTTTCATGTTGGTGTTGTCCTGAGCCCACTTTCGTCCCGCACCAGCACCATTGTTCCAATAGCCCGCGCCAACGATACTGTCGCCAAAGAGCAATAGGCGGTTTTCATTGATGCCCTTGTTCCATTCGCCACACTTTGCAACCCTATACCAACTGTCAAGTGGCTCTTTATTCGTAAGATCACTTTCCGCTGCGCCATCCTTGGACGCCACATAATCAAACAGGTTGACAGTGGTCCCCGCCGGTGTGATACCCTGTACCTGATGTGCCGCCAGCGCTTGTTCAAGTTCATCTTCACCGTTTATCAGCGTACGATTACCGGGGTAGCTTGCATATACTTCCGCACCGCCAACATCCAGCCAGACTTCCAGCGGAGAGACGTCTTCTGTCAAAGCGTAACCTTCACCCAAAGCCGCCCGTAAAAGGTACAATGTCTGCTGCTCTTCCTCCGATATGTCAAACACCTGCGGTTCTTCCGACAAGGCGGAAAAATACCATGTGATGTCCAACAGCGTTTCTTCGTTGGACTGCTCTGTGTCGTTCGACAGTACTGCACGGATCTGCTTAGGCAGCATTTCCGGCAAAATTTCCTGCAGCATATCCGGAGTCATTTCCTGCATATCCGCACCAGGCAGGGACAGATACCACGCTCCATTATATTCGGTAAGAATTTCCTCCTCGTCCACCCATGTCCAATTTGTGATACTATGTTCCAATACTTCGTTCTCGTCACTCGAAGTCATGGACTCCTCTGCAGAAAACACATCTTCCGTTGTATCAACAGTGGACCCCTCTGTGGAAGACACATCTTCCGTTGTATCAACATCGGAAGGCGTTGAAAATTCTCCCGTCCCTGTTTCGCCAAAATATTCCGTTGTTTCCTCTGAAAAATCTGTATCAGAAAAAACACTTTCAGAGCTTTGTCCGTTATCCTCCTCAATAAGAGGAATTTCCGTCATTGATGTCTTGTCAGATACCTCAGCCGCTACGACTCCCATCATATTCGTACTGAATAATACAATGCAGAGCGCTGCACTGACCACTCTGCGCCACTTTTTCAATCCACGTTTTTGACCACGTGAATATTTCCGTGTCTTATCTCTGATTTTTACATCAAAAAAATCCATTCATAACACCCTCATTTCTCATTAATTATATCGACGGAGCTGTCGCACTAAATAAAAATTAGTGCGGCAGCACTTTTTTTACCAAAAGCAAGAGCCGGGCTTCGAAAAGTCCGGCTCTTGGTGTAAAATTGACTTATGCGACTAAACCAATTATTACAGAAAGATTATACAACATCTTCTCTGTACTATCAAATCAAACTTCCGCTGGATTTGGAAATTTTAATCCCGGCAGATGATCCGGTACGCCTACTGAGTGCTTTTGTGGAGGGAATGGAACTCAGAGAACTTTATAAGACTTATGGTAAGGTAAAGAAAAATCAGGCGTCACCAAAGCAGCTGTTTAAGATTATCATTTACGCCAGCATGAACCGCATTTATTCAAGCAGAGACATTGAAACGGCATGCCGCAGAGATGTCAACTTTATGTATCTTTTAGAAGGAAAACCGGCTCCTGATCACGCAACGATTGCACGATTCATCTCTTTACATTTGTCGCAGTGTTCAAAAGAGACAATGGCCGAAGTAACGGGCATTCTTTATGAATTAGGAGAAATATCCGGAAAAAGTATCTTTATTGATGGAACGAAGATTGAATCTGTTGCTAACAAATACACTTTTGTCTGGAAAAAAGCAGTTACCAAAAGCATGGCAAAACTGTTTGATAAAATTTCAGAACTGGTAAGTGAATGTGAAACACTCTATGGTCTTAAAATCGTTTATCGAAACGAAATCTCTCTGCATACCTTAAAGAGAATGCGGAAGCAGCTTTATAAGATAAAAAACGAAGAACAGATTGCGTTTGTGCATGGTATCGGAAAAAGAAAGACTCCTCTGCAAAAATCTATAGAGACACTGGAAACTTACATAGAAAAACTGAAAGAATATACAAAAAAGATTCATGTCTGCGGTGAACGCAACAGTTATTCGAAGACGGATCCTGATGCAACGTTCATGAGGATGAAAGAAGATGCCATGATGAATGGTCAGTTAAAACCGGCTTATAATCTGCAGCATGGTGTTGATTCTGCATATATTACCTGGCTTGCCATCAGTGAAAGGCCTACTGATACAAGAACGCTGATTCCGTTTTTAAAAGAAATGGAAGAATATCTGGCATTCAAATATAAAGAGATTGTAGCTGATGCCGGATATGAAAGTGAGGAAAACTACTTGTTTATAGAAGAAAACGAACAGCTTGCATTTATCAAACCACAGAATTATGAAATTTCAAAGACCAGAAAGTACAGGCAAGACATCAGCCGCATGGAAAACATGGATTACAACGCTGATAATGACACATATTGCTGTAGAAATGGGCAGATACTGACTGCCCGGTATGAGAAGAAAGAAAAAACTGCAAGCGGCTACAAAAGAACAGTTACCGTGTATCAATGCAATCATTGTAAAGACTGTCCGTTCAAAACAGAATGTATCAGGGGCAACAACTGCAAGACACCAATGGAAGAACGTCAAAAAGTGTTGTATGTTTCAAAAGTAATGAAACAGAAACGACTGGAAACCCTGGAGAGAATCACCAGCGATTATGGAACGCAGCTGCGGATGAACCGGAGCATTCAGGCAGAAGGATCCTTTGCAGTCATAAAAGAAGATATGGATTTCAGACGTTATTTATATCGCGGAAAAGAAAACGTTACTGCTCAGAGCATTATCCTGGCAATTGGTTATAACATCAATAAGCTTCACCATAAAATCCAGTCCGAAAGAACCGGACAGCATTTGTTTTCACTGAAGAAAACAGCGTAATTTTAGACAGTTCAAAACAAAAAAACTCGGATAGACTTTCTTCCTAAAAGAAGGTCTGTTAAAGTATGCACGAAAATCAAATAACGTCTTATTATTCAAGGGATTTTCCTTAAAATGAGCACAAAGAGGCCGCCGCATCTATGATTTATTCAATCATTAATGCGACGGCCCCATCAGGTACATTATGAGAAATCGGTTGT
>DETV01000107.1 GCA_002361775.1 Eubacterium sp. UBA3279
TTATACGTGCATATAAAGCCTTTTTATCTGGAACCTTTAATAAATATAAATAATTTTGTGATTCACATAACCGCATATATTCTTTTTGTACTATATCTTTTTTCTCTTTTAATCGCTCTACATCTTCTATCGTCAGCGTTCTAAATACATAACACCAAGATTCAAAAATCACCTTGTTAATTGGTCTTCGTCTTCCATCTGCGCATATTTTTCTAAAGCTATTATTTCCCATAACCGCAAACACTGAATTCATCACAAAGGAAAATTCTTCTTGCATCTTTTTTATTTCACTTATATTAGCATGATTTAGAAATTTCATTCCTTCGTTCAAAAATTCATCTATATTTCCATTATACAATTCTAAATCCAAATAACAAAAAGCAACATATCGAAGGATAAATTCTCGATCAAGCATTCTTTCGCTTTTTATACTCCCTGCTGATGCATTAATAAAGCATTCCATTTTTGAGCATTCTTGTAAAAACACTGTCGCCTGACCCTGAAACAAAGCATTTCTTATTTCCTGAGGTTCAAGAGTTAAACCTCCTGTATTAATTCTTTTAAAAATATTGAATTTTACATTCTCTGGAGTAGATGGATTTACTAAATAAACGTTTATAACGGTTTCATCAATTCTTCTTTGAAACGTTCTAGGCAATTTATCATAATTACATCCATTCAATTCCGGAAAAAACTCTAGTTCCTGTAATTTCAAACTTTTGTCTACAGCAAATTCTTTTAAAGTTGATACTCGCTGTAATCCATCAATAATCAGCCATTTATCTTCGTCCGTAGCATCAAAATAAAATGCTGGTAACGGGATTCGTAAAAATATCGACTCCAATAGTTGACTTTTTTGTCTTTTGCTCCATAACCCTGCTTTTCTTTGAAATGAAGTATCAAATTCAATTTCATCATTTTGAATTCTCTTTATTAGTGCATCCAGTGTCATAGGCTTCATGGTAATACTTATTTTAGAAGGATCAAAAGGTCTTATTTTTTCACCCTCACATGAATACGCAGTGATATCTGGTTCTACATCCCCTTCTATCATTGTAATTCCCCTATCTTCAAAATAATTCATTACCTCCATAAAATCTATTTTTTCCGAATCTATTGTAATATATACTAAATTTAAATTTATTATATTCCCCTGTTCTTTAGCTATTTGTACTAATTTTTCCAGATTTTCTATATCTTTCTTTTTAAGTGTAGTATTTCCCATCTTTTCGTCCCCATTCAAATTCTCAATCTACTATCACTACATGTAGCATTTTTATATATATTATATTTTATCCCAAGCTTCTCTAAAGGGCAATCGAATACTATAATTTAATTGAATTTTTCCACTTGATTTCCATTCTCCCATCATCATACACATACACCCCTTCCACATATTCCTCCAGCATCTCCCGTGTCAGCTTCTCATACCCGAGATATTCCATCATCTGTTCCACCGGAATGTTCTTTTTCAACAGGATTTCTTCCTCATTCCTTACAAGAACTTCTAATTCCTGTATTCGTTTCTGCAACTGTTCTTTTTCCAATTCTATCTGCCCTCTGGCATCCTGAAACTGCTTTTGATCCAGTTCACCTTCATGGAATTTTTCGTAGTTCTGTCGGTGTTGTCTTTTGAGCTTCTCCTGTTTTTCTTCACAATAGGTGATTTCGCTCTGGTACGCCCGTATCAGATTCTGATGCTGCTGACGCATGGATGCCTCCATCTGTTCCTGACTGATCATTTCCTGTAAATGTGCTTTTATTTCACTTAAAATAAAGACCTCCAGGATTTTGTTATCTGCTTTTCCGGCAAAACAGCCTGTATCTTCTTTTCCTTTGCTGTATGCACAACTGTAAAGAATGTGTCCATGATGCTCCTTGCTTCCAGAAAGATTTCTTCCACAGTTTCCACATTTCAGGAATCCTCTGAGAAGAGAAGTACTCTTATCAAATTTACTTTTTCTGGAATGACGCATCTGAAGGCTCTGGGCTTTTTCAAATTCTTCTCTTGATACAATAGGTTCATGATGGTTTTCCATCACTTTCCATTGATCTTTCGGAATGGGAACTTCCTTTCCTGTTCCCGGATCCGGAATTTTCGTCTTTCCGTAAACCATGCATCCAATATAGTTTTTATCATTGATGATTTTCCTGACCATATCAACCGTCCACTGAAGATTTTTCGATGCTGCTTTCCGGCGATCAACTTTCTGGCGTCTGCTCATAGACTGAAGCGGTGTAGGAATGTTTTCTTCATTAAAAATCCTGCAGATTTCTGTTTTGGAATAACGTTGATTCGTCAATTCAAATACTCTCCGTATTACCGCCGCCTCTTCCTCCACAATTTGAAGTTTTGTCTTATCATCCGGATTTCTCCGATAACCATACGGGGCAGAACCACAGCAGTATTCACCCAGATTTCTTCTGGTACTGACGGCTGCTTTCAATTTCACTGACTGGTCTTTTACATAAAAATCCGCAATCAGCCCTTTGAACTGGACCTCTATATCAGAGCTTTTCCCTCTATAATCCAGAGAGTCGTAATGATCCGAGATCGAAATAAAACGGATGCCCATAAAGGGAAAAACCTGCTCCAGATAGGTTCCCATCTCAATATAATTTCTGGAAAATCTGGAAAAGTCCTTTACTACAATACACTGCACCCTGTTTTGCCTGACAAGCTGCAGTACCTGCTGCATCGCAGGGCGTTCCATACTGGCACCGGAATATCCATCATCATAAAATTCCTGATAGGGCATAGCTGACAGTTCCGGAATCGTTGAAATGTAATCTTTGATTAACAACCTCTGATTTGTGATACTGTTACTTTCATTGTCTGTATCATCTTCCATAGAGAGACGGTAATATCCGATGAGCAATCTGTTATCTGTCATCTGCCATCACCCCCTGAAATTTAAAAACGATTTCCAAATGTCCATCTCCATACAACGAGATACGGTCAACCAATGCTTCAACCAGTTCAGCATTCAATCTGGAAGTTCCTTCCAGTTCCAACAGACTTCTAAGGAATTTCGTCTCCTCTTTCTGCTGTTTCTTTAGCATACGCATTTTCTGTTCCAACGTCTTTCTTCGTTCTTGAAAAAATGTTTCCCAGTCGCTGCATTCTTTTTTGGCATCAAGGTATGCTTGTAAAGAAACCTTTCCTTCCTTATACATCAGAAAACTCTGAATCCATTGATCTGATAGCTTCTGATAATCCGTTTCCATTTTATCCAGCTCTTTGCGAATAATAGAAAGCTGCTCTTCCAGAACTGTTCTGCTGATTGCTGTCATATCCTTTTTCTTTATTTTCAAAAGCTGAAACTGTCTTGATAGCTCGGAACGGACAATTTTTTGCAGCTTGTCTTCGGAAATATTCTTTGTCTGACACTTTCTTTTATCCTTATAACGGCTTGCCTGGCAAAAATATTCCACATGCCCTCTGGTTCTGCATGTTGTCATTTTTCTCCCACAATCACCACAGTAAAATACATTATAGAATGCCCTGTCATTTTCATCCCATCCAACATAGCTTCTTGCTTCTTTCGCAGCCTTTAGCCGGATTTGTGCCTTATCAAACATATCTCTGCTGATAATCGGCTCATGTGCTTCCGAAGTGATAATCCACTCCTTTTCATCCAGAAGATCACACCATTTCTCTCCTCTGGAAAACCGGGATTCATACTTATGCTGTACCAGATCTCCATAATAATTATTTCTGGTAAGTATAGCTCTGATTGATGAGTTTCCCCATTGATGAAGCAGTTCTCCATCCTGACAATACACATGATGATACTGGTTATAATCGGATACCCGATGAACGCCATTTTCAAAAAGCCCGTCAATAATCCGATTGATCGGAATGCCATCTGTATATTGCTCAAATATTCTCCGTACAATTTCGGCAGCTTCCGGATCAATGACAAGTTTTCGAATTCCGTTTTCATTAACAGAATGATATCCATAAGGTGCCATACCTCCCACATAACTTCCATTCTTTTGGGAAGCTCGTCTGGATGCACTGGATTTTGCGGAAATATCTTTTGCATATGCATCATTGACAAGATTTTTGATATTCATAGATAATTCCTGGCTATCCGCGTCTTTTGAAAAAGAATCGTAATGGTCACATACAGAAATAAACCGTACTTTCATAAACGGAAATATCTTTTCCAAATAATCTCCAGTTTCAATATAGTTTCTCCCGAATCTGGAAAAGTCTTTGACAATAATACAGTTAATCAGTCCTGCACGAATATCCGTCATCAATCTTTCAAAACCCGGTCTTTCAAAATTTGTCCCCGTTTTTCCGAGATCTGTATAAACATCATACAACACAAGTTCCGAATTTCTGTCAGGACTTCCATTCTGATGCCGGATAAATTCCTTTAACATTTCCACCTGCGTTTCTATTGACTCCGACTTTTTATCTTCATGGTCCACGGATAATCTGGCATAAATAGCCGTCTTATAAACCAGTACCTGTGAATATTCCAACTTTTGTCCATTCAGATATCTTTTTGCTGTTCTTGCCATTTATCCCACCTCTTTTCCTTTATCAGTCTGCTGTGCTTCAAAAAAGTTCTTGATTACTTTCATTTTCTCTATCATATCCTGATAACGAAGTACAATCATAATCTGTTTATTTTCATATATATAGATTTTATCTACTGCCAGTGACAGTAGTGTTCGGTCTAATTTTTTCAGTTCCAACGATTTTTTCCATTCTTCCAGCTGAATGGTGGCAGCAACGCCATCTTCAAACATCTGTTTTACCATCTGCTTCTGATTTTCAATCACCATTTCCAGTTCTTCACATTTCTTACCATAAATATCACGAAATTCCTGAAATTCTTCTTTATTGATGATTCCGGCTTTCAAGTCATCATATAATGACACCCGCAGTGCGTAGCACTTATGGTATTCTTCCTGCAGGCGGCTGATCTGCGTATCATAGTGGATGACCTGATCATATCCGATTTCCATCTCTTTCATTTCTTCCATGATCATTTGATAATCCATAAAAAGAGAAGAATACGTCTGAATTTCTTTCAATACGATAGTTTTCAATGTTTCTTCCGGAATGCTGTGTCTGGTGCAATTCCCACCTTTATTTTTTGTCTGACAAATATAAAAAGCAGTCTTTTTTCCTTTATACTGGTTCACTCTTCGAATCATAGGCGTCTTACAATCTCCACAGAAAAGGAAACCTGAAAACAGATTTGCCCCTTCCGATGATTTTGAAGCTCTTCCATCATATTGAAGAAGTTTCTGCACAATATCAAAATCACTCTGGCGAATGACTGCCGGATGTGTATTCTCCACTCTTACCCATTCTTCTTCCGGCTTATCCAGACGCTTTTTTACTTTGTAGCTGATACGT
>DETV01000084.1 GCA_002361775.1 Eubacterium sp. UBA3279
TATGAAGCTGGATATGGATGAAAAACCAGATTTTAAATTGCCAATGCAAATATATAGTTTATATCTGTTTATTGTAATTTTATATTTCTCATAAATTTTTATGTGGCTTTCGCTGCAGGGGTATGATATGATTTCCCTATAAGATGGATGTTGAGGTTATAAGGGTATAAAACTATGGATGAACAAGCCTAACGTGGTTTATAACTTTTACACATGGCATTATTACATAAGAGGACGATACATAACGAAACAGGAAAGGGAAGCCATATGGCAGAGAAAGTCAGGACAGATGTATTGTTGAAGGATTTCTGGCGAGTGAATGAAAGATTTGCAGATTTATTTAATAAGGATATGATCGTGGAGATGCCGGAGGAGATAGAGAGGATTTTTTCAGATTATAAGATGAATCTTATCCAGGTGAGAGACAGTGGTCAGTATACGTTCCACAATGAAGATGTACGAACAGTTTTCGAAATATCCCGGGAAATATTCCAGGGGAATTTTGAAAAGATAAACAGGGAATATAAAGATCGGGATATCAACCAGGAATTGATCCGTGTAATCGGGAAGATCACCGATTCATCAAAACTGATGGAGCAGAAAATGGAAGGAGAAATGGGGAATATGTGTACAGCTTTAAGAAAATTGGAAGAAGAGTGTGAGCGAAAAGGGCGTAAAGAAGGATTAAAGGAAGGACATGAAAAGGGCCTGGAAGCAGGTATCATCAACATGGTTTCTGCAATGAGGGAATTACAGATCGAGCCGGAAGTGATTCTTCAGAAGTTACAGGAGAAGTTTCAGTTGAAGAGAGAAGATGCAGAGAAATTCTTTAGTACAAAAATGGAATAAAAGAAGTGATTGGGGTTCAAAAATATTGATGTTTTTTATAGGGTTAATTTTTGAAAAATTTCTAAATGACATCTATATAAATCACTAAAAAATCAACAGCATCTCGCACAAAAACGGGAGATGCTGTTGATTTTTTGTGAGATAAAATACTCCGAAAGAATTGTACTGTGGCGAAAGCACATTTTGCTGCAGAAGAAATCTGCCACAGGCAGAGTAGCTGTTATACCAGCTCCTGATTTTTTTTCAGAGTATCCAGAATAATATTCTGGGTATATTTTCCGATAAATTTTTTGTCTTCCCGTGACAATTCCGATGGAATGATCGGTTGACAGTATTCAATGACCACGTGGGTCTTTTTTATTTTTGGAAATTGTTTTTCAAAAATAGATACGGTATTGTTCAGAGCGATGGGTACGATGGGACAGTTGGTTTTTGTGGCCAGCTTGAAGCTGCCTTCGTGAAATTCCAGCATATCCAGGTCGCTTTCATTTCTGTTTCTGGTTCCTTCCGGAAAGATACAGATAGAAATCCCTTCTTTGATTTTTTCAATGCCCGCTAAAATGGTTTTCAGTCCTTTTTTAATATCTTTTCTGTCAAGAAAGAGACAGTGGAGATAGCGCATCCAATTGGAGAGCAGAGGAATTTTTTCCATTTCTGCTTTTGCTACATAGCCGGTAAGTCTCTGGCAGCGGGTATAGGTGAGAAGAATGTCGAAAAAGCTCCGGTGGTTGCCGATAAACAGAACAGCCTGATCTTTTGGAATATTTTCTTCTCCGATTACGGTTACTTTTACACCTGTAAGCCACAGAATAAAACGGAAAACAGCCTGAATGATTCGAAGGGAACTGATATCCTTGGCCCGGGGATTGAATTTGCCGATAATCCATTCGATGATGAGAAGAGGGATAGATAAAATAAGGTATCCGACTACGGTAATACATACCAAAATAAATCGTATCATAAGAACCTCCCATATGTAATTCATTAAATATATTTTGTGTGTAACTGTAACAAGCAGAGAATAGTTACATATTTTTTTATTATACAGGAATGTTAAAAAAAAATCCACATAAAATAGAAGCAATGAAGAGTAAGTGGTATGGTCTGTATGGGGAAAAGATTTTTATGGCTCTGTCTTTTGGTAATGTTAACAACAGGGAGTGGCGGATGCGCTGCAGCGGCGGAGAAAAATGAAAAAACTCAAAAGATAGATTTTACGGTGGTGAAACATGAAGATTTCCCTGAAGAAATAAAAAAAGTGATTGATGAGAGAAAGCAGGAAGAATTTCAGATGACCTATCAGAGCGAGGAGGAATTGTATATCTTAAAAGGATATGGGATTCAAAGTACCGGAGGATACAGCATTCAGGTGGAGTATGTGACAGAAAATACAGATGAGATTCATATAAAAACCAGATTGATAGGTCCATCATCCAGAGAAGAGCAAAAAGATGTTATTTCTTGCCCTTATCTGGTGGTGAAAATAGAAAATAGGGATAAAAAAGTAATTTTTGATTAGGAGGATGGAAATTTTGGAATTCATGAAAAAAAATCTACTGATGCTCAGGAAAAAAAGTGAAGCGGAGAATCAACTGACATTTGACGAGGATTTTAATGTACCGGATACAAAACCGGATATCAGCAGTATGATTCAGAAAAAGGGAGAGATACAGATTGATGAGGTGCAGGTAAATGATGGGAAGGCGCTGATTAGCGGTTCTCTTTATTTTCGTCTTCTCTATGTGGCGGATACTCCGGGAAGACAGATTTGCAGTTTGGATGGAAAATTGCCGGTTTCAGAAACTTTACATCTGAAAGGGGTGCAGAGTGGAGATAAAGTTTGTCTGAAGTGGGAAATGGAGGATCTTACTCTTCATTTGATCAATTCCAGAAAATTAAATATTAAGGCTATAGCGGGATTTGCGGCGTCGGTGGATGAGCTGGCGGAGGTAAAACTGCCCACAGCAGTAAAAGAGCAGCCGGATCTGTCATCAAAGAAAAGAAATATTCGGGTATTGACTCTTGGAGTACATAAAAAAGATACCATGAGAGAAAAGGAGGAGATTTTACTTCCTTCAAATAAACCTAATATCCATGAAATTCTCTGGAGCGATATGGAAATCAGAGGGCTTGATCTGCGAGCGGAAGAAGGAAAAGTGGCAGCTAAAGGAGAATTGTTTGTATTTGTTCTTTACCGGGGAGATGATGAGGATAATCCGCTGCAATGGCTGGAGCAGGCCATTCCATTTACCGGGGAGGTAGGCTGCAATGGATGTACTATGGATATGATTCCTTATATTGAAACCACTATGATTCAAAAGAATATAGAAATCAAACCGGATGCAGACGGAGAGGAAAGGGTCATTCAGGTAGATACGGTTCTGGAATTAGATATGAAAATATATCAGGAAGAGACAGACAGCCTTCTGATGGATGTGTACACACCGAAAAAAGAATGTATTCCTGAAAGAAAGAAGGAAATTTTAGAACAGTTATTAGTCAGAAATTATTCAAAGTGCAGAGTGAGTGACCGGATTTCCGTTCAGGAAACCCAGGGAAGGATTCTTCAGATCTGTCACAGTGAAGGGCAGATAAAGACGGATCAGGTACAGAGGGTGGAAAATGGAATTCTTGTGGAAGGGATTATCCAGGTGAGGATTCTCTATAGCATCAGTGATGATGAAATGCCGTTTTATTCCATGGAGACAGCGGTGCCTTTTTCTCATGTGATCGAGTCAGAGGGAATCGATGAGACCTGTATCTATCATCTTCAGACGGATTTAGAACAGTTATCTACTATGATGCTGGATAGCAGTGAAATAGAAGTGAAAGCGGTAATAAATCTGAATGCGCTGGTATTGAAGCAATGGGAGGAAAATCTGATTACAGATATTCAGGAGAAGGAATTGGATATGGAAAAAATGGAACAGATGCCGGGAATCGTGTGTTATCTGGTGCAGCCACAGGATACCCTGTGGGATATTGCTAAACGTTTTTATATCACAGTAGATTCTATAAAGAAAATGAATGATCTGGGAGAAGAAGATCTGAAGCCACAGCAGTCGTTATTGATCGTGAAAAAAGCACAGGATTGACTTTAGGGAAGAATAATAGTAAGATAAGGATACAAAATTTTGTATACAAAATGCACGGAGGAAAAAATATGAAGTTACGGGCTTTTGCGAAGATTAATCTGGGATTGGATGTAATTCGAAGAAGAGAAGATGGCTATCATGAAGTGCGGATGATTATGCAGACGATTCAGATGTATGATCAGTTGGAAATGGAAAAGAAAAATACACCGGGAATAGATCTGACTACAAATCTCAGTTATATTCCTGTTAATGAAAATAATCTGGTATATAAAGCGGCAAAATTGTTGATGGATCAATATCATATCAGGGAAGGGGTTTCTATTGATCTGAACAAATTTATCCCTGTGGCAGCAGGTATGGCTGGGGGAAGTTCTGATGCGGCGGCAACTCTGGTGGGAATGAATAAGTTGTTTCATCTGGGACTGTCCAAAGAGGAACTGATGAAAATCGGAGTAAAGATAGGGGCAGATGTTCCATATTGTATCATGAGAGGAACTGCTTTGTCTGAAGGGATAGGAGAAAAGCTCACTCCTCTGTCTCCGATGCCTTCCTGTTATATTTTGATCGGAAAACCGGGGATCAGTGTATCAACAAAATTTGTGTACACCAATCTGAAACTGAATGAACATACAAAACACCCTGATATTGACGGTATGCTTCAGGCATTAAAGCAGCAGGATCTGCGGGGGATTACTGACAGAATGGAAAATGTTCTGGAAAGTGTAACCGTTCCCGCTTATCCGGTAATAGAAGAAATCAAGAACTATATGAAAGAACATGGGGCATTGAATGCTTTAATGAGTGGAAGCGGTCCTACAGTATTTGGTATTTTTGATGATAAGAAGAAAGCAGAGTTTGCCTGTGAAAAATTAAAGGAGAGCGGACTGACACGGCAGACGTTTTTGACAACTGCTTTCAATAATGGAGGAACACCGGATGACAAGTGATTTTCACGTGAATATGAATGAATATCTCCCTCTGCGGGATGTGGTATTTAATACGTTACGGCAGGCAATTTTAAGAGGAGAGTTAAGGCCGGGGGAGCGTCTGATGGAAATTGCTCTTTCTAATCGTCTGGGAGTGAGCAGAACGCCGGTGCGGGAAGCTATCCGAATGTTGGAGCTGGAAGGTCTGGTGATCATGATTCCGAGAAAAGGCGCTCAGGTGGCTCAGATCACAGAACAGGATATGACTGACGTGCTGGAGGTGCGTTTGGGACTGGAAGAGCTGGCTGTACGTTTTGCCTGCGAGAGAATCACAGATGAAGAAATTGAAAAGCTGGGAGAAGCAGTACAGGAATTTGAAAAATCTATTACCAACGCCGACCTGTCAGCGCTGGCGGAAGCGGATGTGAAATTTCATGAGATCATTTATCACGCAACCCATAATCAGAGACTGGTGCAGATCATCAATAATATCCGGGAACAGATGTATCGGTATCGAATTGAATATCTGAAAGATGTGGAAAGCCGAAAGGGACTTTTGAAAGAACATTATGCCATTTGGGCGGCATTAAAAAACAGAGATAAGGATAATGCGGTAAAATATATCTGTACTCATATTGTGAATCAGCAGGAAGCAATCCGCAGAAGTCTGGATGGAAGTGAATAGAAGGTATAATAAAAAAATGCTCGTTAAGAGCATTTTTTTATTGGGGTTAAAGAGCGCTATACTTTATTTTAGAAACAAGCAATGGATAAATAGTCAATCAATTTATTATAAAAAAACAATTTACCTGATAAAAATAAGTAAAAATTTAAAATCAAGAAAACAGAAAAGGGGGAATTTTTGGATATTTTGAAAAAAATCGGTCATTCTAAATGTATGATGGATACCAATATAAAATGGCAGAGAGGTGAGGAGATTGGATTGTAAGACACCTGTGTATAAAAATTTGCAGGAAAATGAAGTGTGGTTTCGGAAAAAATGTGAAAATTGTGCGGATATTAAACTGCGTCCGATGTATTTGGGAGAGAAAGCTCAAGTTCCCTGTCTGGCAATACATCTGGAGGTGACAGTGGGAAATTTGATGTTGGAAGAATCTATGCTGGGGCGGTTGTTTCAAAAACTTCAGGAAGTAAGTGAAGTGGAATTGCGGCAGTGTCTGGAGAAAAATGAATTAGGCATATCTGATGCAGATCCGTTGGAGACTCTGGAAGATGGGATGCGGGCTATGTTGGCCGGTAATCTTATCCTTCTGGTAGATGGATTTGAAAAAATATTGAAGATAGGAAGTAAGGGATATCCGGGCAGGTCTGTATCTTCGGCTCAGTCAGAAAAGGTTTTGCGGGGATCAAATGAAGGATTTTCTGAATCTGTGAAAATAAATGTGGCGCTGGTGAGAAAGAGGATTCGATCTACCGGGATGAAAGTGGAGGAGATATTTATAGGAGAGCGCTCTGACACAGTGGTATCTCTTTTATATATGAAAGAACTGGCTTATCCTCAGGTTCTGGAAGAGTTGAAGCAACGTCTGGCACAGTACGAGATTGATGGGGTTATGGACAGCGGAATTTTGGAACAACTGGCGCAGAAAGAGTGGCGTTCTCCTTTCCCTCAGTTCCAGACCACAGAAAGACCGGATTTGGCTGCGATGGAGATTTTAAATGGGAGGGTTGTGGTACTCAGTGATAATTCACCAGTGGCTTTGATTCTTCCTGCCACCTTAAATACCCTTATGAGTGTCAGTGAAGATCGGTATAATCGATTTGAAATTGCGTCTTTTCAGAGAATACTTCGATATGGAGCCATGGCGTTGGCGCTGATGTTGTCTGGCGTATATCTGGCAGTGATTGGATTTCATACCCGGATTTTACCTACAAATCTCCTTCTGTCTTTTGCCGAGGCGAGAAGAGGTGTTCCTTTTCCCAGTCTGTTGGAAATCCTTTTTATGGAAGTGGCGTTTGAGCTGATTCGTGAGGCGGGACTGCGGATGCCTGGCCCTTTAAGCGGAACAATAGGAATTGTGGGTGGACTGATTATTGGTGATGCGGCAGTAAGCGCTAATCTGGTCAGTCCCATGGCGGTGGTAGTGGTGGCATTAAGCGCTCTGAGTTCCTTTGCCATACCCAATGAAGAGTTTTCTGCAGCTTTTCGATTGATGAAATACGGTTTTGTGTTGTTGGGAGGCTTGCTGGGAATGTTTGGAATTGTGGCGGGATGTTATTTGTTTTTGGGACATTTATCCCGTCTTACAAGTTTCCAGATTCCCTATTTAATGCCATTTACCGGGAAAGGAGTTCCCGGTTATTGCGATGAGAGAGATTCTCTGCTTCGCGCTCCCTTGTATCAAATGACGAGAAGACCGATTTTTTCCAGGAGAAATCAGAGAATCCGTTTGAAAAAGAAGGAGGAAGAATGATGTTTGCAGATAATGAGAGAATTTCCTGGATACAGATGGAAAGGCAGTTTGCTCTGGCATATCTGGGGCCCATAGTTTTGTGGACAGGAAGAGAACTTTCAGGAAAAGAAGGTATTTTCAGCATTTTTCTGGGGACAGGAATTCTCTGTATCTGGGTGTTTTTTCTCCTTCGTCAGGTGCATATTTTCCGCTATCCGGAAAAGTACTGGGGTACGGCTATGAGCAGGATGCTGGCGGGGATCTATCAGATTTATCTGATTCTGACAGGGGGCTGGCTGATCGCCGAAATCAGTGAATTGTTGGGAGAGTATTTTATTCAGGGGCTTCCTATGTGGCTTGTGTCAGGAATTCTGGTGGCAGTTTCTCTGGGAGGAAGTCAAAACGTACAGGCCCGGGGGCGATTTGCCCAGACAGCCTGGCCGTTGGTGAGCATATTGACCGGAGGAATGTTTCTTTTGGCAGCTTTTCAGGGAGAAGGAGTAGAAAGACTGGAGGAAATTCAACAGATATCCTGGAATTTGGAGAGTGGGAAAAATATATTAGGGGGAGCGGTATGGTTTCTGGCTGCATTTCTCGGGGCTGTGCTGATTCCTTTTCTGGTGATTCAGGTGGATCATGCCACCGGGCATGGAACTTCACTTTTTCGCACAATCGGACGGATGGGATTGTGGCAGGCAGGAATTCTTCTTCTTTTAACAGTAAGTTTTGGAGCGAAGGGGAAAGAGGCATTGCAGTATCCGGTGCTGGATCTGATGGCGGGGGTACGGCTTCCGGGAGGTTTTATCCGGCGTATTGATTTGATTTTTCTTACTGTTATTTTGTTTGCGTTGTTGTTTTCTCTGGGAAGTATATTTTTTTACAGTAAATATATCTGGCAGCGAGTGGGAATTTCCTGGGGAAAAATTCCGATTGTAGCGCTTAGCTTCCTTTTGGGAACCTGGGAGGGAAGAAATTGGTCTTTGAAAGAAGAATATCCGTATTTGCTTTGTTATGTATTTTTACCTGTGTTTTTGGCGGTAACTCTTTGTAATGGGTTTTTGAGAAAGAAAAATAAAAGTGTTCGTCTTCTGTTTTTATGTGGAATGGTTCTTCTTTTATCAGGATGTCAGATTGTGGAACCGGAGAAACGGGCGTATCCTCTGGTGGTAGGACTGGACAGACAGCAGGGAGAGTATCAGGTATATCTGGGAATGGCTCAGCTTGCCCGGTCTACAGGACAGGGAAAAGAAGGAGGAGAGGAACAGCAGGGAGCAGGAGAAGGAGCGGTATTACTTACGGGAAAAAACAGGGAGGAAATTCAGAAGCTTTATGATAACACCCGGGAATTGTATCTGGATCCCGGGCATATACAGTCCATTATTTTCGGAAAAACACTGTTGGAAGAAGAGGAGTATTTTTTAAATGTATTGGAAAATATGGAGAAGGATACTTCTCTGGGAAACAGTGCATATGCATTTGTTGCGGAAGATGTGGGAGCTGTTATGGGAGAGAATGGAGTGGAAGTGACATCTCTGGGGGAGTTTTTATCCGGTATATATGAAAACAGAACTCATCAGGAGAAACCCACGACACTGGGAAATATTTACAGAGAAATGCATAACAGGGGAAGGATTCCCCGTCTTCCCCAGGTGACAGCGGATAAGGGGCAGATATTTGTGGATAAGTAACAGAATAAGAAGAAAAAAAGTGGAAATCCTCCAGATAAGAACAGATAGACGGAGGCAGAAAATGGAAAACAGAAGAAATTTTTATAAGAAAGAAGGATATATTCTGGCAGTGTCTTTGTGTGTGGGCTTTTTGGGGGTTATACTGATTTCCATGTTTTTTGAAAGAGAACAGCGGCTGCAGCGGGAGATAGCAGGAGAAATTCTTCGTTTTCATGTGTTGGCAAACAGTGATTCCAAAGAAGATCAGGAAGAAAAGCTGAAGGTAAGGGATGCAGTAGTAAGGAAATTACAGCCCTTACTGGAGAAATCCTCTTCCCGGGAGGAAACAGAAAAAATACTGTTGCAGCAGATGGATATGATTGAGGAGACAGCCGGTACAGTGGTAAATCCCAAAAAAGTGAAGGTTTCTTTGACGAAAGACTGGTTTCCGGAAAAAACTTATGGGGACTGCACCTTCCCTTCCGGCGAATACCGGGCGCTTCGTATAGAAATCGGAGAGGCGAGAGGACATAACTGGTGGTGCGTGTTATATCCGGGGTTGTGTTTTACCGATACGGTACATGGTGTTGTGACGGAAGAGGGGAAGGAAAAACTGGAAGGATTGCTGGAAGAAGAGGCGTATGATTTTATTTTGCATCCTCATAAAATAAAGGTTATATTTCGTTGGTTTTGACTTTCTCTTGAATTCTTTTTCATAAAAGGGTAAAATAGAAAAACACGGGTAATTGTGGTTGACAAAGAACGTAATTGCCGGTGGATAATCGTTGGGTTATCAAAAGCTGTAAAGCATGATGAAAGTGGAGAAGAAAAATGAGAATGGATTCCAATGCACCCATTGGGGTTTTCGACTCGGGAATCGGTGGTCTTACCGTAGCGCGGGAAATTATGAGAAACCTTCCAATGGAAAAAATCGTTTACTTTGGAGATACAGCCCGGCTGCCTTACGGAAGTAAGTCCCAGGAAACCGTACTTCGATATTCCCGTCAGATTGTAAGATTTTTGCAGAATCAGGGAGTGAAGGCAATTGTGGTAGCCTGTAATACAGCCAGTGCGCTGGCGCTGGATACGTTAGAGAAAGAAATAGATATTCCTATTATTGGAGTGGTGAAACCGGGAGCAAAAGTGGCGGCCCGGGAGACTACAGGAAAAAAGGTGGGAGTTATTGCTACGGAAGCAACAATTCGCAGTCATTTATACCGGAAGTTGATTCAGGAGATCGATCCGGAGATTTCTGTGGAAGGAAAAGCCTGTCCTCTTTTTGTACCTTTGGTGGAAGAAGGATGGAGAAAAGATCCGATTACAGAAATGGTTGCCCGAAGATATCTGAAAGAGCTTCAGGATAAGGAAATTGATACCTTGATTCTGGGATGTACGCATTACCCTCTGCTTCGCAATATGATTGGCAGTATTATGGGGGAAAGTGTCCGTCTGGTAAATCCGGCGTATGAAACTTCTCTTGCATTAAAGCAGTTGCTGCAGGAAAAGAATCTTTTAAATCAAGGTCACAGAGAGGAAGAATTTCCTTATCGCTTTTATGTCAGTGATGCGGCAGAGAAATTTACCAGTTTTGCAAATTCTATTCTGCCCTATGATGTGCAGATGACCAGGCAGATAAATCTTGAGGAGTATTGAGAATGATGACCAAAGAAGTATTGATCCATATGAAAGGTCTGCAGACACTGGAGAATATGGAAGAAAATGAAGAACCGGTGGAGATGATCACGGTGGGAGAGTATTATTTTCGAAATAATACCCATTATCTGCTGTATGAGGAAATGATGGAGGGTTTTACGGAGCCTGTCCATAATATGATTAAGATTCGTCCCGGTCTGATGGAAGTTAAGAAAAAAGGGACTGTGAATGTACATATGATTTTTGAAAGGGATAAGAAAAATCTGGCGTATTATAAAACTCCTTTCGGAACTATTGAGATGGATGTTGCCGCCACAAAAGTCACTCTGGAGGAAGCGGAAAACTGGATGGAAATCCAGGCTGATTATGCCCTGGGAATGAATGGAAATCCGGTGGCAGACTGCGCTATGCAGATTCGGATCACTCCCAGAGGAGAAAAAAGCGGAACAACTTTTTTTGAAGGGTAACCTGCAAAAAGAAAAAAAACGGATGAAGGATTGACCTTACATCCGTTTTTTGAATTGTTTTTATTTTTTATTTTTTCCGGTTATTTTATTTTTCATCCGTTTGAAGAAGCCTACTTTTGCCGGTGGTTTTTCCAGCGCGCCGCGAACTCCGCGAACGTCTGTAATGTAAATACCGCTGACAGTTGCTTTTACTTCTTTCTTTACAGGAATCAGATCAAAAATCTTCTCATCGGCAACAAGCACCATAATCTTGGGACCAATCTTGGCTTTGACAATGGGCAGTTTTGAACGACGCATAAGTTTTGGGGTCTGCTCAATAACCATCTGAGGTAATCCGGATTCTTTAATGGGCATACGCTTCTTATCAATGATCAGCATGGATGTGGTCTGCTTAGCAGCTTCAATCTGTGCCTGCTGTTCGTCCTGTTTTTTCTGAGCTCGCTTTCCAAGAAAATAGAGAACAACCATAACAGCGATCAGGATAACCAATATAATCAATAATACCTGCCAGACTTTCATACTTTTCCTCCCGTCCGTATTTTCACTATACCGTTTTATTTTAGCACTGATAAAGATAAAAGGCAATTGGATTTTTTAAGGAAACCGGGGAAAAGTGAAAGAAAAAAGAAAGATTTTATAGTAGCAATTAAATAGAGGTATGTTATAATGGTAGGGAAATGTATAAATAACAGAGGATGGATATTTTAATGAGCGAAGAAAGAAGAAATAAACTCCCGATGTCTGAGGAAGAAAGACAAAGACGAATTGAACGTCTTCGAAAAGAAAAACGAAGACAGAGAAGACGACGCGCCATGATGATGCGGGCAGCAGTGTTAGGTGTGCTGATCCTGATTTTGATCGGCTCTATTGTGCTGGTATCTTTTCAGGTGAAAAAATCCAAGGAAAAGAAGGCGCAGGAGCAGGCCCGTCAGGAAAAATTGATCCAGGAGGAAGAAGCGAAGAATCAGAAACGTAAAGATGCTGTTGCTGAGGCAGAGAAAATTGCCATGGGATATGATTATGACGGAGCGATTGAATTGCTGAAATCTCTGGAAAATTATGACAAAGATGCAGATATTATTGCACAGATTGCTAAATTAGAAGCGGAAAAATCTACTATGGTGCCAGTGGATATGACAGAAGTTACACACATTTTCTATCATTCTCTGGTGGTTGATCCGGAGCGAGGTTTTGCCGGAAACGACAGCGCTGCGGCAGGATTTAAGCAGTGGATGACAACGGTGGATGAATTTAATAAAATCACACAGGCTATGTATGATAACGGATACGTACTGGTAGATCTTCATGATCTGGTAAATCAGACCACAGATGAAAATGGAGAAGTACATTTTACCACGAATCAGATTATGCTTCCGGAAGGGAAAAAGCCATTTGTACTTTCTCTTGACGATCTTTGCTATTATCACAGCTATGATGGAAGAGGAACAGCCACAAAGATGGTTCTGGATGAAAACGGAAAGCCAACCTGTGAATATATCCAGGCAGACGGAACTACGGTGACAGGCGCTTATGACTGCGTTCCATTATTGAATCAGTTTCTGGAGGAACATCCTGACGGAGCTTATCGCGGCGCAAGGGGAACGATTGCTCTGACTGGTTATAACGGAATTTTAGGATACCGGACAGATATTGCATATAAGACCGGAGAGAATCTCACTGCCGATCAGAAAGCATGGCTGGATGCTCATCCGGACTTTAACTGGGAACAGGAATGTGAGGAAGCCAAGAAGGTGGCTCAGGCAGTAAAGGATACAGGTTGGAATTTTGCCAGCCATACATGGGGAAATATTCGTGTAGGAGCAAATACCGGTCTGGAAACAATTAAAACAGATACAGAAAAATGGCTTGCCTATGTGGAACCGTTGGTAGGGGATACGGACACGATCATTTTTGCCCATGGAGAAGATCTGGCAGACTGGCATGATTATTCCACAGATAATGAAAAATTTACTTACCTGAAAAGTCAGGGATTTAATTTCTTCTGTAATGTGGATTCTTCCCAGTATTTCCTGCAGATCCGTGATAATTATGTGAGACAGGGAAGACGTAATCTGGATGGTTACCGCCTGTGGAACGACGTACATGGGGAGAAGAACCGTACCAGCGATCTGTTTGATGCCAATCAGATTCTGGATCCGGCCCGTACGGATATGCCTTCTTTGTAGAGTGGACAGACTATTTTAAATTATTCAGAGGAAAAAAACCATGAGTGAAATGAAACAGCCCGATAAAAAGCAGGAAACACCGGAAGAGAGAGCAAGGAGACTGCGTAAGTTAAAAAGACGGCGGGAAGAGATGAAAAGACGCCGACGAAAAGCAATGATACTGCGGGCCGTTCTGGCAGGAACCGTGCTGGCAGTACTGGTGGGTGTAATCGCTTTGATTGCAGGTGCGGTGGACAGAAACTCAGAAAAAGATAAAAAGAAAAAAGAAAAAAAACATGAAGAAATCCAGGTGGAAATGGAATCGGTAGATATTAAAAATATTATCCATCTTTCTTTTCCCACCCTGGTAGCTGTTCCGGAAACTGCATTTTCCCAGGAGGATACCCAGGCAGCTAAGACCCTGGATCAGATGTATGTGACGGTGGATGAATTTAATGGTATTCTTCAGCAGCTTTATCAGAACGGATATGTTTTGGTGGATATGGAAGAACTTGTTGAAAAGGATGCGGCAACGGGAGAATTAAAGGCTAAAGAACTGAAAATACCAAAAGGGAAGAAACCCTTAGTTCTTTCTCAGCAAAATGTTAATTATGATCTGTCTCTTTCCGGCCAGGGATTTGCTTCGAAACTGATTTTGGATGGAAACGGTAAACTTGTTAATGAAAGAGTACGCCTGGATGGAAGTGTGACTACAGGAGACTTTGATGTGGTCACCTGCGTAAATACTTTCATAGAAAATCATCCGGATTTTTCTCACAATGGCGCCCGAGGTATTTTGGGACTGACCGGCTATAACGGTATTCTTGGATATCGTACTTCCGAATATTTGGGAAAAACGGAGGAAAATAAATATGCTTCCCGTTATGGTATCTTTGATACCATGCAGGAAACAGAACAGGTAAAACCTGTGATACAGGCTTTGAAGGATCAGGGATGGAAATTTGCCTGCAACGGATACGGACAGATTTCTTATCATTCCGAGTTGGCGAAGGTGGAAGAAGATATAAGTCTGTGGAAAGCGCAGGTGGAAAGTCTGGTGGGAGAAACCGATATTCTCATGTATCCTCAGGGCAGGGATATCAGTGGATGGAACGGTTACAGCCGGGAAAATGAAATATACAAATATCTGAAAGAACAGGGATTTACCTTCTTTTGCAGTCAGGATATGAGTGATTTCGGAACACAGCTTACCACAGAATATTTTCGATGTAATTATCGGAATCTGGACGGATACCGGATGTATCAGGATTTATATCAGGGAACAGAATACTTTAAAGGGATAGTGGATTTCCAGGAAATCTATGATCAGACAAGACCTTCTGTTGCAAAAAATGAGAGTGAGCAGTAAATGGTATTTCTGAAAAAAGTATGAAATATTGGGATTCCCTTTCTTTTTCAGGAAAAGTATGGTATAAACATGATGTTGAGTTTTATGAATGACAGAAAGCGGATTGTGGATAAGGCGCTTTCCGGCATCGGAATATTGTGGAAGTGAAAATGGAGGAGTTATGAAAAAAAGAGCGTGGATGCTGGCATTATTGCTGACTGTTACAGTAGCAGCAGCGGGATGTAATAAAAATGATACACAGGATAAAACGACAGAGCAGGATACAGAAGCAGTAAATGTGGAAGGAGAGGCTGAGGATCCGGAAGGTGAAGAGGATGATTCTCAGGCAGAACAGGAAGAACCGGAAGAAGAGACAAAGACCACAGCCCAACTGATGGAAGAAGTTGATGTGGAAAAATGCGTGACTTTGGGTCAGTATAAGGGAATTACTGTAGAAAAAACCATCACTCCTGTTACCGATGAAGATGTGGAAAAAGAGATTCAGACGGCTCTTGCCACATATCCGGTAGAGGTGGAGGGAAGAGCAGCCCAGGAAGGGGATACTCTTAATATTGACTATGTAGGACGAATTGATGGGGAAGAGTTTGAAGGCGGAAGCGATCAGGGAGCTGATCTGCAGTTGGGATCCGGAAGATTTATTGAAGGATTTGAAGATGGACTGGTTGGCGCTTCAAAAGGTGAAACCCGTACATTGAATCTTACTTTCCCTCAGGATTATAATCAGGAGCTTGCAGGTAAAAGCGTAGAATTTACAGTGACAGTGAATGCTATCAAGGCGCCGTTGGAGGAGCCGACAGACGAGTGGGTAGCTGCCAATATTGAGGGATATTATACATTGGAAGAATATAAGGCAGGAATTCGCTCTCAGCAGGAGGAAACCAATCAGCAGACTGCCGAGGAACAGCTTCGGTATGCGGCGTGGACTCAGGTGGTAGATAACTGTACTATCAATGAGTACCCGGATTCCCTGGTGGAGATGGGAAAAAATCTTTATGAACAGCAGGCGCAGATGTATGCAAGTCTTGCGGGGATGGAACTGGAGGATTATATTGCATCTTCCAATATCAGCAAGGAAGAGTACGAGGCGAATGCACTGGAGTATGGAAAAGATGTAGCTGCTCAGGCGCTGGTGAATCAGGCAATTTGTAAAGCAGAAGGATTTGCTATTGGTGATGAAGCATATCAGGAAGCTGTAAACAAGATGAGTGCAGAGTATGGAAAAACAGAAGAAGAACTGATTCAGGCATACGGGCAGGATAATGTGGAACAGAGTATTATGATGAATCGCGTAAGTACTCTGATTCTGGATAATGCCACTGTGGTAGAAAAAACAGCCGAAGAAGAGACCGGGGAATAAATACCTGGAAAATAAAAAGAAACTGTCACATTTTCACATTTAAGGATAAATTTCTGAATAAATGTTTCATGTGTCAGTTTCTTTTTTTAGAGATAAATGTGGGGATTTTATAAAAATACAGTTGTTGCACAGGAGATTTAGAGTTACAATAAAGTTTAATGGAGGAATATTATTATGGGAAAAATCTATGAAGGAATCAGCGGGATAATCGGAAATACTCCGTTGATGAGGATGAAAAAACTGGAAGAGCGATATCAGCTTCCTGCAACTGTTCTGGCTAAGCTGGAATATCTGAATCCTTCCGGCAGTATCAAAGACAGGGCAGCCTTTGCCATGATCCAAGATGCGGAAGAAAAAGGGCTGTTGAAACCAGGAGCAACTATTATAGAACCTACATCGGGAAATACCGGGATAGGATTGGCGGCCATTGGGATTGCAAAAGGATATCAGGTGATTTTGACAATGCCGGATACCATGTCTCAGGAAAGAAGAAATATTTTAAAGGCGTATGGCGCTAAGATTGTTCTTACAGAGGGATCTCAGGGAATGAAAGGAGCCATAGAAAAAGCGGAGGAACTTCAACAGGAAATTCCGGGAAGCTTTATTCCGGGACAATTTGACAATCCGGCTAATGCACAGATACACAGAAAAACTACAGGACCGGAGATCTGGAAAGATACAGATGGAACGGTAGATATTCTGGTGGCTGGTGTGGGAACAGGAGGTACACTTACAGGTATAGGAGAATATCTGAAAGCGCAGAATCCACAGATTCAGGTGGTGGCTGTAGAACCGGAAGCCTCTCCTCTTTTATCTCGGGGGCACAGTGGAAGCCATGGAATTCAGGGAATCGGAGCCAACTTTATTCCGGAGATTTTAAATCAGGATATTTATGACGAGGTTTGCCCGGTGGGAGATATGGATGCGATTAACTGGGCGAAGGCAATCACCAAGACGGAAGGTATTCTGGTAGGTATATCTTCAGGAGCAGCCATGTGTGCCGCTGCAGAACTGGCGAAACGTCCGGAAAATGAAGGCAAAAACATTGTGGTGATTTTACCGGACAGTGGCGACAGATATTATTCTACAGCATTGTTTTTATGATGGCAGAGTCAATTTTTATAATATAGGAGGAACAGACAGTATGGAATTAGCAACATTACAAAAAGATATGGTAGCAGCAATGAAAGCGAAGGATAAGGTACGCAAAGATGCGATTTCCTCTGTGATTTCAGCAGTAAAGAAGGTGGCTATTGATGAAGGATGTCGTGATGATATTCAGGCAGATCTGGTAGACCGGGTTATTTTGAAAGAGTTAAAGAGCGTAAAAGAACAGATTGACACATGCCCTGCTGAGAGAGCAGAATTGAAAGCAGAGTATCAGGCAAGATATAATATTATCAATGAATATGCGCCAAAGCTTATGTCGGCAGATGAAGTAAAAGTTCTTCTTCAGGAAAAATTTGCAGATGTTCTGGCAACGGGAAATAAAGGCCAGATCATGAAAGCTGTCATGGGTGAGTTAAAAGGAAAAGCAGATGGTAAAGTGATCAATCAGGTTGTTGGAGAACTTTGCAGGTAAATATAATAAGGCAGATACAAAAGAAAACTGTTGTATTCAGGTAAGTGATCTGGGTACAGCAGTTTTTGTGTTTTTTATGGAAATGCGGAATATATTTCATCAGCAGTTCCTGTTACATTTTGGTGGAGGGATTCAGAAAATCGTAAGAAATGTTCAGACGAATTTTAAAATTGAAAAAGAAAAAATTGTTATACTTTATAGGTAACATCAAATAATTCCAATGAAAATGGAAAAAGGGGAGTATTTTATTATGATAAAAAATGTCCTGGAATATCTGGAAGAATCTGTCAGCCGTTTTCCTGATAAAGTGGCTTTTGCAGATGAGAATTCTTCCTGTACTTTTTCAGAAATATATCAACAGTCTCAAAGAGTGGGAACATCCCTGGCTCAAAAGATAACTCCGGGATTTCCTGTACCTGTGTGGATGGAAAAGGGGACAAAAACAATTGCTGCATTTATGGGTATTCTGCAGACGGGAGGGTTTTATGTCCTGTTGGATACAAAGCAGCCGGTTTTTCGTATTCACCAGATTCTGGATACTCTGGAGGCAAAGGTTATGATCTCATCCAGAGACTATGAAAGTGAATTGCAGAAGGTGGGATTTACAGGAGAAGTTTTATGGATGGAGGATTTGCTGGAAACAGAGATTCAGAGGGAGCTTCTTGAAAAGATCCGGAAAAATGGGAAAGATACGGATCCTCTTTATGGTATTTTTACATCCGGTTCTACGGGAGTTCCCAAAGGAGTGGTGGTATGCCATCGCTCTGTAATAGATTTTATCGATCATTTTACAGATATTTTCCATATTACTCAGGAGGACGTGATCGGAAATCAGGCCCCATGGGATTTTGATGTATCTGTAAAAGATATTTATTCCGGTTTAAAAACCGGGGCAAGAGTGGAAATCATACCAAAGAAAATGTTTTCTTTTCCTACCCAACTTCTGGATTTTCTGGAAGAAAGGCAGGTAACCACCCTTATCTGGGCAGTATCGGCTCTTTGCATTATCAGTACTCTTCACGGATTTGACTATAAAATACCCGGAACTGTACAGAAGGTTTTATTTTCCGGAGAGACAATGCCGATAAAACATCTGAATATATGGCGAAGCTATCTGCCGGATGCAATGTATGTGAATCTGTACGGACCTACAGAGATTACCTGTAACTGTACCTATCATGTGATTGACCGGGAGTATGGAGAAGGGGAAAAGATTCCGGTGGGAAAACCTTTTCCCAATGAAAGGGTATTTTTGCTGGATGAAGAAAATCGGGAGATCAGAGAATGTGACCGGGAGGGAGAAATTTGTGTGTCCGGTACTGCTCTTGCTCTGGGGTATTACAGGAATCCGGAACAGACAGCCAGAGTATTTGTACAAAATCCGCTCAATGACCGATATCCTGAACGGATTTATCGAACGGGAGATATGGGATATTATGGAAAAGATGGAAATCTGTACTTTGTGTCCAGAAAAGATTTTCAGATCAAGCATATGGGCCACCGGATAGAATTGGGAGAGATTGAAGGGGTAATGGAACAGATCGATCAGGTTTCCAGAGCGTGTTGTATATTTGATGAAGAAAAAAAGAAAATTCTTGGATTTTATAAAGGTGAAATAGAAAAAAGAGAATTAAAAAGAAAAATGGGAGAAAAACTGCCTGTGTTTATGCTTCCCAATCGATTCTGTCAGGTGGAGCAGATGCCTCTTACAAAAAATGGGAAAATTGACAGAAAAAGGTTAATGGAAGAAATGAAAGGGGAGAAATAAAATGAACAGACAGGAAATTATTAAATCATGCATTGAAATGGGAAATACTCCCTTTTATCTTTTTGATCTTGACAGATTTAGAGAAAGAATACAGAAAATAAAAAGTATATTGGGAGAAAAGGTTTCTCTTTGTTATGCCATGAAGGCAAATCCTTTCCTGATCCTGCCTGCCCTGGAAGAAGTGGACAGGCTGGAGGTGTGTTCTCCCGGGGAGTTTTCAATCTGCAAAGAGCATCAGATTCCTATGGAGAATATTGTATTATCAGGAGTTTATAAAGAGGAAAAGGATGTGGAAAACGTTCTGAGATATGGGAACGGCAGAGGTGTTTATACAGTGGAATCTCTGGGACAGTTTCAACTGCTGGAAAGAGAAGCGAGAAAATATAACCTTTGTATTTCTGTTCTTTTAAGACTTACCAGTGGCAATCAATTTGGAATGGATGAACAGATGATCCGGGAACTGATTCGGGAGAGAGAGACTTTTCCCCATGTCAAAATTCTTGGTTTACAGTATTATTCAGGTACACAGAAAAAGAGAAAGAAAGTTCTGGAAGAAGAAATTTTACGTTTGGATGTTCTGTTAAAGGATTTAAGAGAACAGTATGATTTTCATGCCGAAGAGTTGGAATATGGACCGGGATTTTATGTTTCTTATTTTCAAAAAGAAGAGGAAGAACAGGTTACAGAAGCCATGGAAGATTTCCGCGGTCTTCTGGAAGGAATGGAGTTTTCCGGAAAAATAACTTTGGAAATCGGGCGGTATCTGGCAGCAGAATGTGGAGTATATGTGACCAGGATTGTGGATGTGAAAGAAAATCAGGGACAGCGATATGGAATTGCAGACGGAGGAATTCATCATTTGAATTATTATGGCCAGACTATGGCTATGAAAGTTCCCTGGTATATGCAATTGGATGGAGAAACAGGGGAAGAAAAGCAGGAGGGAAAAGAAAGCCCGGTGACAATCTGTGGAGCTTTATGTACAGTCAGTGATGTGCTGGTGAAAAATCTTCCTCTAAAAGGCAATATCCTGGGAGATTTTCTGGTATTTGAGAGAGCGGGAGCTTACTCGGTAACAGAGGGAATTTATCTGTTTTTGAGCAGAGATTTACCGGCGATTTGTTTTAATTCCCGGGAAAAAGGAATTGAGCTGATTCGGGATATTATTCCCAGCAGCCAGTTAAATATGAGAAGGAGGAATAGAAAATGAAAGAATTGATGGAGATTTTGGAGGATATTCAACCGGATGCAGATTATGAAACCTGCACCACACTGATTGACGATGGGATTTTAGATTCATTTGCCATTCTCTCTATTGTGGGTGAATTGGAAGATGCTTTTGATATTAAGATCACACCGGCAGAAATCATACCGGAAAATTTTAATTCTGCACAGGCTTTGTGGGCAATGGTACAGAAACTTCAGGGGGATAAGTAGGCGATGGCACTTACTTCAATGGGATTTTTATGTTTTGTTGTAATTGCAGTGGCGGGTTATTATCTGATTCCCGGAAGATTTCAGTGGATATGGCTTCTGATATTCAGTTATCTGTATTATGTTTCTAATGGTGTGGGACTGTTGGGATATCTTTTGTTTACTACGCTCACCACGTATGGAGCCGGAGTTTTACTGGAACGTATAGAGGATAAGAAAAAGCAGAAGGGAATTCTGATCACAACTCTGGTACTGAATTTTGGAGTTCTGGCAATTTTGAAATATTTGAATTTTGTTATTTTGAATTTAAACAGAATTTTTCAGGGAGATATTTCGTTTGTGAATTTTGCCTTGCCTCTGGGAATTTCTTTTTATACGTTTCAATCTATGGGATATCTTCTGGATGTATACTGGAAGAAAGGGAGAGCAGAGAAAAATCCGTTCCGTTTCGCATTATTCGTATCATTCTTTCCCCAGCTTCTTCAGGGACCTATAGGAAGATTTTCCAGACTGGCAGATCAGCTTTATGGAAATCACAGCTGGGATTGGAAAAGGGCAGAAATGGGATTTGAGAGAATCCTGTGGGGATTTTTTAAGAAAATGGTTCTTGCAGATACGGCAGCTATTTTTGTGAATGCTCTTTTTGATGATTATGAAAAATATCCCGGACTGGCAATTTTTGCAGTATTAGCCTATTCGGTACAGCTTTATTGTGATTTTTCAGGGGGCGTGGATGTGGTCATTGGCGTCAGCCGGTTATTTGGAATCGCTATGGATGAAAACTTTAAACGTCCTTATTTTGCCAGATCGATCACTGACTTCTGGCATCGCTGGCATATTACCCTGGGAACCTGGATGAAAGATTATATTTTTTATCCGGTATCACTTTCCGGATGGATGGGAAGATTTGGGAAATTTTCCAAAAAGATTTTTGGGAGAAGTACGGGACGTACTTTACCTATATGTCTGGCCAATCTGATCGTATTTTTGGTGGTTGGTGTGTGGCATGGAGCTGCCTGGAAATTTATATTATACGGTCTTTATAATGGGGGAATCATTGCTTTTAGCGGATTGATGGCGGGAAATTACAGAAAGTGGAAAAAAGCCTGTCATATTCAGGAAAAATCGCTTTCATGGCAATTATTTCAAATTATGAGAACTTTTCTGCTGGTGAATATCAGTTGGTTTTTTGATCGGGCAGATACAGTGGGGCAGGCCCTGTCTATGATGAAAAACAGTATTACTCACTGGAATCCGAAACAGCTTCTTACGATTCCTGTGGGGATGGGAGGAACGACCAATTATACAGGATGGGCGCTGGGGATTCTGGCGCTGGGGCTTTTGGTATTATTTCTATTCAGTTTTTTGGAGGAAAAAGGAATTTCTGTATTTGAAAAGATCGCCAGTATGCCATTGTATCTTCGAATGGCAGTTTATCTGATCTGTCTGTTTGCGATTCCTTTGCTGGGACAGCCGCCTTCATCTACGGGAGGATTTATCTATGCGCAATTTTAAAAAATGGATGATCGTGCTGGTGTTTGCAGCAGTATTTCTGGGGATTAATGAAATGTTGACATATGCTCTTTATCCGTATACATACACCCGGGCCGATCTTCATCACCTGGAGACAGGGGATTATGAAGACGTACTGGTAGGAACTTCTCATGGAAAATGTGGTTTGGATCCTCAGATCCTGGAGGAAGTTACCGGACATAAAACAGTCAATGTATGTCAGGGAGGAGAGTATCCTTTGGATGTTTATTATCTGGTAAGAGAAGCTGCCAGACACAGAAAAATTTCAAGAGTGATTTATGAACTGGATCCGGGATATTGGGCGGTTCAACCGAATCAGACGGCGGATTATATTGCATTTTACCATGAATTTCCCTGGTCTGTGGTAAAACTGGAGTACTTTAAAGATAAAATGCTGGAAGCAGATTTTCGAACAACTTTATTTCCATGGTATCTGTACAGAAAGCAGTTTAAACATATTCCCCGGACTTTGGAACAGAAACGGAGTGAAGTGTATAAAAATTATGGTGTGGAGCCTTTTGCATCTGAAGTTCAGGAATACCGGGAGGATGGCTTTATTCTTCGTCATCATGCGCCGGGAGACCGGGCTATACAGGAATCTCCTCCGCTGTGGAGACCGGAGGAGCTGAAGCAGGATGCGATAGATGCTTTTGAGAAGCTTTTGAAATTCTGTGAGGAAAATGAAGTTGAACTGGATGTGGTGATGATGCCGATTCCACAGGTTACATATGAAAAATATCAGCCGGAGTATGATGCGGCGATTCAATATTTTACAAGTTTTATGGATAAAAGGGAGGTTCCCGTATTTAATTATCTGGACGACATGAGACCGGAGATTCCCCGAAAACCGGAGATGTTTGGAGATTATGAAGGTCATATGTACAAAGAAACAGCAATGGATTTCAGCAGATTTTTTGCGAAGGAACTGATGGAAGAATATACAGGAGGAAAGTAAAAGCTTGTCATTTTCTGTCAGAGAGTTTATAATAGGGGCATCAACTCGGCAGGAGGAGAATTATGGGAAAATTTTGGATTGAGCAGGGAGACATTACCACGTATGCCGTAGATGCGATTGTAAATGCAGCCAATACCACGTTGTTAGGTGGAGGCGGTGTGGATGGAGCGATTCATCGTGCAGCAGGTCCGGAGCTATTAAAAGAGTGTATGACTTTGGGAGGGTGTGACACGGGCAAGGCAAAGATGACCAGAGGCTATGGTCTGCCGGCAAAATATGTGATACATACTCCCGGACCAATCTGGCATGGGGGAGATAATTATGAAGAGGTGCTTTTGGAGAGCTGTTACAGATACAGCCTGAAGCTGGCAGAGAATGAGGGCCTGAAATCTGTTGCGTTTCCATCAATCAGTACAGGAGTGTACGGATATCCGGTGGACAAAGCGGCGCAGGTGGCTGTAAAAGCTATCTCCGATTTTCTGAAATGGACGCAGGTGGTAGAAGAAGTTGTCATGGTGTGTCATGATGAAAATACCCGAAAAGTCTATGAGAAAGCGCTGGAAGAGTATGAAAATCAATAAATGAGTGATTTGAACAGTGAGACTGTTGAAACAAGCAGGTCCCACTGTTTTTTTGTAAAAATTTCTTGTGTATATAGACAATATGGATAAAAATAAACTTTTTTTTTGTCTATTTAGCTTATAGATGTAATATTTCTTTTGCAATATACTGAACTTGAATTATGTGTGAACGTAAGGAGGATTACATCATGTTTTTAACAATTGACAAATTTAAAAGAAGGGTGGAAGAACTGGGTGAGAGAAGATATTTTGGTCATCAGTGTCTTGCACCGTTCACCTCTATGGAAGGTACTCTTCCGGAAGATGAAAGCTATCATGAATTACCTGAAAATATTGAAGGACCGGATTTTGGAATCAATGATTCTTTTGTTGGAAGAGACAGGTATCTGTGGCTGGAAAAAACAGTAAAAATTCCTGAGGCACAGGAGGGGTGCGAAGTTGCCGGATTGTTTAATTTTGGTGAAACCGGCGGTGGATTTAACAGTGGTTTTGAATCTCTTTTATATGTGGACGGACATCCTTACCAGGGAGTGGATACCTATCATAATGAGGTGATCTTCCGTGGGCAGGAAGGAAAAGAAGTGACATTGACATTTCTTTTATGGACTGGACTGGAGGGAGGAGGCCCTCATCGTACCTTCTTCCATCAGTGTAAACAGGCGGACATGGTTTATCTTCACAAAAAAACAGATGAACTGTACTATTTTGCCCGGGCAATTACAGAAACATTGGAATTGCTTTCCAAGGATGATGAAAGATATGAAGACCTGATTGGTGCTTTGGATCGTGCTTTAAAATGCATCAACTGGGATCAAGAATCTTTCTATGAGTCTGCAGAAACAGCTCATGATGTACTGATGGCAGAACTTGACCGTATGGAAAAACATACAGATGTGACTGTGGATGTGGTAGGCCATACTCATATTGATGTGGCATGGCTCTGGCGTCTGAAACATACAAGAGAAAAAGCACAGCGTTCTTTCTCTACTGTACTTCGTCTGATGGAATTATATGACGAGTATGTATTTTTGCAGACCCAGCCTCAGTTATATAAATATGTGAAAGAAGATTGTCCGGAATTATATGAAAAAATCAAACAGAAAGTAGCGGAAGGAAAATGGGAGCCGGACGGCGGTATGTGGGTTGAAGCTGACTGTAATATTTCTTCCGGAGAAGCATTGGTACGTCAGTTCCTTCATGGCACCCGGTTTGTAGAGCAGGAATTTGGAAAGAAATGCGAATATCTGTGGCTTCCGGATGTATTTGGATATAGCTGGGCATTGCCTCAGATTCTGAAACAGTGCGAGATTGATACTTTTATGACAACAAAGATCAGTTGGAACCAGTTTAATACCATTCCTGACGATCTGTTTAAGTGGAGAGGTATTGACGGAAGTGAAGTTCTTACTTATTTCGTAGATGTTCCGGGAGAAGATCAGGATATTGAAACCAGATTTTCTACATATAATGGAATGGTAACTCCTCATTCTGTTTTGGGAAGCTGGCGCAAGTTCAAAAATAAAGAACTGAGCAAAGATACATTGATTTCCTATGGATACGGAGACGGCGGCGGCGGTGTAAACAGAGAAATGTTGGAATTGCGTCGTGCTATGGATGCCATTCCGGGACTTCCTAATGTAAAAACTACAAAAGCCGGAGATTTCTTCCGGAAGATGCATGAAAATGTAGACAATACAGACCGTTATGTGCATACCTGGGATGGCGAGTTATATCTGGAATACCACAGAGGTACATATACTTCTCAGGCTTATAACAAGAAAACAAACCGTCATCTGGAAAATAAACTGGCACAGACAGAATGGCTGTCCTCTCTGGCTTATATTTTAGGTGGAAATTATGCCCAGCAGGATATTCATGACAGTTGGGAATGCGTATTGCTTCATCAGTTCCATGATATTATTCCGGGATCTTCCATTCATGAGGTATATGCAGATTCTCATATCAATTATGGTGTGGCAGAAGAAAGAACAGACAGAGTTCGGGAAGAGGCTTTACATACTCTGACAAAAGAGCAGGAACATACCTATACAGTATATACAACGAACAGCTACGGCGGTAAAGAATTGGTATTGCTGCCGGAGACTGGTGAAGGTGTATTCCGTGATCAGAAGGGTCAGGTATTGCCGGCTCAGAAGACAGAGGAAGGCTATCAGGTATTGGTAGATGCTGAACCGTTTGCAGGGGTAACCGTAGTATTTGAGTCGGGAACTGTTGAGGGAGAAGCATCCGTATTTAACTGTACAGAACAGGGACTGGAGACACCGTATTATAAGATTTCATGGAATGCCGAAGGTCAGTTGACACAGTTGTTTGATAAAGAAGCAGACAGATCCGTCCTGAAAGAAGGAGAACTGGGCAATGTTCTTGAAATTTATGAAGATAAACCAATCAACTTTGACGCATGGGATATCGATCCGTTCTACATTCAGAAGAAAGAAATTGTAAAACTGGAAAAAGCTCCGGAAGTGGTTGAAAATGGAAATCTGAAAGCGGTGGTTCGGTTTACTTACAAGTATCATAATTCAGAAATCGTTCAGGATATGATCGTTTATAAAGAATCCAGAAGAATCGATTTCCGGACACATGTGGACTGGCATGAAGATCATCGTCTTCTGAAAACTGCTTTCTATACAGATATCCGTTCCACAAAGGCTACCTACGATATCCAGTTTGGTCATGTAGAACGTCCGACACACTGGAATAATAGCTGGGATTGGGCAAGATTTGAGGTTTGCGGTCATAAATGGGCAGATCTTTCTGAGGTTGGCTATGGTGTCAGTCTGCTGAATAACTGTAAATATGGTTATAATATCAAAGATAATGCTATGAAACTCAGTCTGTTAAAGAGTGCGAAGAGCCCGGATACGGAAGCAGATATGGGTGAACATGACTTTACATATTCTCTGTATCCACATATGGGAGCTGTTGTGGAAGGTGGAACTATTGAAGCAGCAAATCAGTTGAATCTTCCTGCCCAGGTGGTTTCCGGTCAGTTTGTGGATTCCAGAAAGCTGGTTGCTGTATCTACGGACAGCGTTCAGATTGATGTGGTGAAAAAGGCAGAAGATGAAGAGTGTCTGGTAGTGAGACTGCATGAGTGCAGAGGAGGACGGGAAAAAATGAAACTGTCTTCTGAATTTCCGGTAAAACGTATGGTTCCATGTAATATGCTGGAACATGACTGCGGAGAGGCAGTAGAAGGTTCTGAAGTTGAGTTTACAGTGAAACCGTTTGAAATCAGAAACTTTAAACTGTATTTCTAGTATAAAACAGGTCTTTTTATAGACATATAAGAGAAATGTAAAGAAAGGGAATGTCGTTTCGGCGACATTCCCCTGCTTTAGTTTGGGTGTAAGTGGCAAGATAAGAGGAAGGTATTCAAATATGAAAAAATCATACGAGATGGATATGTGTAATGGTCCCATATTTAAGAAACTTTTGATTTTTGCACTCCCGTTGATGTTGTCAGGAATTTTACAGCTTCTTTTTAATGCGGCGGATATTGTGGTAGTGGGAAAATTTACAGGAAGTCATGCGTTGGCAGCAGTGGGATCTACAGGCGCTTTGATCAATCTTTTTGTAAATGTTTTTATTGGATTTTCTATTGGAACCAATGTGCTGGTGGCTCAGTATTTTGGGGCGAGAGATGAAAAAAATGTGCAGGAAACAGTGCATACTTCCATACTTTTGGGAATTGTAGGGGGATTCATATTAATTGTTGCAGGTATCGTATTTGCAAAACCCATGTTGGAGTGGATGGATACTCCGGATAATGTTCTGGAGCATGCCGTCTTGTATATGCGTATTTATTTTGTTGGAATGCCGGCTATGCTGGTTTACAATTTTGGCGCTGCAATTTTAAGGGCAATCGGTGATACAAAACGTCCGTTGTATTATCTTCTCAGCGCCGGAGTGATCAATGTAGTATTGAATCTGTTTTTTGTGATTGTGCTGGATATGGGAGTGGCAGGAGTGGCTGCAGCCACAGTAGCATCTCAGGTGGTTTCGGCAGTATTAATTGTCCGGTGCCTGATGCAAAGTGAAGGTATCTATCGGTTGAATTTACATGAATTAAAACTTCACAGGAAAAAACTGGTCCGCATCGTTCAGATAGGCTTACCTGCCGGTTTGCAGGGAGCAGTATTTTCTCTGTCCAATGTGCTGATTCAGTCTTCGGTAAATTCCTTTGGATCAGTGGCTATGGCAGGAAATACGGCGGCAGGAAATATTGAAGGATTTGTTTATACATCTATGAATGCCATTTATCAGACAGCGCTTAGCTTTACCAGTCAGAATGTGGGCGGAGGACGTCAGGACAGAATTCCTAAAATTATATTCCAGTGTATGGCTATTGTAATTGTGATCGGAGCAGTCATGGGAAATCTTGCCTACCAGTGCGGTCCTTTTCTTCTGGGAATATACTCTTCAGATCCGGAGGTAATTCAGTTTGGAATGTCCCGTATGCAGATTATCTGTCAGTGGTACTTCCTGTGCGGAATCATGGATGTGGCTGTGGGAATACTTCGGGGATTGGGTTATTCTGTAATGCCTATGCTGGTATCTTTGACAGGAGCCTGTGGTTTGCGTGTCCTTTGGATTTTTACAGTTTTTGTCTGGAAGCACAGCTTGTTTGTGTTGTACTTGTCTTACCCGATCACCTGGATTGTGACATTTACTGTACACCTGATCTGTATTTTGGTGATATGGAAAAGGAAAAAGGGAGCCTGGGCTATGGTGAAAGTACAAAAGTGATTTTGTTAAAAAGATATGAGGAACTGGAAAGGAGAATGATGATGCGTCTGGAAAAAATACAGGATGCTTTGACAAAAAAGCGTATCCTATTTACATATACAGAAGATGAAGGAAGAGGAAGCCTGGATTTTCAGTTTCGGGGACTTCGGTATCATATTTGGGAATTTGAGGAAGAGGGAACCTGGGGTGTGGAAACAAATGTGAAACATGCAGGCAGAAGTGAAGATATTTTGGGAGATTACGAGAAAGAAATCTCAGAACTTGTTTTGGGATGGCCGGATATGGCTGTGCCGGGATGATGGAAAATTGGACATAGGAGCAGCTATGCTGCCCTGTGTCTTTTTTTACTTTATAGGATATATTTTAAATAAGTTCCCCCAGGGGAAATGGGCATATAGGAAGTTAAATAGTGTATATGCCCAAAAACAACAGAAAAAAAGAGCTTTTTAGCGTGTTTTGGGCATATGGCAAGTCTAAGTGAGAAATCCATCCCGTGAACGGGAGATTTTGTGGGCATAGGATGAACTTGCTGATTGTATATGCCCAATCGGGGGAAGAAGTTGGAGTGAAAAAGGGAAAAATTGGGCAGGAGACAAGGAAACTAATCGTATATGCCCAATCAAGGGAAAAAGGTGGAGATGGGGTGAATTCGATTGAAAAATCTACAAATTTTTGTTACGATATATTCGACGAAATAGTGTGTAAAGCCACACAATGCGAAGTTATTGTCTCATGTTTTTCTGAAAAAGGAAGGAGAGAAGTCAGTGAAGAAGCGAGCAGTGTCTATGGTTTTGGCTATTGGAATGCTATTGGGTCTTACGGCTTGCGCGGGACGGGAGAAGGAAGTGGAAACTTCCGGAGAAGCAGATCAGGCAGAGGTGGAAGTGTCTGTATTTGCAGCGGCATCTATGACAGAAACCTTAATGGAAATCGGAAATTTGTATATGAAGGAAAACCCTCATGTGAAACTTAGTTTCAATTTTGATTCTTCGGGAACTTTAAAAACTCAGATTCAAGAAGGGGCAGTTTGTGATTTGTTTATTTCTGCAGGACAAAAACAGATGGATCAGTTGGATGGGGAAGCGGATCCGGCGGTAAATACAGAGGGACTGGATCTGGTTAAGGAAGAGAGCCGGACAGATATTTTGGAAAATAAGGTAACCTTATGTGTATCAGAAGAGAGTAAAACAGGGATTCATACGTTTGATGATTTGGCAGAAGAATTAAAAACAGATGAGATTTTACTTGCTATGGGAAATGCAGATGTTCCGGTGGGGCAGTATACCCAGAAAATTTTGGCATATTATGATTTAGATGAAGAAGCACTGGCAGAGGAAGGGAAAATTTCTTATGGAAGTAATGTGAAAGAAGTTACCACTCAGATTTCAGAGGGAAGTGTGGATTGGGGTGTGATTTACTGTACAGATGCCTATTCAGCCGGACTTAAAGTATTAGATTATGCAACACCTGAGATGTGTGGACAGGTAATTTATCCGGCGGCAGTTTTGAAAACCAGTGAACACGGGGAAGAAGCACAGGAATTTTTAGATTTTCTTACCACAGAAGCTTCTCTGGTCATATTTGAAAATGTGGGATTTTCCAGAGTGAAGTAGGAGGAAGTAATATGGATTGGTTTCCTCTTTGGAATTCTCTCAGAATTGCAGCCATTAGCTGTGGAATTGTTTTTTTCCTGGGTATTTTTGCGGCATATTATGTGGCGAAATTGCCCAAGTGGTTAAAAGGCGTGGTGGATGTGATTTTTACATTGCCTATGGTCTTGCCGCCTACGGTATGTGGATACTTTTTATTATTGATTTTTGGGGTGAAACGTCCGGCAGGTATTTTTCTGGCGCAAATGGGAATTCAGATGGTGATGACCTGGTATGGAGGAATTCTGGCATCTACAGTGGTGGCATTTCCGTTGATGTATCGGACAGCCAGAGGAGCTTTTGAGAGTTTCGATGATACTCTGGCATATTCAGGCCAGACCTTAGGTTTATCTAATACATACATTTTTTGGAGAATTCGTATGCCCGCCTGCAGGCAGGGGATTTTGGCAGGAACGGTGCTTGCTTTTGCAAGAGCGTTGGGAGAATACGGTGCGACCAGTATGTTGATTGGTTATATACCGGGAAAAACTGCTACAATTTCCACCACAGTATACCAGCTTTGGAGAACCAATGACGAATCGGGAGCCTTTATATGGGTTATGGTGAACCTGGCAATTTCAACAGTAATTCTTCTTTTGGTAAATCTGTTGGAAACTAAAAACAGGAAGGCGGTGAAGTCATGAGCCTTTTTGTAGATATAAAAAAAAAATTTCCCGATTTTGTTTTGAAGGTAAAACTGGAACATGAACAGGGGGTTTTAGGGCTTTTAGGCGCTTCCGGAAGTGGAAAAAGTCTTACTTTGAAATTCATTGCGGGAATTCATACTCCGGATGAAGGCGTTATTATTTTGAATGGGAAGACTTTATACGATAGTAAAAAGAGAATTAATCTCCCTCCACAGAAAAGAAATGTGGGGTATCTTTTTCAGAACTACGCCTTATTTCCCAATATGACAGTGAAAAAAAATATTCTCTGCGGACTTCATAAAGAAAAAAACAGACAGTCCCGGGAAAGAAAATTGAGAGAAACTGTCCGTCTTATGCAGATAGAAGAACTTTTGGAAAAATATCCGGGGCAATTAAGCGGAGGTCAGCAACAAAGGGTAGCTTTGGCCAGAATTATGGTGAGTGAACCGGAATTACTTTTGTTGGACGAGCCGTTTGGCGCTTTAGATTCCTATTTGCGGGATCAATTGCAGATTCAGATAAAGGAAATTTTACAACAATTCAACCGGGAGGTTATTTTAGTAAGCCACAGCAGAGATGAGGTATATCATTTGTGTGAAGAACTTTCTCTCATAGAACAGGGACATATATTGGAAACCGGGAGTACAAAGCAGGTTTTTTCTAATCCCCGGAGTCGTTCTGGGGCAATTCTTACAGGATGTAAAAATATTGCTGCAGCACGAAAAATTGGAGAATATGAAGTAGAGGTACCGGACTGGGGAATTCGTCTGTATACGGCAGAACCAGTACCGGATACAATTGACGCAGTGGGGATTCGGGCACATTATTTTCATCCCAAAAGCAGGGAAAATGTTTATAGCGTAAAAATCTCCAATGTTATGGAAGAACCCTTCGAAACTACAGTCATGTTCCGTTACGAAAATCAGCCGGAAGGAACAAAAGATTTGTGGTGGAGATTACCAAAAGAACGATGGAACGGGCAGATGCCATTCCGGTTGGGTATTTCTCCGAAAAATGTATTATTGTTGGAAAAATAAGGAGGCAAAAGTCTTGGGAAAGATTTTGGCAGTATGTATCAGCGAAAAGAAAGGTACTATAAAGAAAAATGTAGGCGTCGGTTATCTGAAAGAAGAATTTGGTATTTTAAATGATGCCCATGGAGGAAAATGGCATCGCCAGGTAAGTCTTTTGAGCGGAGAAAAAATAGAAGAATTTCGAAAAAAAGTATGGGTAGAATATGGCGCTTTTGGGGAGAATCTGGTGGTGGAAGGATTTGATTTTCGTCAACTCCCGGTGGGAAGCCGTTTTGCAGTGGGAGAATCAGTGTTGGAAATGACACAGATTGGAAAAGAATGTCACAATGATTGTGTGATCAAGCAGCAGACCGGCGAATGTATTATGCCAAGAGAAGGGGTATTTGCCCGGGTTATTCATGGTGGAGAGATTCACGTTGGAGATGAGATGAGACTTTTGCCACCAATTGAAAATCCACCTTTGCGGGCGGCAGTGATTACTTTATCAGATAAGGGAAGCCGGGGAGAGAGGGAAGACCAGTCCGGGCCTGTGATCGTGGAAATGTTGAAAGAGGCAGGCTATCAGATAGAAGAAACATTGCTTTTGCCGGATGGGATGCAGCCGTTAAAGAACAATTTGATTCGTCTGGCAGATGGAAGACAGATGGATTTGATCCTTACTACAGGAGGTACCGGATTTGCCCCCACAGATGTAACTCCGGAAGCCACATTGGCTGTAGCTACCAGGAATGCTCCGGGAATTGCAGAAGCCATGCGGGCGTATAGTCTGACAATCACACCGAGAGCTATGTTATCCCGGGCAGCCAGCGTGCTGAGAGGAAAGACCTTGATTGTCAATCTTCCCGGAAGTCCGAAAGCTGTAAAAGAAAGTCTGGAATATATTCTTCCAACTCTGAAACATGGAATTTTACTGGCTAATGGACGAGATGGAGAATGTGCAAGAAAATAAAGGGAGTGAGATTGCATGAAATTAATAAAGACAGAAGATGCAATAGGTCATGTATTGTGTCATGATATGACACAGATTATTAAAGGCGTAACAAAAGATGCAAGATTCCGAAAAGGACATGTGGTGACACAAGAGGATATTCCTGTGCTTTTGAGTATAGGAAAAGATCAGTTATACGTGTGGGAAAAAGACGATACCATGTATCATGAAAATGAAGCAGCCGAAATTTTACGGGATGTGTGTATCAATGATCATATGATTCCATCAGAAGTGAAAGAGGGAAAAATTGAATTAAAAGCAGAGTGTGACGGATTGTTTCAGGTGGATGTGGAACGTCTCAATGAAATTAACGATATTGATCAGGTAACGATAGCTACCCGCCATACCAATACTCCTGTAAAAGCGGGCGATAAACTGCTGGGAACAAGAATTATTCCTCTGGTGATAAAAAAAGAAAAGATGGAGATGGTGAAAGAAAGAGGGGGAGACCGTCCTTTATGTCAGTTATTTCCGTATAAAAAGCTGCGGGCAGGTATTATTACCACTGGAAATGAAGTGTTTTATGGAAGAATACAGGATACATTTACTCCGGTTGTGGTGGAAAAACTGAAAAATTATGGAATGGATGTAACGGAACACGTGACGCTGGGAGATGACAAAGAAAAAATTACAGAAGCAATCTTACAGATGAAACAGAAAGGGTGCGATGTGATTACAGTCACAGGGGGAATGAGCGTGGATCCGGACGATCAGACACCGGGAGCAATTAAAGATTCCGGCGCAAGAGTAGTTTCTTACGGCGCTCCGGTATTGCCAGGAGCAATGTTTTGTCTGGCATATTTTGAAGATGGTACTGTGGTGATGGGATTGCCCGGATGTGTTATGTATGCAAAAACTACGATATTTGATTTGATTTTACCCCGGGTGGCGGCAGGCGTGGAAGTGAAAAGGAAAGATTTGACATCTCTTGGTCATGGGGGATTTTGTCTTGGATGTGAGGAATGTCATTATCCTGCCTGTAGTTTCGGAAAAAGCTGGTAATCTGGAACAAATTTTGGCTTGTTACTGTGAACAGCACCTGATTCGGGAGGCAACAGACAGAAATGGAGCAACAAAATGGTAGATGGACAGGGAAGAGCAATTGATTATATACGGATATCAGTGACAGATCGTTGTAATCTGCGATGTGTTTACTGTATGCCGGAGGATGGTACGGAACCGGTATCCCATGAAGAAATTTTACGATACCAGGAGATTGAACGTCTGGCAGGAATTTTTGCAAAATTGGGTGTCAGGAAAATAAAAATTACCGGAGGAGAGCCTCTGGTACGAAAAGGAATAGAAAACCTGGTGAAAAATCTGAAAAAAATATCGGGAATTGAACAGGTGACGATTACCACTAATGGGATTCTTCTGGGAGAGAAGCTGAAAGTGTTGAAAGAGGCAGGACTGGATGGAATCAATCTGAGTCTGGATACCCTAAATCCTGAGATTTACCGGCAGATTACCAGACGGGAGGGTCTGGAAAAAACTCTTGACGGAATTAAAAATACCCTGGAGGATGGACAGATTCCACTTAAGATCAATTGTGTTCCCATGGGAGTTCCAGGACAAAATGTGGAGGAACTGGCAAAGTTGTCTCAAAGATATCCGGTGCATGTACGTTATATAGAAATGATGCCGATTGGGCTTGGTAAAAACTATCAAAGTGTCAAAGAAGATCAGATTCTTGAAAAATTGGAAGCTGTTTATGGGAAAGCAAAGGGGTATGAAGGGAAATTGGGAAACGGACCGGGACATTATTATGAATTTCCGGGATTTGCAGGTAAAATCGGATTTATCAGCGCCATCAGTCATAAGTTCTGTGAAGAATGTAATCGGGTACGTCTTACTTCCCAGGGATTTTTAAAAACCTGTCTGCAATATGAAACAGGTGTGGATCTTCGGAAACTTTTGAGAGAAGGCGCTGAAGATAGCAGTTTGGAGCAGGTGATACAGAAAGGAATATTATGTAAACCAAAATGCCATCATTTTTTGCAGGACGGAGATGAAAAAACGGAGCATCGGATCATGTCGCAGATTGGAGGATGAATATGCAGGAATTATTTGAAAAAATAGTGGATTTAGAGCATAGAGAGAAATTGATTCTTCTTACTGTGACAGAAGGGGAAAACAGGGGAGAAAAAGCTCTTTTTGAGGATGAGAGATTATTATGGGAATCCTGTAAGGGGGGATTTTTCAGTAAAATAAAAGATGATTTTTCCTGGAGAACTTCTACAGGAAAGATGATAATAGACGGACAATCCGTATTTTGTGATTGTCTGGGAAGGGAAAAACAGTTAGTGATCTGCGGAGCCGGTCATGTCTCTGCGGCAATTATTTCCATGGGAAGAATGTTGAGATTTACGGTGACAGTTCTGGAGGATCGTCCCTATTTTGCGGATCATGCCAGAAAACTGGGAGCGAATCATGTGATCTGTGATTCCTTTGAAAACGGATTAAAGGAAATCCAGGGAGATGAAGATACATATTTTGTGATTGTCACCAGAGGCCATCGATATGATCAGATTTGTCTGGAACAGATTTTTGAAAAGAAATATGCCTATGTGGGAATGATGGGAAGTCGCAAAAGAGTCGCTGCTTTAAAAGAAAATATTCTGGAAAAAGGATTTTCCAGAGAAAAAGTGGAGGAGCTTCACAGTCCCATCGGTCTTGCTATCCGGGCAGAAACCCCGGAAGAAATCGCAGTTTCCGTTATGGCAGAAATCATAGAAGTGAAAAATAAAACAGGAAGAGAAGAAAGTATTTCTTCGGAAATGTTAAAGGTATTATCGGAAAAAGAAAAACAGGATAAAATTCTGGCTACGATTGTAGGCAGAAGGGGATCGGCTCCGAGAAAAGTGGGAACAAAAATGATTATTTTTCCCGATGGAAAAACCATGGGAACGATTGGCGGCGGATGTATGGAGGCGGAAGTGATTTCTCATGCGCTTATGATGATACGAACGGGAGATAGAAATACACAGATTTATTCTGTAGATATGACCAACGAATCAGCAGAGGAGGAAGGGATGGTCTGTGGAGGAACCATAGATGTAATGCTGGAAGGAGTATTTTCAGAATGAAGAGTGAGAAATCGGTGAACTTCAAAACATTATCCCCATTTTGGATTTATTTTGGAGTGTTAGTATTGTTAATGGTTGGGTTTTATGTATTTCCTATAGGGATTTTGTTGTTGCTTTCTATGGCAATTCCTCTCCTTGCGATATGGGGTGTCATCGTATATCTGGTGGGAAGCGCTGTGGAAAAAAGAACGAAGCTGGAGAAAGTATGGAAAAGGATTCAGATTTCTTTGGTGTGTACAGTATTAGTAGCTTTAATTCCTGGTGTGGGGTTATTGGCAGGAAATGCTATTCTGGAAGGGTATATAGATATGGAAGGTTTTTTCCATAATTTATTTGATAAAATTACATTAATCATCACGGCAGTTCATTTCTTGTTATTCTGGGCGGGAGAGGAAATAGAATGGCTGGAGATTAAAACATACAGAGAAGCTAAAGAAGAGAACGTATGAGGAGGGAAATGAAATGGTTCATTTGTTGTTAGCAATTATATATTTGGCATTTATCAGTCTGGGATTGCCGGATGCCCTGTTAGGATCAGCCTGGCCCACCATGTATCAGGAATTTTCGGTTCCTGTGTCTTATTCCGGAGGAATATTTATGATTATAGCGGTGGGAACGATCATTTCCAGTTTTCAGAGTGACCGTCTTACCAGAAAATTCGGCACAGGTAAGGTTACGGCAATGAGTGTTTTCATGACAGCAATGGCTTTGTTTGGTTTTTCTGTCAGTCATTCCTATTGGATGTTGTGTCTTTGGGCAATTCCTTATGGTTTGGGAGCAGGAAGCGTGGATGCTTCGTTGAATAACTATGTGGCGCTTCATTACAGCAGTCGGGATATGAGCTGGCTGCATTGTATGTGGGGAATTGGAGCTTCTGTAGGTCCTTATATTATGGGATATGCCTTAACAGGCGGTCATGGTTGGAATATGGGGTATCGGTGGATTTCGATTTTACAGATTGTCCTGACAATTTTTCTGTTTTTAAGTCTGCCTCTCTGGAAAAAAACCAAGGGAGAAAAAATGTATGAAGAGGGCGAGAATGGAGGAAAGGGGTCGAAACCACTTTCACTGAAAGAAATTTTCCAGATTCCGGGAGCGAAAGAAATTATGATATCTTTTTTCGGATACTGCGCATTGGAACAGACCGCCAGTTTGTGGGCAAGCAGTTATCTGGTGCTGCACCGGGGTTTGGCAGAAGCTGAAGCAGCAAAATTTGCCGGTTTATTCTTCCTGGGGATTACCGGAGGAAGATTTATCAGCGGTTTTCTTACCATGAAATTCAATGACAGGCAGATGATATGGCTGGGAGAAGGGATTACACTGGCGGGAGTAGCTGTACTGTTTTTACCTTTTGGAGAAGCAACAGCATTGCTGGGATTACTGCTTATAGGTTTGGGATGCGCTCCTATTTATCCCTGTATTATCCATTCTACTCCTGCGAATTTTGGAGAAGACAAGTCTCAGGCTATGATTGGGGTACAGATGGCTTTTGCTTACATAGGAACTTGTATAATGCCTCCGGTTTTCGGATTGATCGCGAATTATATCAGTGTATCTTTGTTTCCTGTATATATGTTCGTCATTTTAGTGTTGATGGCAGTGATGTATCAGAGAATGTTGGGAAAAGTGAAGAAGAGTAAATAAAGAGATTTTGTGAGCGAAAATACAGATTGCAGTATTTCCGGGAAAATATGCCAGATCTCTGTTTCACTTGCGGCAGTAAAGCCAATACCGATGGAAAGGGACAGCGCGGCAATCGTAATATTTCGCTGAGTAAATCCGGCTTTGGAAAGCATTTCAATTCCAGAGGTGAGAATGGTTCCAAACATCATGATGGTACAGCCACCTAAAACAGAATCCGGAAGGGAAGCAAAAAAGTTTCCCACAGGAGGCAGCAGACCAGCCAGAATCATGCAGACGGCGCCTGTCATAATGGTAAAGCGATTTACTACTTTTGTCATGGCGATTAGACCTACATTTTGAGAAAAAGAGGTAACTGGCGGGCATCCTAACAAAGCAGAAAATGCAGATGCATAGCCGTCGCAGGCCAATGAACCGGTGATTTCTTTTGTAGTGATATCTCGTTTCAATCCTCCGGATACCATTGCAGTGGTATCTCCGATGGTTTCGGCAGCAGATACCAGAAAAATGATGGCAACAGAAACAATAGCCCCCAGATGAAACTCCGGTTTGTACGGCATAATATGGGGAAGGGATATAAATCCTCCGGAAAAAATCACAGCGGAGTCAGATTTGATACAAACATTGCCAAAATGTGCTGAAGTCCGAAGGGGATTGCTTTCATAATCGGAACGGTACCGTCCAGATTATAAATGTTTGAGACATTTTCATTTTGATGATTTTTCATAAGTACGTTTACTCCTTTTTCATATACGTTACTATACTTTTTCAGTTTACCATAAAAAAATGGAATGTCCAGAAAAACCAAAGGAAAATAGTAGTACAGGAAAGGGGAATACGTTATGATGAAACAAAGGATAAAAGGGGAGACAAAAAATGCTTGCATATACATATAAAGAAAAAGGTAAATTTGTGTTGGAGGAAAAAGAAAAACCGCAGCTATGTGAAGAGACAGATGCCATAGTGCGTGTAACACTGGCCAGTATTTGCTCCAGTGATATACATATAAAACATGGAGCAGTTCCAAGAGCAGTTCCCGGTATTACTGTAGGACATGAGATGGTGGGCGTTGTCGAAACGGTGGGAAACAAGGTAACAAAGGTAAAGCCGGGAGACAGAGTAACAGTGAATGTAGAAACATTTTGCGGGGAATGTTTCTTTTGCAAAAACGGATATGTGAACAATTGTACTGACAAAAACGGAGGATGGGCGCTAGGATGTCGGATTGACGGGGGACAGGCAGAATATGTTCGTGTACCTTATGCAGATCAAGGGTTAAATCTCATTCCGGGTACGGTAACAGATGAAGAGGCATTGCTGACAGGAGATGTTCTTGCCACAGGTTTCTGGGCTGCCCGGATTTCAGAGATCCGCGAAGAAGATACGGTAGTTATCCTTGGCGGAGGTCCTACCGGAATTTGCACGCTTTTATGCGTGATGTTAAAAAGTCCTAAACAGATTATTTTATGTGAAGTCGATCAGGAAAGAATAGCATTTATCAAAAAGCATTATCCGAAGGTTTTAGTGGTGAATCCTGAAGAAACAGATGTGGAAACATTTGTGAAAGCACACAGCGATCATGGAGGCGCAGACCGGGTGCTGGAAGTAGCCGGAGGTTCTCAGACGTTTGATCTGGCGTGGAAAGTGGCGCGTCCCAATGGCATTGTGACAATCGTTGCGCTTTATGAAGAAAATCAAATATTGCCGCTTCCGCAAATGTACGGAAAGAATCTGATCTTTAAAACGGGAGGCGTGGATGGATGTGACTGTGATGAAATTCTGAAATTAATTGAGGAAAAGAAAATAGATACCACCCCATTGATTACGCATACTTTTTCGTTGAAAGAAATTGAGAAGGCATATGATATTTTTGAAAACAGGAAAGAACAAGTGATCAAAATAGCCATTCAGCCGTAAAAAAGACAGGAAATCAGAGGTGAAACAGATATGTATGAGATTATGAGTTCAGATGAAGCAATCCGTCTGATTCGGGATGGAGATTGTATTTGTGTAAATTCTTTTGTGGGGATTGAAAGTCCGGTGGAATTACATGAAGCCCTTTATCGAAGATATGAGAGAATGCAGTCTCCCCGTCATCTGACGGTTATTTCCAGCGCAGGATTTGGCGTGTGGGATGAAAATCGCAATGCGGAGGGATATATTCGGGAAGGGGCGGTGGACCGCCTGATCTGCGGTCATTTTGGAGCTATGTTAAGTACCAAAAAGCTGGTTCTGGAAGACCGGTTTGAAGCATATAATCTTCCATTAGGCTGTATATCTCATGCAATCCGCGCCCAGGCCGGAGGACTGCCCGGAGCTCTTTCCAAGGTGGGACTGGATATCTTTGTAGACCCACGACAGGAAGGTCCCGGTATCAATCGGATTTCTATTGATGAGTCATTGGTAAAGCACGTGGAAGTGGATGGGGAAGAATTTCTTTATTACAAATTGCCTAAAATTACAGTTGCTCTCATCAAGGGAACTGCCGCAGACAGAAAAGGAAATATTTCCTTTGACGATATGTTTATGTCGGGAGACGCTCTGTCCATTTGTCAGGCGGTAAAGGCAAACCGGGGAAAAGTGATCGTACAGGTGGATCGGCTGGTGGATACGCCTTCCCGTCCCCGAAATGCAATCATTCCCGGATGTCTGGTGGATGCAATCGTAGTGACTGAGCCGGAGGAACGCAATGAAGCGTACACTGCACTGACAGGAAGTTTTGAAATCCCCTATGAGGATTGGAAAGTTTGGAGTGAGAAGATAGATACCGTATCTACAAAAGCAGGGAGAAACAGCGCTGTTGGAAATATTATCGGGAAACGGGCGGCTATGGAACTTCGGGTAGATGATATTGTAAATATTGGTATCGGTATCCCGGAGATGGTTTCCCGTTACGCGCGAAAAAATGGAATGCTGGATATGGTCACACTTACTGTAGAGTCCGGGGGGATAGGAGGATTTCCGGTTTCAGGAGAAGCTTTTGGGGCGATGATCGGCGCAGCATCCGTTTATGATATGGCAAATCAGTTTGATCTGTATGATAACGGAGGGCTGGATATTTGCTTTATGGGAGCTTTGGAAGTGGATGGACAGGGAAATGTCAATGCTCACCGGGGACCGGGAGCTTTTGCAGGAATCGGGGGATTTGCCAACATTACAGCAAAAACCCCTACGGTTGTATTTTGTCTCACATTTAATACAAAAGGATTAAATGTGGAGCAAAAGAAAGGAACTGTGGTGATCCAACAGGAGGGAACCATACCTAAATTTGTGAATAAGGTACACAGTATCAGCTTTTCCGCAAAACGGGCGATTGCCAATGGACAGAAGGTACTTTATGTAACAGAACGGTGTGTTTTTCGTCTGACTCCGAAAGGATTGAAACTGATAGAAGTTTATCCCGGAGTGGATGTGGAAAAAGATGTTTTGAGACAATTGCCTTTTGAGGTTGAGATTTAGAAAAACAGTGATTGGATTAATCGGTATCATAACTCTTAATTACGTTTTTCATTTTTCAAGAGGACATGCAGAATTGAAAACAATTTCAGAGGATTATATTATTTCCAAAGATACCGGTGAAGTTCTGGCATCTACCGGAAATATAAAGGAAAATGCTGCGGATATTGGACTGCCCTGAGAAAAGGCAACTTCTTCGTGAAAAAAGGAACAAAGCGGGGAATGACAAGAAGATCATAGAAAAATCTCTCAGAGAAATTAAATGCTTTTGGGCAAAAGATTTCCTGGGAGATTTTTTGTATGAAAAAACGGAGGATATCTGCTTCTGAAGGAACAGTAAATAAGTTATCATTCGGGAATCATTGCATGGGTACAAACGGGAAGCTGTAATTGGGTAATAAATTCCGACTCATCGGAAGAGGTATGAATATCCAGCCAGAGCAATTCCAATAAATCTCCGGCAACCGTCATATTATGATCCTGGGCATATGTGATCAGTTTTTGTCCCCATTCAATACTTTGGGTGTAACTGCCGCGATAGGTGACACAAAGATAATCACCTCCCGAGATACAATTTTCTCCCTGTTCGTCGATTAAGAATACAGATTGATAAGAAATTTCCTTTTTTTCCAGTAAAGAAGGAAGAGCAATGACAGTTCCCATCTGATTATTTCCTATGATATAAAGCCGTTTTGTATCCAGATTTATGAGATGCTTAATAAGAAGATCCATTTCTTCAGCGGCAGAATAACTTTCTGAGAGACTATGACACCAACGGGGAGGTAAAGTAATCCGGGTAATTTCATTTAAAGGGAGAGCAAGGGCAGAGCGAATGGTATGCAGACGATGCTCAACATTTTTTTGCAATTGCTGAAGGCGTAACAGTTGTTTGTGAATAGCCATTTGTTCTTCTTCCAAAAGTTTTAGAGAAGAAGCGGTATTGTGATTATCCAGATATTCTTTTATCTGCTCCATGGTAAAACCGATGGAGCGAAGATCCCGTATTACGTTGAGACGCCAGATATCATGGATACTGTAATGACGGTAACCAGATTCCGAGCGTTCCGGCTTTATCAGACCAATTTCTTCATAATAGCGAATAGAATCTACTCCAATTCCATACAATTTGGAAATTTCGCCTATTTTAAAATATTTTTTCATAATTACATATTCTCCTGATTGACTCTGGTATAATACCAGAGTTTATAATAAGTATAAAAGTATTATAACATCTTATTATAGTAAAAAGGAAAGGAAATTAAAAATGCGTTCATTTTGGAAAGAAATCAAAATATCATCTGTACTGATATTGCTGGGGGCAAGCGCGCTGTTGGCCTTTGGGTTATATAATGTTCACTCTGTTTCAAAAGTTACAGAGGGAGGTATCCTGGGATTGACCTTACTTTTGGAATATTGGTTTGGCATATCGCCATCATTTTCCGGATTTATTTTGACTGTAGCCTGTTACCTTTTGGGATGGAAAATTTTAGGAAAAAGATTTTTGGCATATTCTTTTATATCAGCCATAGGATTTTCTGTTTTTTATAGAATATTTGAACAGTTTGATCCGCTGTTTCCGCAAATCGGTGAAAAGCCTTTGCTGGCTGCAGTGGTGGGAGCTTTATTTGTAGGTGTCAGTGTGGGAATCTGTGTGCGTGTTGGCGGCGCCCCGACAGGAGATGATGCTCTTGCCATGAGTTTGTCCACCGTTTTGCCAGTGGATATCCAATGGGTTTATCTGGTCAGTGATCTGGTGGTACTGTTTATGTCACTTAGTTATATTACGTTAAGCCGGATTATGTATTCTATTTTGACGGTTCTTTTATCCGGGCAGATTATCGGAATCATACAGAAAATGAAATTTCCACAATTTATGGGAACTGTAGACGCAGCAGAAAACTAAAAAGAAAAACAGGATAAAATCACAAGCGAGGAAGGTGGAAGAAATAACAGGAACATTTTCTGTGAATAGTAAAAACTAATATAAGAGAGTTGTGCGAACATAATCTATAATTCCCCTGCATACATTGTAAAAAGATGTATCCAGGGGAATTTTTGTGAAAGATTATATCGAAGAAAGAGCGGTTGAAATTGCAGAGTATATTATAGAAAGAAAGGCTACGGTACGGCAAACGGCGAAGAAATTTGGAGTTAGTAAGAGTACGGTACATACGGTAGTAACAAAAGAGGTTTTTGTGAAGGTTTTGTATGTGATGAGATAAAGAGAGGGGATAGAGTTGGGAAAGATCGCAGAAATGTGGTCTTTTTCTTTTGTTCATTTTCTTGAGTTGCAGATAAAAATCAGTTAAAATAAAGTGTAGAAAGTAGAGTGGCAGGTTGGGAGATTTGACAATCATGTATTAGGAATGACTGGGGGACAAAGTAAATGAAACCATGGAAAAATTTGTTTCGTGCACATATATTGGAATGAGGGCTGAAATATTATGAAGAAGATTGTGTTACTTCATTGAAGCAGAGGGAAAGTAGTGTAAACATATGGCTGCAGTTTTGTACGAGATAGACGAAGGGGAAATTGATACCAAAATACCAGTAAATTATCTTGAAAAGGTGCAGGAACAAAATAAAGAATTACAAGAGATTATTGCTAGAATTCCAATAGAGGAATTGCAGGAAATTGTATTTTCACAGGCAGCTTCTGATGATTTTCTATATAACAAGATTATGGCAAAGTATGCGCCGATAACACCGTGTCATATGATTCGGTTGAAAAAACAGGTAATTGATTATATGGAAGATTATATTAGTGATTTTTTGTTGAATGAGTTTCATGATGAAGAAATGCTTCGAAAGAAACTTTATATATTAGATGAAAAAATTACTAAGTTTCAAAAAGAAAATTACAGCGGTGATTCGTATTCAGCGTATTATGGTATGGTCAATAACATAACTGCACGGATTCGTTTGATGGAAGAATTGAATTATTCTAAACAGGAAATAAGGGATTATCGGTAGAAATATAGGGATTTTTCTGAAATCCGAAAGATGGAAATACAGGAACACTTGTCAGGCAGAAGGTATGTAGAAACGATTTCGGTATTGAAAGAAAGTAAAAAAATGGACGATAATCAAGCGGGCTTGGTAGCAGAGACAGCAATTAATTGAAATTTACGAAAAAAGAAATATGCAGAAAGAATATGAACAGGAACTTCAATATCAAGTATTTGAATGTATGCAGCGAAATATAGAAGAAAACTTATTTGAAAGATTGCTCCAGGAAATTCAGAAGAATAATTCTATATATACATTGGATCAGTATGAAAAAGTACTGAAAAAACATTTACCGAATGAAGTCAGGGATATGTATGTGCAATATGTGAAGAATGGAGCAGCTCGGACAGCAGATAGAAAGGCATATAAATACTTAATGTCTTATCTGAAAAAGATTACAAAAGAAGACCTGCTATGATGGATGAACTACGAAAAGCTGGATTTTAATGTGTGTGGAGGAAATGTAAAGATGAATAGATTTTCAGAAAAGGATTGGAAAGTGTTTCGAAGTAAGATTTCTGGTTGGCAAGAAGCATATATGGAAAAGTTGAATAGGGAATATATAGAATTATTGAGTGGCGAAGGGGATGCTTCAGAAAAATTTTGGGCATTGGAAAAGAGAATCCGTCAAGATAAGAAGGATTGCGGAGTGCAGTGTGAAATGAGTCGATCAAATCAATTCTATATTATGCTGTCACTATTGAATGAAGGAGCAATTACATTAGACGAATTAAGTGATTTTAGTGAGGATCTTCAAGAAACAATGAAGCATTTCTATAAAGTGGAAAGTTAAATAAAATGGAGGAAAATTTTAAAGGAGATAAGTTAGAATGGCGGAGCAGGAAAACAGTAAAGATTTGATTAGTGTATTATGGAGCGGAGCAGATATCCTGCGTTCAAAAATGGATGCAAATGAATATAAAGATTATCTGTTAGGAATTGTTTTTTATAAGTATCTATCAGATTCTTTTTTAATAAAGGTCTATGATTTACTTTATGATGAAAAACCAGAAACGTTAAAAATTGCTTTGGATGTATATAGAGACGCCTTGAAAGAGGAAAGTGCAGAAGAATTGAAAGATGAAATAAAATCATCTTGCCATTATGTGATTGAACCGGAATTAACATATACAAATTTTGCGGAGGCTGCACGAAATAATTCTTTTAATCGAGAACAATTACAAAAAGCATTTAATAATATTGAACAGAGTGACCCGTTATTTGCGGATTTATTTACAGATATTGATTTGTATTCTAATCGCTTGGGAACAGCGTAAGTTGGAAGACTACCTTGAAGTATCTAGGGAAAAGAATCGAGAGGAGTTATTAGGGAAAGAAGATGTTTTATCAGTTTCTGGTGAATTTGGAATAGTGAACCAGATAGAATTTCAAGGGAGATCATTTGCTGGAGCATCAGTAGCAAATTATGGAGTAGTTGAGACTGGAGATGTTGTTTATACAAAGTCACCGTTGAAATCCAATCCGTACGGTATTATTAAGACAAATAAAGGGAAAATAGGGATTGTATCAACTTTGTATGCAGTATATAAACCTAAAAAAAATGTAGATTCTGAATTTGTTCAAATATATTTTGAGTCGGATTCTCGTATGAATTCATATATGCATCCATTGGTAAATAAAGGTGCTAAAAATGACATGAAAGTATCAGATGCGAATGCTTTAAAAGGACCTGTTGTTTTTCCGAAAATAGAAGAACAAACGGTAATTTCACAGTATTTTGATAGCCTCGATAATCTCATCACTCTTCACCAGCGGAAGTATGAAGAATTGCAGAAAATTAAGAAATTTATGTTGCAAAATATGTTTGTTTAAAGAATTAGCGTGAATTTAGAACTGAAGTGGGAACATAAAAAAAGAAGCCCATAGAGAAAAATAGTATGAGAACAAGAGAGGACTTACGCTGTAAACAATCGTTTGCTAAAGAATAGGAGGTTTTACATGAATGAAAAGAAAAAGAAAATAGGTTTTACTATTGCGTGTGTAAACGAATTTGCACAACATTATAATATCAGCATACAAGAAGCATTTCGTTACCTTTTTGAATTTAAAGGTATTGCGTTTATAAAAGAAAACTATGAAGTTGAGCACACCTTAGATTTTGGAACAATAATAGAAGATTTGGGGATGTTGTGTCGAAAAAATGGAGGCGTGTTATGAGATTATATCACGGAAGCAATATTGTAATTGATAGTATAAATTTGGCAATGTGCAGACCATATAAAGATTTTGGAAAAGGGTTTTATTTGACAGACATAAAAGAGCAGGCAGAAAAAATGGCTATAAGGGTGTCAAAGATTTATGGTGGTTCTCCTATTGTAAATACCTTTGAAATACAAGATGATTTCAGGGAAATAGATGATATCAAGGTTAAAAATTTTGGCTTAGAAACAACGGAAGAATGGGCAAAATTTGTCATGAATAATAGAAATAGATTATTTACAAATGAGAAAGATATTTTGTGTAATAAGGACAATAAATATGACATTGTTATTGGTCCTGTTGCGGATGATAATATGGCATTATTATTTCGTCAGTATGAAAATGAAATTATTGATTTTGAAACCTTGTTGAAAGGAATGATATATAAGAAGACCTCATCACAGTATTCTTTTCATACAGAAAAAAGTATAAAACTTTTGCGAAAGGTAGGAAAGTAATATGAGTAAGCAGGAACTGTTGATAGAATATATAGTTCAGGATGTTGTTGATATGTTCTCTTCGGATCAGAATATAGAATATGATGAGGCTATGAATAAGTTTTATAATTCAGAAGTTTTTGAAAAGCTTCAGGATAAAGAAACCGGTTTATATATGGAAAGTTCAGAATATGTGTATGATCTTTTTAAAGATGAGATGAATTTTGGACATATCATTCAGGCAGAAATATAAGATTTATAGGATATAACTTCATATCATCGTAAGTGTGAAGAAGTAGTAAAATAATAAGAAAACGCTTGTGATTAGTAATGGTGTGGATACAAAATATTTTTCGGCTGCCAGTGATACAGAATTGAATCCTAAATTTATTAGTGGATGGCTGGATCAGGAAAACAATCCAGTTCCAGATTATCTTGATTTTGCAAAGAGTGTACTTAGAATTCCGGAAGCGCATGAGATGATTTCAAGATATACAGTATTAGATGAAGATGCAAAACGTTTGATATTGTTACGTCCATACCAGATTCATGCAATCAAGGCAATCAGAGAAGCATCAAAACAGGGAAAATCAGGATTTGTATGGCATACGACAGGTTCTGGAAAAACTCTGACTTCTTATAAGGCAACCCGAAATCTGTTGATGGATATTCCTTCTATTGATAAAGCCATTTTTCTGATAGACCGAAAAGATTTGGATACGCAGACCACTATGGCATTTCAGGCTTATGCAAATAATGATTTAGTTGATGTAGATGAATAGGGAGGATGTGATGTATGCGGCAACGCACTATCAGGACGGAGAAATTCCTAATGAAAGTGCAATTAAAATGACTGTGGATTATACAAGTTATAAATTATCTCAGGAAAAAGCATTGCCGAAGTTTAAATATTATACAAAAATGATGGCGGAGTTAAGAAAACTACTAGATGAAGAAATAAAACCACTTTTAACAGTTGCCTAATTTGAAAGCTGATTTTTAATTGTTTATATCAGCGTAAGTATTTCAGAAAGAGAGGGAACTTATGCTTAATGATATGAACAGAACATCATTATTTTATGAGTATTATGCTCAGTGGATTGAAGTATATAAAAAAGGAGCAATAAGAGAAGCAACCTTAGCAAAGTATTTAATGACACAAAAATGGGTGGAAAAATTGATACCGGAAGTGAAGGTTTCTGAGTTGACAAGAACCGTATATCAACAGCTTTTAAATGAATATGCGAAGGAACACGAAAGACAGACAACATTGGATTTTCACCATCAATTGAAAGGTGCAATTCTTGATGCTGTTGATGAGGGGTTACTTTCAAGAGATCCAACCAGAAAGGCGATTATTAAGGGGAAAACACCAAAAACAAAGAAAATCAAATATCTAAATCAGTTTGAATTACATACATTGATTGCGGATCTTGACATTAAAGATACACCGAATTGGGATTATAAAGGCAATGGAGGTTTTTTGCCGACAAAAAATAAATCATCGGTCAGGAAAATTCAAATTGATTGGCAGATTGTAGTAAAATTTTCTGTTTTGACTAAAGAACTTCCGCCTGATAAACCCATTTTTATAGGAGAATTAAAAATATACAATTCAACAGTAAATGATGTGCTTGCTCGACATTGCAAAGCATGTGGAATTTCTGAAATCTCAATTCATGGTCTGCGTCATACACATGCTTCATTGTTATTGTTTGCGGGAGTATCAATTGCGAGTGTGGCAAGGAGACTTGGACATGCGAGCATGACAACTACACAAAAAACGTATTTGCACATTATACAGGAGCTTGAAAATAAAGATGTAGATTTGGTAATGAGAACATTATCAGGATTATAAAAATTAAGGTGTAATAGAAGTACTTACGCTGATTATGATTATATAAGAGCAAGATTCACCCTGGTATTACCATATTGCAATTTCTTGCATATTTTTATCCAGAGTATTCCCTTGCAGGGGAGCATCCCAATACCCGCTAATTGGCTTTGCGACAAAAATTATATATTTTTGGGTAAATACAGCTATATGATTTCAGAGATGAAATCGTATGGCTGTTTTTGTCTTTTAATATCAATTTTTCACGAAGTGCTGCTTTTACATTTTTGTAAAAGACAAGACATTTTGATGGGTCTGGGGTGTCCCCGGCAAGAAGTAACTCATGGGATGACATGGGGAGAAAATCGAAAATGTTAAACATGGGTGAATGAACAAGGGAGAGTATATGGCGTATTTCCCATCGAGGAGTTATCTCAAAAGCTGGATAAGTGCCAAACGTTAGTGAAGAAGGCGTTACAAGAATTGGAGAAAGCAGGATTGTTGTGTCGGAAGTTTGGCGGATTTTCCAGACCAAAGCATTTATATGTTTTAGTACCGGGAAAAGATTTCGTAAAGGCGATTTACAGACGGACGGTAATGTGTCTTCTGAAGGGGGTGGAAAGCCGACTTGATGGAAGGTGAAAATACATCTTCTAGTAAAGGAATAGAACAAAATAATAGAAGTAAGAACAGGAGAGCGGAAATTTTCAAAGATAAAGTCCGAGAGGTAAAGACTTTGTTGGATGTTTAGGACTATTTCAGTAGGTATTTTCATAGTAATGGACAAAGAGAAAAGGGAGGTGGGAGCGCCGCTATGAAGAAACAAAAACTGAATTATCGTTTTCATAATCCGAATACTGCGGAAGTGACCGCCGATTATATATTGAAGGTATTTATCGAGGCGAATACGAAGAAAGTAGAAAGGGCTATGCAGGAGGTGACAGAAAGGAGTTTGGAAGAGGACAAGCAGGGGGGAAAATAAAGGATTTTGGAGTGCAAGTTTACTTGTGTTCTTGATGGATACGGGGTAAACTGATGAATAAGAAGTTAAGATATTGAAGGGAGACCTTGATTGTTATAAGACAAGAATTTAGTCTTGCAAAATTTGATGAATATAGCGAAGATAATAGAAGAGAAGTGAAGAAAGTGTTATCCGGCAAATTAAAC
>DETV01000101.1 GCA_002361775.1 Eubacterium sp. UBA3279
GATCATGACCATGCCAGGTCTGCCAAAAGTACCGGCTGCTGAGAAAATCGATGTAGACGAGACAGGTAAGATCACAGGACTGTTCTAAGAAAAACATGTTTTAACTTAAAGGAGAATTACGACAATGGGATTTTCAACTGTACCATGTAATGAATTTGTAGAAGTATTGGCATCAAAAGCGCCGGTTCCCGGAGGCGGCGGAGCATCTGCACTGGTAGGAGCTATCGGAACTGCACTGGGCAATATGGTGGGAAGTTTGACAGTAGGTAAGAAAAAATATGCGGATGTAGAAGAAGAAATGTGGGAGCTGAAGAAAAAATCTGATAAACTTCAGGAAGAGCTTCTTACTTTGATTGAGAGAGATGCGGAAGTTTTTGAACCCCTGTCAAAAGCATATGGTATGCCTCGCGCTACAGAAGAAGAGAAGGCAGAAAAAGCGAGAGTGATGGAGATCGTTCTGAAAGACGCCTGCTCTGTACCAATGGAAATTATGGAAAAATGCTGTGAAGCGATTGATATCATCGTAGAATTTGCAGCAAAAGGTTCCGCTCTGGCTATCAGTGACGCCGGTGTTGGCGTGGCATTCTGTAAAGCTGCACTGAAAGGTGCAAGTCTGAATGTTTATATTAACACAAAATCCATGCAGAACAGAGAATATGCAGAAGAGTTAAATGCAAAATGTGATGCAATGTTGGAAAAATATACGAAACTGGCAGATGAAGTATTTGACAGTGTTTTAGGCAGACTGAAATAAGGGGGAACCGGAAAATGGCAAAACAGTTATTAGGAAAAGAAGTAACAGCAGCATTAAATGAGAGAATCAAAGGAAATGTAGCAGCATTAAAAGAAAAAGGAATCAATCCTACACTGGGAATCATCCGTGTGGGTGAAAACGGCAGCGATATTTCTTATGAAAGAGGAGCAACAAAACGTTGCGAGACTCTCGGCGTGGAATGTGTAAAATTCCTGCTTCCGGAAGATGTATCACAGGAAGAGCTGTTGGCAACTATTGATAAAGTAAATAAAGATGACAGTATCCACGGCGTATTGTTATTCCGTCCGCTGCCAAAACATCTGGATCAGTCTGTGATTGAAAACGCTCTGGATCCTGCAAAGGATGTGGATTGTATGACAGATGGTTCCATGTCCGGTGTATTTACAGGAAAGCAGGTTGGTTTCCCACCATGTACACCACAGGCTTGTATGGAAATTCTGGATCATTACGGAATTGACTGCACAGGTAAAAAGGCTGTCGTTATCGGACGTAGTCTGGTAGTAGGAAAACCTGCAGCTATGATGCTGATCAAAAAGAATGCTACAGTTACTGTATGTCATACAAGAACCGTTGATATGCCCTCTGTTGTGAAGGAGGCAGATATTGTAATCGTTGCCGCTGGTCGCGCCGGTGTGGTAGACGACACTTATCTGAGAGCAGGTCAGACAGTTATCGATGTAGGTATTAATGTAAATGCAGAAGGAAAACTGTGCGGTGATGTTGATTTCGCAAAAGCTGAGCCGATTGTAGATGCGATCACTCCTGTTCCTGGCGGTGTAGGAAGCGTTACAACTTCTGTACTGGTAGGCCATGTAGTAGAAGCAGCTATGAGAAAATATCTGTAAAATAAAAAATATATTTCCCCGGAAACTGTTGGGCGGTGTTACACCGTCGGCAGTTTTTGGGGAAATTTTCATTTTGACCATAAAATTAAGAAAAATGAAATATTTTTATTACGGAATGATAATTGACAAAAAGAAATGCATGTGGTTAAATGTTTGACAAAAGGAAACTGTAAGGGGAGAGAAACAGTTTCTGAAAAACGAAGAAATTCTTTCCAATGATAAGTTTGGAGGCAGACATGAAGACAAAGGGAAATGGGAAGAAAGGAAAAGGAAAAATAACAGACAAAGCAAAGCTTTGGAAACGAGTGGGGATTATAACAGGTATTCTGATATTGCTTCTGGTAATAGCAGTAGGAGCTATGCTGGCAGTAGATGCAAGCAGAATAAAAGAACGATTTGGAATGAAAATCACTGTCAATGGCAGATCCGTTTGGGGGAAAACGGCAAAAGAAGCTGCCGAGGAATGGAATGAAGAATTTCAGGAACATCCGGTGAGTGTGAAAGAGAATGGAGAAGAAATTTACCGTCTGACTTTAGGCGAGGCAGGATATTCTCTGGATACGGAGGCTTTGGCTCAGGAATTTGAAAACATCATAGATTCACAGAAGCCGGAACTTCAGATTTTCAAAAAAGCAAAAAATAAAGAAGTGACATACAAAGTTCTTTGTTCTGGAGAGACTTTTGCATCAGCATTTACAGCAGAAAAGGTGGGAGGAGAGAGAGAAGATTCCGCAGATGCCTATGTAAATTACGATGCAGAACAGGGGAAATTTGTAATTATTCCGGAAGTCAATGGAAATAAAATTTCTGACAGCGAATTTCAAAAATGTGTAGAAAACGCACTGCAGAATGTGGTGGAACAAAGAGACTTGCCGGAGGTGTTGGAAGTAGAAGTAGATGACACCATTTATATTAAACCGAATATTACTTCTCAGCAGGAAGATTTGGTCAATCAGATGAACAGTCTGAACGGAGAATTGGATTCCTACAGAGGAACAACGATCACGTATCAGTTTGGAGATACTACGGAACAGATTACTTCTGACATGATATGTTCCTGGATGACGGTAGAAGGACTGGAAGTAAAATTATCGGAGGAACCGGTGAGAGATTTTATCTCACAACTGGCGGCCAAATATAATACAATCTACAGAGATCGAAATTTTAAAACCAGTACAGGAGAAACAGTTAAGCTGGAACACAATGAATACGGATATCAGATCGATCAGGAAGCAGAGTTTCAGCAGGTAATGACAGAACTGAATTCCGGTCAGGAAGTGACCAGGGAACCTGTTTATAAGAAAGAAGGTTATAAGAGGAACGGTACAGACGATCTGGTAGGAAATTATGTGGAGGTCAGTATTGAAAAGCAGCATTTGTGGCTTTATAAAGACGGAAAACTGGTTACTGAGACAGATGTGGTAACAGGAACGCCGAAAGAAGAAACAGCTACATATAAGGGAGCATGGCCGATTGCATATAAAGCAAGTCCTTATACCCTGAGCAGTGATTTTTATGGTTATGAAGTAAAAGTAAATTACTGGATGCCTTTTGTTTATGGTCAGGGACTTCATGACCTGGAACGTTCCGAATATGGAGGAGAGGTTTATAAGACAAATGGAAGTCATGGATGTGTGAACCTGCCTCTGGAACAGGCAAAAATTATTTATGAAACAGTGGCAAAAGGATTTCCTATTATTTTATATTAAATAAATGCCGTATATCAAAAAACCAGCAGGCGATTTGATATACGGCTTTCAATTTTTATTAATCCAGTTTAATTTCTTCTAATTCTTTTGGAGGTAATTTTTCGCTGGAAGAGTTTACAAATTTTTTCAGTTCTGCAGCGGCAGTTTTATAAGGAGCAATGGTTCCGGCTCCAGCCATACATCCTCCAGGACAACCCATACCTTCAATCATACAATTCTTTATTTTTCCTGCTTTTGCCAGGGTAAGGATTTTCTTACATTCTGCCAGACCTTCAGCGTGTTCAATGTGAACAGGAATATCCGGATAGTATTCTTTCAGACAGGCTTCTACAGCGCTGGCAACACCGCCGGAAACAGCATAGCCACGACCTGCTCCGGTAGCATCATGGAAAGAAGAATCTCCTTCAAAACTTTTGATATCAATCTCTTTTGCTTCAAACATTCCCACCAGTTCTTCAAAGGTGATAACAAAATCCACATCGCTTCGTACATCGGTGCGGGAAGCCTCCAGTTTCTTTGAAGCACAGGGACCGATAAATACCAGTTTGGCGTTGGGATGTTCCTGCTTGATCTTACGGGCGGTGGCAACCATAGGAGTCAGTTCCTGAGAAATACTGTCAATCAGAGTAGGAAACTGATTTCTTGCCAGGGCAGCCCAGGAAGGACAACAGGAGGTTAAAAGAAAAGGAAGCTCTCCTGTATGCACCTTTTCCGCATAATGATGGGCTTCGGAAATAGCTCCGATATCCGCGCCAAGGGCAACTTCGTATACTTCAGAAAAACCGAGAGCCAGAAGAGCAGCCTTGAATTTTTTGGGAGTGACATTCGGTCCGAATTGTCCGACAAAAGCAGGCGCTACCTCCGCAATGATTTCTGTTCCCTCTTTTAAAGCGTGAGCCAACTGGAAAATCTGGGATTTATCAGAAATGGCTCCAAAAGGACAATTGACCATACACATACCACAGGAAACACATTTGTCATTATTGATCACAGCTCTGCCTTGGGAATCGCTTTCGATGGCATTTACTCCACAGGCCTTTGAACAGGGACGTTCCTTGTGGGAAATCGCATCGTAGGGACAGACTGCTTTACATTTTCCGCAGTGAATACATTTTTCCTGATCGATCACAGAACGCCCGTGGATAATGGAAATAGCTCCCTTGGGACAAACCTGTGAGCAGGGATGGGCCACACAGCCTCTGCACATATTGCTGACTTCATATATGTTAGTTTCACAGGCATCACAGGCAGAAGGAATTACCTGCATCAAAGGTGGTTCATAATATTTTTCATCAATGTTGCTGGCTTCTATACCGGATGTGATGTGAACCGCTTTGTTTTCCGGGCGAAGAGACATACCCATGGCAAGACGTACCCGCTCGCTGGCCACTGCCCGTTCCCTGTAAATGCTTTCGCGATAAGTAGCTTTTTCCTGAACGATAGAGTAGGGGATTGCTTCAATGTCGGCAATTAATGTTTCGTCATTGGAATAAAACCCTACTTTCGCAATTTCTGTAAAAATTTTTCTCCGTATTTTCTTTACGGGAGTATCCAATCCTCTCATGATAACTCTCCTTTTCCTGAAATTTCCGCATAATATAATATTCCTCTCCCGAATATTTTAACGAATGAACAGAAAAAATACAAGAAAATGGAGAGATGTTTCTTGAAAAAATCTGTTTTTCTGTTACAATATGAATAGCGATGAATAGTATGCCCTCAGGGTGTACCTTTATATGCATAAATAGGAGGATAATATGAGTAAAAAACCAACCGTTTTAATGATACTGGATGGATATGGACTGAATGACAAATGTGAAGCGAACGCTGTGTGTGAAGCGAAGACACCGGTGATGGATCAATTAAAATCCCAGTGTCCTTTTGTGGAAGGAAATGCCAGCGGAATGGCAGTAGGACTTCCGGAAGGTCAGATGGGTAACTCTGAAGTAGGCCATCTGAATATGGGAGCCGGACGTATTGTATATCAGGAACTGACCAGAATCACAAAAGAGATTCAGGATGGTGATTTCTTTAAAAATGAAGCATTACTGGCAGCAGTGAAGAATGCAAAAGAGAACAATTCTGCACTGCATTTCATGGGGCTGCTGTCTGACGGTGGTGTACACAGCCATAATACACATCTTTATGGATTGCTGGAACTGGCAAAAAAAGAAGGACTGGAAAAAGTTTATGTACACTGCTTCCTGGATGGACGTGATACACCTCCGGCATCAGGAAAGAGTTATGTGGAAGCTCTGGAAGCAAAGATGAAAGAGATTGGGGTAGGACAGATCGGTGTGATCTCCGGACGTTACTATGCAATGGACAGAGATAATCGCTGGGATCGTGTAGAACTGGCTTACAACGCTCTGACTAAAGGAGAAGGCGTAAAAGGAACAGATGCAGCAGAGGCAGTGCAGGCTTCTTACAATGACGATAAGACAGATGAATTTGTAATGCCTACTGTTATCGAAAAAGATGGAAAACCGGTAGCTATGATCCAGGATAAAGATTCTGTTGTATTCTTCAACTTCCGTCCTGACAGAGCAAGAGAGATCACTCGTGCATTCTGTGATGATGAGTTTAAGGGATTTGAAAGAGGAGAAAGACTGGATCTTACTTATGTATGCTTTACAGATTATGATGATACCATTCAGAATAAACTGGTAGCATTCCATAAACAGGAGATCAAAAATACATTTGGAGAATATCTGGCTGCGCATCATATGACACAGGCTCGTATTGCGGAGACAGAGAAATATGCTCACGTTACGTTCTTCTTCAACGGTGGTATTGAAGAACCAAACGAAGGGGAAGACAGAATTCTGGTTAAATCTCCGAAGGTTGCAACTTACGATCTGAAACCGGAGATGAGCGCTTATGAAGTTTGCGACAAACTGGTAGATGCTATCAAATCTGACAAGTACGACGTGATCATTATCAACTTTGCTAATCCGGACATGGTAGGTCATACCGGTGTGGAAGGCGCAGCAATCAAAGCAGTAGAAGCTGTTGATGAGTGTGTTGGAAAAGCAGTAGAAGCGTTAAAAGAAGTAGACGGACAGATGTTTATCTGCGCAGACCACGGAAATGCAGAACAGTTGGTAGATTATGAGACAGGTGAACCATTTACTGCTCATACCACAAATCCGGTTCCATTTATTCTGGTAAATGCAGATCCGGCTTATACATTGCGTGAAGGCGGATGCCTGGCAGATATTATTCCTACTCTGATCGAGTTGATGGGTATGGAACAGCCGGAAGAAATGACAGGAAAATCCTTGCTGGTAAGAAAATAAAACTTCAAATAATTGTTCAGGTATGAGGACTCTTGAAACTTTAGAGAATAATCTGAAGTTTCAGGAGTCTTTTTCTTTTTGGCGTTATAAGCTATGAAAAATCGGAAATACTGTTACAGACAGGAAAAGTAGAATAGGAGGTTTACCATGTACCGTTATTTACCGATTCGAAGAATTTACGCCAGAGAAGTTTTGGATTCCCGGGCAAATCCTACGGTGGAAGTGGAAGTTACTGTGGGAGAAGGAATTATGGGAATTGATGGATATACAGGAAGAGCAATTGTGCCTTCAGGAGCATCTACAGGAAAGTATGAAGCAGTGGAACTGCGGGATGGAGAGGAACGTTTTGGAGGACTGGGTGTTTTACAGGCTGTCCATAATGTGAATACAAGGATTGCAGACAGGCTTGTGGGAGAAAATGCCCTAAATCAGATTTATATTGATACTATTTTGAAAGAAGAGGATGGAACAGATAATAAAAGTAGTCTGGGAGCGAATGCTTCTCTTGGGGTATCGCTGGCGGTGGCCAGGGCGGCGGCAAAAGCCCTTCGTCTTCCTCTTTACCAGTATCTGGGAGGGGTTCACGCAAAGAAAATGCCCGTACCTATGATGAATATTTTAAATGGGGGAAAACACGCAGATAATACGGTGGATTTCCAGGAATTTATGATTGTGCCTGTGGGAGCGGAGAGTTTTCATGAAGCTTTGCAGATGGGTGCAGAAGTCTATCAGAGATTAAAAACTATTTTGAAAAAGAGAAAATTATCCACCGGAGTGGGAGATGAAGGTGGGTTTGCACCGGATTTGAAAAGTCCCCGGGAAGTACTGGCAGTCATGATGGAAGCTATCGAGAAAGCGGGATATCAGCCGGGAGAAGATATTGCCCTGGCTATTGATGTGGCAGCCAGCGAGTTATATGTGGAAGAGAAAAAATCATATTATTTTCCGGGAGAAAGCCAGATGGCTGAAAAAGAGATTTATCGGACATCAGAGGAGATGATAGAATATTACGATAAATTGTTGAAAGAATTTCCCATTGTTTCTCTGGAGGATGGACTGGAAGAGGAAGATTGGGATGGCTGGAAGGCGATGACTGAGAGACTGGGAAAGAAAGTTCAACTGGTGGGAGATGATCTTTTTGTAACTAATCCCAAACGGCTCCAGTGTGGAATACAATTGGGAGCGGCCAACAGTATTCTGGTGAAGGTAAATCAGATAGGTACCCTTTCGGAAGCTTTAGATGCAGTGACGATGGCGCAGCAGCAGGGGTATCGAACAGTGATTTCTCACCGTTCCGGAGAATCAGAGGATACGTTTATTGCGGATCTGGCAGTGGCCTGTGGCAGCGGGCAGATAAAAACAGGAGCCCCCTGCAGGACTGACCGTACGGCAAAATACAATCAGCTTCTTCGCATTGAAGAATATCTGGGAAAAGCGGCGGAATATAAAAATCCTTATCTGCGGAAATAATTGTTGAAATATCTATAATCCTATGGTAGAATATCTAATGGTTGACCATAGGAGGTGTGATTGTGGATATTTTAAGAATTGTACTGACAGTTATTTTTGTAATTGATTGCATAGCATTAACAACAGTCGTTTTGATGCAGGAAGGTAAACAGAAAGGTCTTGGAGCTATTTCCGGAATGGCAGATACTTATTGGGGAAAAAATAAGGGTCGTTCCATGGAAGGAACTCTTGTAAAAGCAACAAAGATCATGGCCATTTTGTTTATGGCACTGGCTGTTGTGTTAAATATGAATTTTTAATAATCTTTCAAACAGAAACGGAGGCTGTCGCAGGAAACGGCATACAGGGATATGATCATATTCACTATATGCAAGAGATGCGGCAGCTTTTTTTTACACAGACAGGTAGGAAACAGTGAATAAAAAAACATTAAAAAACAGAAAAAAATTAATTCTGGATTTTATATCCAATAAAGAATATCATCCCATGAGAGCAAAAGATATAGCAATGCTTTTGCAGCTTCCTAAAGGAAAGAGAGGAGATCTTTTCGAGGTTTTGGACGCTCTGGAAGAAGAAGGAAAAATCTGTTGCCGGAGGGGCAAATATGAAAAGGTTCGTCAGGAAGCACAGGTATCTCGCAGAGAGATTTTAGAGGGTACATTTATTGCAAATGCCCGGGGATTTGGTTTTGTGGAAGTGGAAGGTCAGGATGATCTTTATATTCCGGAAGAAGATACCCTGTACGCATTTCATAAAGACCGGGTTCAGGTGGAAGTAAAGCCGGAACAAAAAGGGAACAGAAAAGAAGGGAAAATTCTTCAGATTCTCAGCCATGGACTTTCAGAGGTGGTGGGAACTTTTGAGAAAAGCCAGAATTTTGGCTTTGTAATACCGGACAATCAAAAGATGGGAAAAGATATATTTATTCCCAGAGAACATACTATGGGAGCAGAAGACGGGGACAAGGTTGTGGCTAAGATTGTCTCTTATGGTGAAAAAAACAAGAATCCGGAAGGAAGAATTAAGGAAATTCTGGGTGCGGCAGGACAGCCGGGAATTGACGTACTTTCCATTGCACGGGGGTATGAGCTTCCCATGGATTTTCCGCAGAAAGTTCAAAATCAGGCTGACCGGGTACCAGATCATGTTCTGGAAGGAGATTTTCAGGGAAGAATGGATCTGAGAGACTGGACCGTTGTAACCATTGATGGAGAAGATGCAAAAGATCTGGATGATGGAATTTCTCTGACAAAAGAAGGAAATATATACCATCTGGGAGTGCATATTGCGGATGTAACCAATTATGTGCAGGGCGGGAGCGCTTTAGATCGGGAAGCTCTTCGGAGAGGTACCAGTGTGTATCTGGTTGACCGGGTAATTCCCATGCTGCCAAAACGTTTGTCTAATGGAATTTGTTCCCTTAATCAGGGAGAAGACCGATTGGCTCTGAGTTGTCTGATGGACATAGATTCCCAGGGGAAAATACTGGGGCATAAGATAGCGGAAACAGTGATTTGTGTAGACCGTCGGATGAGTTATACCCAAGTAAAAGGGATTTTAGAAGGGGATAAAGAATTGCGGAGTGAATACCAGGAATTAGTTCCTATGTTCTTTCATATGAAAGATTTGTCAGCAATCCTCAGGACGAAAAGATCAAAAAGAGGTTCCATTGATTTTGATTTCCCGGAAAGTAAAATTTATCTGGATGAAATGGGAAGACCGACAGAAATTCGGGCTTATGAGCAAAATGTGGCAACCCGGATCATTGAAGATTTTATGCTTCTGGCAAATGAAACCGTAGCAAAGGAATATTGTGAAAGAGAAATTCCATTTGTGTATCGTACCCATGAAAATCCGGATATGGATAAAATGGAAAAAGTTCTCACCTTTATCAGAAATCAGGATATACCGGTGCATAAGGCTCATGAAGAAATTACTCCCTTAGAGATTCAGGAAATTTTAACATCTATTGAAGGGCAGGACTGCGAACCATTGATCAGCCGTCTTCTTCTGCGTTCGATGAAACAGGCTAGGTATACAACGGGGTGCAGCGGTCATTTTGGGCTGGCAGCAAAACATTACTGCCATTTCACTTCACCCATCCGCCGTTATCCGGATTTGCAGATTCATCGGATCATCAAGGATACGATCAGGGGAAGAATGAAAGATGAGAAAAAATTATACTATGCTCAGATTTTAGAAGATGTGGCTGCAAAAAGCAGTACATTGGAGAGAAGAGCAGAAGAAGTGGAGCGGGAAACTGTGAAACTGAAAAAAGCGGAATATATGCAGATGCATCTGTTGGAAACTTTTGATGGAATTATTTCCGGAATTACCGGTTGGGGTATGTATGTGGAGCTTCCCAATACAGTGGAAGGACTGGTTCATGTAAGTTCGCTGACGGATGATTATTATATTTTTGATGAGGAGAACTATTGTTTGAGAGGTGAAATGTCCCAGAAAACATACCATTTGGGAGATCCGGTACAGGTATTGGTTTCTGAGGTGGACATTACCACAAAGAGCATAGATTTTATCTTAGTCGGTAAGTAAGGAGAGGATGGTATGGCGAAAGAAAAGGGCAACCGCCTGATCGCAAATAACAAAAAAGCGTATCATGATTATTTTATAGAAGAAACCTATGAAGCGGGAATTTCTCTTCACGGGACAGAAGTGAAATCCCTGCGTATGGGAAAATGTAGTATAAAGGAATCTTTTGTGAGGATTGAGAACGAAGAAGTATTTATTTACGGTATGCATATCAGTCCTTATGAAAAAGGAAATATTTTCAATAAAGATCCTCTGCGGGTAAAGAAATTACTGCTTCATAAAGGAGAAATCCGCAAGATGCGGGGGAAGATTGCGGAAAAGGGATATACACTGGTTCCCTTAAAAGTATACTTTAAGGGAAGTCTGGTTAAGGTTGAAATCGGTCTGGCAAAAGGAAAGAAGCTTTACGATAAACGCCAGGATATTGCAAAGAAAGATCAAAGAAGAGAAGCAGAACGGGATTTCAAAGTGAAAAATCTCTATTGAGAAGTATCTTGACATTTTTGGGGACTGTTATTATAATGAAGAGACGTAGAAACGTCTGCCAACCAAGAAGAGCTTCGGGCTTGTACTGGTTTCGACGGGGGTTTTGAAGTTTGGGAAGCCATTCGCAGCCCCGGGACTGCGTCATCAACCTGGAAATTAAATTTAAACGCAGACGAAAATTTAGCGTACGCTGCCTAATGGCAGCTGTCGCGGCCTAAGCCTCCCGCTGTTTAAGTCGCGGCATCAAATTTCGCGGGGTACTTTTTCTTCAAAGCTTTGAGAAGAAAAAAGATTTCATGAAGCTACTGATCGTTGCAGCCTGTCATCCGGCGGCAGCCTGAGGGAATGTTAAAAGAATGACTGTGATGGGAGATGCCTGAATGAATAGGCTTTCGGACGCGGGTTCGATTCCCGCCAGGTCCATACGATAGGCGCCGTTTCTACGGCGCTTTTTTATATATGTTTGTTGAGAGGCTGGAAATTTTAAGAAAGAGTCAGTAATGGCTCTTTTTTGTCACAAATTGTAACTGTTCAGTACCCTCACAGTAGACGGCTGAATAGTTACCACAAATGATCTATTTTAATCATGGTAATAGGAAGGAGCACAAATGAAAAAAATAGGAAATGGATTACGATGGTTTTTTGGAATTATGTGTATCATAGGCGGCGGTTATGGGATTATTGAAACGCCTGCATTTGGAATTTGCTGTGTTATGTTTGGATTGTTTTTGGTTCCGGGCATCTGGAGAGGAATTCAGAAAAAGTACACAGTACCCAAAGGTGTGGCAGCGGCTATTCCCTCCTTATTCTTTGTGATGATGTGTCTTACGGTTCCTCCGGCAGAATATGTGCATTCCATGCAAGGAGTGACGACAGAAACCTTTGATATGGAAAAAGAGTCGGACAAGACACTTGAATCTGAGAAAATAACACCGGAGGTTACCGATATACCGGAAGAGGAAACACCGGAAATAACGGTGACACCAGAAGTAACAGAAGAACCTGAAATTACAGAAGCTCCGGAAGAAACGGCAGTCGCAGCGGTTACAGAGGAACCAAAAGAACCGGAAACATATCAGGAACTGAAAGTGCATTTTCTTGATGTGGGACAGGGATTGGCAGTATTTGCCCAGTGCGGGGATCAGACTTTGATTTATGACGGAGGTGACAGAAAGACCTCCAGTTTTGTGGTATCTTATCTTCAAAAACAGGGAGTTACCACATTGGATTATGTAATCAGCAGCCATTATGATGCGGATCATGTGTATGGACTGATAGGCTGCCTTCATGCCTTTGATGTGAAAAAGGTAATTTCCAGTGATTATGAGCATGACAGTGAAACCTACAGAAAATTTGTTCAGGCGGTGGATGAAGAAGGACTTTCTATGGAACATCCCTCTGTAGGAACCGAATACCCATTTGGCAGCGGCAGTTTTACAGTTTTGGCTCCGGAAAAAACAACGCCGGGAGAAAGTAATAAAAACTCTGTGGTGGTGAAACTGGTCAATGGAGAACAGAGTTTTCTGCTTACGGGAGATGCGGAAAGCAGCAGCGAAAAAGCTATGTGCGATTCCGGTCTGGATTTGTCCTGCGATGTTCTGGTTCCCAGTCATCATGGCTCTGCAACCGCTACCAGTTGGGAGTTTTTGCAGGAGACAGTTCCCGCTTATGCGGTGATAAGCTGTGGTACGGACAATCAGTATGGCCATCCGGATAAGGATACAATGGATAAATTACAGGTCATGGAGATTTCTGTATACAGAACAGATATACAGGGAACTGTGGTGGCAGTCAGTGACGGAGAAAATCTTTCCTGGGACCAGGAGCCGTGTAATGACTATACACCAGGCGATCCTGGAGATAAAGGAACCCAGCCCCAGCAGAAGCAAAAGACAGAATCAGAAAATAGTTCTTCCAATCAGATTGTAGAGACAACTCCGGAACAGGAAGAGCAGGTGTGGATTTCTGCTACAGGAGAAAAATATCATAACAAACCGAATTGTGGAAGAATGAATCCGGATAATGCCCGTCAAATGTCACGGAGCGAGGCAGAAAACAGTGGATATGAACCGTGTAAGAAATGTTACTAAGCAGTAAAAAGAACAGTGGAGATATTTATTATGGAAATTTTATCAAAATACGTGGAAATAGTAAAGGCAGCGACAGCTATGACAACAGCTTTTGCAGTGTGTAAACTGTTGTTTGGAATTCTGAACTGTTTTTTGGGATATAAACTGTTGAAATTATGGGTAGCATTGTGTGGTTTTTTTACAGGATTTACTGTGGGAATAATCCTACTTGGCCAGCTTACGGAGAAAAATCAGATAATTTGGTGGGGGTCTTTGGGAACAGGGGCAGTTTGCGGGCTGATCGCTTATGAGATTTATCTTGTGGGGGTTTTTGTGCTGGGCTGGCTGATGACTGTATCGGCAGGTTTTTCCCTGGGAAGAATCTTTCCCGCCAGTGATAAAGAAAAGATATTTTTGTTGGTGCTGGGGGCTGTAGTGGGTATTATCGTGGGAGTTCTTCTTGTGAAATTTTCCAGACCGGGTATTATTCTGCTTACCGGTATCAGTGGGGGAATCAGTGGAGGGGTCGGATTTTTTCAGATCCTTCACTGGGAAAATCCACTGTATATGATGGCAGCAGGAGGATGTCTGGCTCTTTTCGGTATCCTTACCCAATGGAAAATCAGTGGAAGATAAAACATAAAAAAATTTAATCTGGTCACAGAAGATACATACTTTTTTTGTATAATGGCAACAGAATATTCGGAGGTGGGTAAATAATGGGAAAATTAAAGATTCTTGTGGTAGATGACGAAAGCAGAATGCGAAAGCTGGTAAAGGATTTTCTTGTGAAAAAAGACTTTGAAGTTCTGGAAGCAGGAGATGGAGAAGAGGCAGTTGATTTGTTTTTTCAGGAAAAAGATATCGCATTGATCATTCTGGATGTGATGATGCCTAAGATGGATGGATGGCAGGTGTGCAGGGAGATCCGCAGTCATTCGAAGGTTCCGATTATTATGTTGACGGCAAAAGGAGATGAGCGGGACGAGCTTTTAGGATTTGAGCTGGGAGTGGATGAATATATTTCAAAACCCTTCAGTCCCAAGATTCTTGTGGCCCGGGTAGAAGCAATTCTTCGCAGATCCGGTATGGGAGATCAGGAAGATGTGATGGAACTGGGTGGAATTGTGTTAAATAAGACGGCACACATGGTTACGGTGGACGGAAAAGGAATTGATTTAAGTTATAAAGAATTTGAACTTTTAACGTATTTTATGGAGAATCAGGGCATCGCTCTTTCCAGAGAAAAAATTCTGAATCATGTCTGGAATTATGACTATTTTGGGGATGCAAGAACTATCGATACTCATGTAAAAAAACTGAGAAGTAAGATGGGAGAAAAAGGAGAATATATCAAGACAATCTGGGGTATGGGATATAAATTTGAGGTGGTATCATGAAAATGTCCATTCGCCAGCAGATCACCACATTCTTTTTAAGCTTTGTCTTTCTGGCTATCGGTTTGATCGTGCTGTTTAATGTGGGATTTATGGAACGGTATTATATGGAAAGTAAAAAAGAAATCCTGAAATCCGGTTATACAAAAATGTGCGGCGAGGTGGGAGAATCCAATTATCTGGATATTCTCAGATTTTGTTCTGCAAATAACCTGTCTATTGTAGTGGCGGATTTTCATGATAAAGAGCCGATTCAATTGTCCGTAAACCTGACCTGGGAAGATGCAGAAGCATTAAAAAACCGTCTGTTTGGCTATATGTATGGTTTTTTGCAGGAGGGGGATGTAATTCTGGAACGATCCAGAGATTACACCATCCAAAAAAATAAAGACAGTACGGTACAGATGGAATTCCTTGAAATCTGGGGCGAGACAGATGAAGGTCTTTCGGTGATCATTCGCTCTCCTATGGAGGGAATTAAAGAGAGTATTCAGATTTCCAATCGATTTTATCTGATGATCGGGATTATAGTGACAATCCTGGGAGGTATTTTTATCAGTGTTTTTGCCAGAAAGATCACCAGACCGGTGATGGAATTAACAGAAATATCTCAGAGAATGGCCAATCTGGATTTTGACGCAAAATATACCAGTGGGGGCGATGATGAGATTGGTATTTTGGGACATAATTTTAATCAAATGTCAGAGATATTGGAGAAGACGATTTCAGAATTGAAGACAGCCAACAATGAGCTGCAAAAAGATATTGAGAAAAAAGAGCAGATTGATGAGATGAGAAAGGAATTTCTTTCCAATGTATCTCACGAGCTGAAAACTCCGATAGCTCTGATTCAGGGATATGCGGAGGGACTTCAGGATAATATCAGCGACGATCCGGAAAGCAGAGAGTTTTACTGTGAGGTAATCATTGATGAAGCGAATAAGATGAATCAGATGGTAAAGAAACTTCTCACATTGAACCAGTTGGAGTTTGGAAATGATCAGGTCAATATGGAGAGGTTTGACCTGACGGCTCTGATCAACGGAATTATCCAGTCTTCCGGAATTCTGGCAGAACAGGCAGGGGCAGAGATTATCTTCCGGCAAAATGATCCTCTCTATGTATGGGGAGATGAGTTTAAGGTGGAAGAAGTTCTCACCAATTATGTGACCAATGCCATTCATCATGTAAAATACGATAAAAAAATAGATATCCGCTGTGTACAGGAAAATGGAATTGTAAAAACCATTGTGTTTAACACGGGAGATATTATTCCGGAAGAAGATCTGGATAAAATCTGGATCAAGTTTTACAAGGTAGACAAAGCCCGCACAAGAGAGTATGGGGGAAGCGGAATTGGTCTTTCCATTGTAAAAGCAATTATGGAATCCATGAACCAGAAATGTGGAGTGAAAAACTTTGATAATGGTGTGGCTTTCTGGTTTACTCTGGAAGGAGCACAGAATTACACAGACAACTGAGATCTTCCGGATGACGGTATTTTTTGACGATTTCAATAAAAGATTCCATGGCAGGAGTAATCAGCTTATTCTTATGATGCACCAGACTGAAACTGCGGTTTAATTCTGATGTGGTAGTGCGAATAGGATGAGTTGATCCTGTTTTTATATCATCAGTCAGCAGCCGGACAGACATAACAGATAAACAGTGGTCATAAATTACAGCTCTGCGGATCGTGGTGGGGCAGTTGGCTTCCCATCGTGTATTAACGGTGATGTGATGTTTGGAAAGAAAATATTCAAAGAGAGCCCGGGTTCCGCTGCCTTTTTCACGCATGGCAAAATCTTCACCCTGAAGCCGTTGTATGGGAATCTGTTCCATGGATGCAAAAGGATGGGAAGGACTACAGCACAAGATCAGATAATCATCAATCAGTGGTGTAACTACCAGATCCGGTGAGGTGATCTGCCCTTCCACCACGGCAATATCCAATTCGGATTTTAAAAGAAGATCCTGAATGGATTTGGTGTTAGTCACACAGTTTTTTGTGATGACCCGGGGATTTTTTACCTGAAGATCCTGTAAAAAGAAGGGAAGAAGACAGGTTCCCACTGTAATGGAGGCTCCGATCCGCAGTGTCTCGTGGTGGGTGGCAGTGATCATATCCTGTTCCAGTTTATCAAAAGCATGAACGACCTGACGGGAATAAACTAATAATTCTTTTCCGGATTCAGTGATAAATAAGCGTTTAGAAAGACGTTCGAACAATTTGGCTTCATAGTGTTCTTCCAGTTCCCGGATGGCCTGGCTGACTGTAGGCTGAGCCAGATATAATTGCTTGGCGGCCTGGCTCATATTGCCTGTTTCTGCCACGGCGAGAAATATTTTCAAATGTCGTATTGTCATAAATTTCCTCCTGCCTGTAAAATAGAGTATTTTTCTATTCATAGGTTTTACCTATGAATTTTATTAGATTATATCGCTTTTCATAATGGCAGGCAAGTGTTATAATGACTTCAGAACAGAAAACAGTAACTATTAAATTAAAGGAGAGATGGGTATGAAGATTTTGATCATTGGTGGTGTGGCTGCTGGAACAAAGGCGGCAGCAAAATTAAAAAGAGAAGATTACAGCGCAGATGTAACAATTATCACAAAGGGAAAAGATATTTCTTATGCCGGATGTGGTCTTCCCTATTATGTGGGCGATGTGATTCATGAAAAAGGACAGTTGATCGTGAATACGCCGGAAAGTTTTGAAAAGCTGACAGGTGTTCACGTGATCACTGAGATGGAAGCGGTAAAAGTAAACAGGGAAGATAAAATTGTGGAGGCAATACATACAGAAACAGGTGAAAAAACACAGTATTCTTACGATAAACTGGTAATTGCTACAGGCGCTTCTCCTATAAAACCATCAATGGAAGGGCTGGACCTGGAAGGTATTTATTTTATGCGAACACCTCAGGATGCTATTTCTCTCAGAGAACGGATTGAAAAAAAGGATGTAAAGAGAGCAGTTGTGGCAGGAGGCGGATTTATCGGTCTGGAAGTTGCAGAAAATCTGGCTGAGCAGGGAATCCGGGTTTCTGTTATTGATCTGGCTGATCATGTGCTGCCGGGGTTTGATCCGGAGATGGCAGAGTATGTGGAAAATCATCTGGCAGACCGGGGAATCATGACCTTTACCGGAACGAAACTGGAGGGATTTACCGGAGAAGGAAAGCTGGAGAAAGTAAAAACCAGCAGAAAAGCTATGAAAGCAGATATTGCAGTTCTTTCCATCGGTATTCGCGCCAACACAGGATTTCTGGAAGGCAGTGGAATTGAATTAATGCCAAACCGGACTGTAAAGGTAAACGAATATATGCAGACAAATGACAAGGATATCTATGCGGCAGGTGATTGTGCCATGGTGACTAATCGGATCACAGGTCAGCCAGCCTGGTCTCCTATGGGATCTTCCGCAAATATGGAAGGAAGACTGCTGGCAGGAAATATTGTGGGAAGAGAAAAAGCTTATCCCGGTGTTCTGGGAACAGCAGTGTGCAAATTGCCGGGTCTGAACGCAGGAAGAACTGGTTTGACTATGGCTCAGGCAAAAGCGGCAGGATTCGATCCGGTGTCAGCGCTTGCTGTAGTGGATGATAAAGCCCATTATTACCCGGGAGCAGGCTCCTTTATTGTAAAGATGATCGCAGACAGGGAGACAGAAAAGTTCCTGGGAATTCAGGTACTGGGAAAAGGCGCCGTAGATAAGATGGTGGATATTGGGGTAACCGCTCTGACCATGAAAGCCACAGTTTCTGATCTGGAAAATATGGATATGGCTTATGCTCCTCCATTTTCCACAGCAATTCATCCTTTCGTTCATACGGTGAATATACTGCTGAATAAAATGAGAGGCAACTTTGAAACCTTTACCCCGGAAGAATATGAAAATGGAAAAGCAGAAGAATACCGTCTGATTGACGCGGCTTTGCAGCCAACCCTGAAAGGGGCAGAATTTGTAGATCTGGGAAAAGTAACAGGCCCGGTAGACAGCCTTGGAAAAGATGAAAAACTGTTGCTGGTATGTACAAAGGGAAAACGGGCGTATATGCTCCAAAATCGCCTGAAACAGTTTGGCTATACCAATACAAGAGTTCTGGAAGGCGGTACAACATTTAATAACTTTGATGATGAAGAGTAAAAAGATTACAGAAAACTGTAAGCAGAGAACATATGAAAGTACAAAACAGTTATAACTGAAATGGAAAACAGGAGGAAAAGAGATGTCAGCATTAACAATCAGTCCGGAAGAAGTAAAAAGAGTAAAGGGCCTTGGATTTTTGAACAACAAAGGAACAGATAATTTTTCAGGCCGTATTATCACTGTAAATGGTAAGATCACCGCCAAACAACAGCAGATCATTGCAGAAGCTGCAGAAAAATTCGGAAATGGAAATATTACCTTTACTACCCGTCTTACCATCGAAGTTCAGGGAATTCCTTTTGATAAAATTGAAGATTTTCGCGCTTATATCGCACAGGCGGGACTGATCACCGGAGGAACGGGTTCTGTGGTACGCCCGGTAGTATCATGTAAAGGAACAACTTGTCAGTATGGACAGATTGATACATTTGCCCTGTCAGAAGAAATCCATGAAAGATTTTATCTTGGATACCATACTGTAAAACTTCCTCACAAATTTAAAATTGCCGTAGGCGGATGTCCAAACAACTGTGTAAAACCAGATTTAAATGATCTGGGAATCGTTGGTCAGCTAGTGCCAAACTTTGATGAAGACGAGTGTAACGGATGTAAGAAATGTTCAGTTGTGGCTGCCTGTCCGATCAAAGCATGTAAAGTGGTTGACGGTGTACTGGAAATTGATGAAGACGTATGTAATCACTGTGGCCGTTGTGTGGGTAAATGTCGTTTTGACGCCATTGAAGATGGAACAAGAGGATACAAAATCTATATCGGAGGCCGTTGGGGCAAAAAAGTAAAACAGGGACGCGCGTTAGAGAAAATCTTTACTTCAAAAGAAGAAGTTCTGGATATTGTAGAAAAAGCAATTTTACTGTTCAGAGAACAGGGAAGAACAGGAGAGCGTTTTGTAGAGACAATTGACCGTCTGGGATTCGAAAATGTGGAAGAACAGTTGCTGGGAAATGACCTTCTGGAAAGAAAACAGGAGATCTTGGATGCAAAACTTCATTTAACTGGTGGAGCAAGCTGCTAATAAGTAAGTGAAAATGATAAAAGATGTTGTAGAAAATACTGCATCTTTTATCATTTTTTTGTTTGCAACCTGAAGAGAAAAAGGTATAGTAAAAGTATGAAATGATTGGGAGGAGAATTCGTATGAAATATCACAATGGTTGTTGGCTGTTAAAAGAAGGTTATGCCTGTTTTTCACCTCAGGAAGTATATGAAATTAAAAAAAATGATACAGAAGTAATTCTTTGTATGCCAACTTCAAAAATACGACAAAAAGGAGATACGTTGGAGGGGGTAAATCTTACCGTCCGTGTTACTGCTCCGTTGCCACATATGCTGCGGGTGCAGGTTTGTCATTACAAGGGCGTAAAGAAAAGCAGACCTGTGTTTGATTTAAATTTGTCACAAAATCAGAAATTGTATGTGAAAGAAACAACACAGGATATTTCTATTAAAAACGAAAATCTGAGTTTGGTAATAGAAAAAGAAACAGGAAATATGCGATATGAGAGAAACGGAAAATTAATCACCAAAACTGGAGAGAAAGATTTGTCATATATTCGTGAACAGTGGACAGGATTTGCTTACGAAAAAGACCAACCCGCTTATATGTGTCAGCAATTGGGACTGTCGGTGGGAGAATTGATTTATGGTTTGGGAGAGCGGTTTACTCCTTTTGTAAAAAACGGACAATCTGTGACTATCTGGAACGAGGATGGGGGAACAAGTACAGAACAATGTTATAAAAATATTCCGTTTTATCTTTCCAACAAAGGGTATGGTATTTTAGTCAACGATCCGGGGAAGGTAGAATTTGAAATAGGTACAGAGCAGGTCAGCAAAGTAGCATTTAGTGTTCCGGGAGAAGAGTTGGACTATTTCTTTATTGATGGCCCTGAAATGAAAGATGTTCTGGCACACTATACAGAGCTTGCAGGAAAGCCGTCTTTACCTCCCCAGTGGACTTTTGGACTTTGGCTGTCCACATCTTTTACAACAGATTACGATGAAAAAACGGTAATGAGTTTTATTGACGGTATGTTAGAAAGAGGAATTCCTCTCAGTGTATTTCACTTTGACTGTTGTTGGATGAGAGAATTTCATTGGACGGATTTTATATGGGATGAGCGTGTATTTCCAGATCCGGTGTCTATGCTTCAGAGAATAAAAGAAAAAGGAATTAAGGTTTGTGTATGGATTAACCCGTATATTGGACAGGAATCAGCGCTCTTTGACGAAGGAATGGAAAAAGGATACTTTATAAAGCGGCTGAATGGAGATGTTTGGCAGTGGGATATGTGGCAGCCAGGACTTGCTATTGTAGATTTTACTAATCCGGAGGCTTGCAGATGGTATCAGGAAAAACTGGAAAATCTTTTGGATATGGGAGTTGACTGTTTTAAAACGGATTTTGGAGAGAGGATTCCTGTTAATGTGAGGTATCACAATGGAGCTGATCCGGAAAAAATGCACAATTATTACGCATATTTATATAATAAAACCGTTTATGAAGTGATTGAGAAAAAAAGAGGAAAAGAAGAAGCAGTTTTATTTGCCCGTTCTGCCACTGTGGGAAGTCAGAAATTTCCGGTACATTGGGGAGGTGATTGCTGGTCGAATTATGAAGCTATGGGAGAAAGTTTACGGGGTGGTTTATCGCTTACCAGCAGTGGATTTGGATATTGGAGCCATGATATTGGCGGATTTGAGAGCCAGTCTACTCCAGATGTATACAAAAGATGGGCTGCTTTTGGTTTATTGTCTACCCACAGCCGGCTTCATGGAAGCACTTCTTACCGGGTTCCATGGTTATATGATGAGGAAGCAGTGGATGTGGTTCGATTTTTTACAAAATTAAAATTAGAATTATTGCCTTATTTGTATTCCAGTGCAGTGTATACTTCACAGACGGGAATTCCCATGATGCGGAGTATGGCATTGGAATTTGAACAGGATAAAAATTGCAGTTATCTGGATCGACAGTATATGTTGGGAAGTAATCTTTTGGTGGCTCCGATTTTCAATGAGGACGGATGGGGAAATTATTATTTGCCAAATGGAAAATGGATCAATTATTTTACAGGCGAAGAAGCGAGAGGAGGAGTGTGGAGAGAAGAATACCATGATTACTTGTCTATTCCTTTATGGGTAAGAGAAAATGCTGTCATTCCGGTACAGAAGAATATCGGGACATTTTCTGATTCTTATAAAGAAAAATTAGAAGTAAGGGTATTTGGGTTAAAAGGGAAAGCTGAAACAAGAGTATATGAGAATCAGGAAGAAATACTGTACATGAAAGTGGAACAGAAAGAAAATAATCTGTGGGTACAGTGTACCGGAGAGTGCAGAATACGTTTTGTAAACAGTTTTATAAAACCTCTTGGAGAAAATACATATGAAATACAGGGAAATGACACAGTGATCTATGTGACGGAAAAAGAATTTGTCTGTGAAATGGGGGAAAGAAATAGTGGAAAATAAGAAATACATCCATGAAATAATTATCCCCAATCAGGACCTTCCCTTTAAAATGTTTCGGTTTGAAGGAAAAAACGGTCATTATTACAGAGAAAAACACTGGCACAGATCTATAGAAATTTTTGCAGTGTTTGAAGGAAATATTACCTTTCACTTAAATGAGGAAAAATATTTACTTTCTCCCGGAAAATTTACTATCGTAAATTCCAATGAAATTCATTCCGTGGATTCTCCGGAACCTAATCATACAGTAGTTCTTCAAATCCCGCTGAATACCTTTCAAAATTACTATACAGGAGAGCAGTTTATTCGCTTTACTCATGAAGAAAGAGAGCAGGATAAGGAAATAATGGATCTGATCTGGAATATGCAAAGGATTTACGAAGAAAAAGAGACAGGATATGATATGAGGGTGACCAGTGAGTATTTCAGGCTTCTGTATTTTATGGTTTCCCAGTACAGAGAATTGTATGTGACATCAGATATGTTGAAAATAAACAAAGGATTGAATCGATTATCTGAGATCACCTCTTACATAAAAGAACATTATGAGAGCGAACTTTCTTTAGATCAGGTGGCAAAAAAATTTGGATATTCTTCTGCGTATCTGTCCCGTATGTTTCAAAAATATGCAGGGATTAATTATAAAGCCTTTGTTCAGAATGTGCGTGTGGAGAAAGCCCATCAGGCTCTGCTGGATTCCGACTGTACAATCAGTGAGATTGCTTTTGCCCATGGTTTTCCCAACAGCAAAGCCATGAGCAGGGCATTTCAGAAAAAATATGGAATTGTACCCAGTGAATATAGAAAAACAATAAAAATGTCAAAAAATTGCCATTGATTGGATAAGTTATAGGTGGATGAAAAGTTCAGATGTTGATATGATGTTTTCAGAATAGTGAATGTGCAGAAAATGTGATCGATACAATTTACAAATGGAAGGAGGACGAAAATGTTATATATTGGAATTGATCTGGGAACCTCAGCAGTTAAACTATTGCTGATGAATGAAAAAGGTCAGATTCAGAAAATTGTTTCAAAAGAATACCCCTTATATTTCCCTCAGCCCGGCTGGTCGGAACAAAATCCGGAGGACTGGTATGGAAAAACCTTAGAAGGACTGAAAGAATTGTTGGAGGATTGTCACAAAGAACAGGTGGCAGGTATCAGTTTCGGCGGTCAGATGCATGGATTAGTGGTACTGGATGAGAATGATCAGGTGATCCGCCCGGCTATTTTGTGGAATGATGGACGGACAGGGAAGGAAACAGATTATCTCAATGAGACAATAGGAAAAGAAAATCTTTCCCATTATACAGCCAATATTGCGTTTGCCGGATTTACTGCTCCCAAGCTTCTGTGGATGAGGGAAAATGAACCGGAATTATTTCAGAAAATCAAAAAGATCATGCTGCCGAAAGATTATCTGGCATATCGTCTTTGCGGCGTACATTGTACAGATTATTCTGATGCTTCCGGTATGCTGCTTCTGGATGTGAAAAATCGTTGCTGGTCTGAGAAAATGATGGAGATTTGTGGTATTTCCAGAGAACAGCTTCCTGATTTGTACGAAAGCTATGAAACAGTGGGAACTTTGAAGCCGGAGCTGGCTTTGCTCTTGGGAGTATCAGAAGAAGTAAAGATTGCAGCGGGAGCCGGTGATAATGCTGCCGCCGCTGTGGGCACAGGAACAGTTGGAGATAACAAATGTAATATTTCCCTGGGAACCAGCGGTACTGTCTTTATTTCATCTGCTCAGTTTGGGGTGGATGAACACAATGCTTTACATTCTTTTGCCCATGCGGACGGACATTACCATTTGATGGGATGTATGCTCAGCGCCGCATCCTGCAATAAATGGTGGATGGATGAAATTCTGCAAACGAAAGACTATGGTGGTGAGCAGGCAGCTATCGGAAAACTGGGAGAAAATACGGTATATTTTCTTCCTTACCTCATGGGAGAGAGATCACCTCATAATGATCCGGATGCCAGAGGTACCTTTATCGGTATGACCATGGATACGAAAAGAAGCGATATGACACAGGCTATATTGGAGGGAGTTGCATTTGCTCTCCGGGATTCCTTTGAGGTGGCAAAAAGTCTGGGACTTGCCATTGAGAGAACGAAAATCTGCGGTGGAGGAGCCAGAAGTCCTCTGTGGAAAAAAATCATTGCCAATGTGCTAAATGTTAAAGTGGACGTGCCGGAGACAGAAGAAGGACCGGGATATGGAGGCGCCATATTGGCGGCAGTAGCCTGTGGGGAGTTTTCCTCCGTAGAAGAGGCGGCAGAAAAACTGATCCAGGTAAAGGAAACCATAGAACCGGAACCGGAACTGGCGGCAAAATATGAAGAACGGTATCAAAAATTTAAAGAGATTTATCCAGTGTGTAAGTCACTGTTTAAAATTATTAAATAATGTATTGGGAGGAATAGAATAATGATGAATATACCAAAAGTTAAAGTGGGTATTGTGGCAGTAAGTCGTGACTGTTTTCCGGAATCTTTGTCAGTGAACAGAAGAAAAGCGCTGATAGAAGCTTACGAAAATAAATATAACCGAGAAGATATTTATGAATGTCCGGTGTGTATCGTAGAAAGTGAAATTCATATGGTACAGGCGCTGGAAGATGTAAAAAAAGCAGGCTGTAACGCTTTGGTAGTATATCTGGGAAACTTTGGTCCTGAAATTTCAGAAACACTTCTGGCGAAACATTTTGAAGGACCGAAAATGTTTGTGGCAGCAGCGGAAGAATCAGGAGATAATCTGGTTCAGGGACGCGGAGATGCTTACTGTGGTATGCTGAACGCAAGTTATAACCTGGCTTTGCGCAACATTAAAGCTTATATTCCTGAATATCCGGTGGGAACGGCAGAAGAATGTGCAGATATGATTCACGAATTCCTTCCGATAGCAAGAGCTGTCATAGGACTGTCTGATCTGAAAATCATCAGCTTCGGTCCCCGTCCGTTGAACTTCCTGGCTTGTAACGCGCCGATCAAACAGTTGTATAATCTGGGTGTGGAAATCGAAGAAAATTCTGAGTTGGATCTTTTTGAAGCCTTTAACAAACATGCGGGAGATGAGAGAATTCCGGAAGTTGTGGCAGATATGGAAGCAGAACTGGGAAAAGGAAATAAAAAACCGGAAATTCTTGAAAAACTGGCACAGTATGAACTGACTTTGCTGGACTGGATTGAAACTCATAAAGGATATCGCAAGTATGTAGCTATTGCCGGTAAGTGCTGGCCTGCATTCCAGACACAGTTCGGATTTGTGCCATGCTACGTGAACAGCCGTCTGGCAGGAAGAGGTATCCCTGTATCCTGTGAAGTGGATATTTACGGCGCTCTCAGTGAATATATCGGAACCTGTATCAGTGAAGATGCAGTTACCTTACTGGATATTAATAACACAGTGCCTTATGATCTGTATAATGAAGAGATTAAAGGAAAATTTGAATATACTCCACAGGATATTTTCATGGGATTCCATTGTGGAAATACATCTTCCAAAAAATTGTCCTTCTGTCAGATGAAATATCAGTTGATCATGGCAAGAAGTCTTCCGGAAGAAGTAACCCAGGGAACATTGGAAGGAGATATTGCTCCCGGTAATATTACATTTTACCGTTTGCAGAGTACGGCTGACAACAAGCTGCGGGCATATGTGGCACAGGGAGAAGTACTTCCGGTGGCAACCCGTTCCTTTGGTTCCATCGGTATTTTCGCAATTCCGGAAATGAAGAGATTTTACCGTCACGTTTTGATTGAAGGAAATTATCCTCACCATGGAGCAGTGGCATTTGGTCATTATGGAAAAGCATTATATGAAGTATTTAAATATATTGGGGTAGATGTGAAGGAAATCGGATATAATCAGCCTGCAGGTGTGAGATATCCCACAGAAAATCCATTTGCCTGATGAATTCTTTGTTGTTTGATACTTCTGCAATTTTGCCTGAATTTATAAATATTTAATTTATTTCAGGAAAGAATATAAATAAATATCTGGACGAACTGTCGGAAATATATTATGATAGACATAGCGGTCTTGTGACCGGAACAACGATAAAACAGCGGCGACAACCGGGTTTTAAAAAGCAGAAGGAGGATTAATCAATGCAGATTACCAATGACATTCTCTATGTAGGAGTAAATGACCATGAGGTAGACCTTTTTGAGGGGCAGTACGTGGTTCCCAATGGAATGGCTTACAATTCTTATGTGATAAAAGATGAAAAAATTGCGGTTATGGATACAGTAGACGCCAGATTTTCTCACGAATGGCTGGATAATGTGGCAAAAGCACTGGATGGGGTGAAACCGGATTATCTGATCGTACAGCATATGGAGCCGGATCATGCAGCTAACATTCATAACTTCATGAAAGTATATCCGGATACAACAGTTGTGGCAAACGTGAAAACTTTTGCTATGATGAAAAACTTTTTCAGAACAATGGATCTGGAAGGAAAGATGCTGGAAGTGAAGAGTGGTGATTCTCTTACTCTTGGAAAACATGTATTGACTTTTGTGTTTGCTCCTATGGTTCACTGGCCAGAGGTTATGGTAACTTATGACAGCACAGATAAAGTTCTGTTTTCAGCAGACGGATTCGGAAAATTCGGCGCTCTGGACGTGGAAGAAGACTGGGATGACGAGGCTCGCCGTTACTATATCGGTATTGTTGGAAAATACGGAAAACAGGTTCAGAATCTTCTGAAGGTAGCGGGTACACTGGATATCCAGACAATCTGCCCACTTCACGGACCGGTTCTGAAAGAAAATCTGGGTCATTATATTGAAAAATATGATATTTGGTCTTCTTACAGTGTAGAGTCTGAAGGTATCATGATTGCTTATTCTTCCGTATACGGAAATACTAAAAAAGCAGTAGAGATTCTGGCAAATAAGCTTCAGGAAAAGGGATGCCCGAAGGTTGTTGTATGCGATCTGGCAAGAGAAGATATGGCAAAGGCAGTGGAGAATGCATTCCGTTATGGTAAGCTTGTATTGGCAACTACCACCTATAATGCAGGAATTTTCCCATTTATGAGAGATTTTATTGAGCATCTGACAGAGCGGAATTATCAGAAACGTACCATCGGTCTGATTGAAAACGGAAGCTGGGCTCCTCTGGCAGGAAAAGTCATGAAGGGAATGTTCGAACAAAGTAAAGAAATTACATGGCTGAAAAACAATGTAACGATCATGTCTTCCGTAAGCGAAGAAAATATGGATCAGTTGGAAAAAATGGCTGATGAACTGAGCAAAGAATATATCGCTCAGTCTCCGGAAAAAGCAAATAAAAAAGATATGACAGCTTTGTTCAAAATCGGATACGGTCTGTATGTGGTTACTTCTAACGATGGAACAAAAGATAACGGTCTGATCGTAAACACAGTAACTCAGTTGACAGATACACCTAACAGAGTGGCTGTTAATATCAATAAGGCAAATTATTCTCACCATGTGATCAAAAAGACAGGAATTATGAATGTAAACTGCCTGTCTGTGGAAGCGCCGTTTGAAGTGTTTAAAAACTTCGGATTCCAGAGCGGACGTACTGTAGACAAATTTGCAGACTGGGAAACTATGCGTTCTGATAACGGATTAGTATTTCTGCCAAAATATATCAACGCATTTATGTCTCTGAAAGTAGAACAGTATGTGGATCTGGATACTCACGGTATGTTTATCTGTACTGTAACAGAGGCTCGTGTAATGAGCGATAAAGATACAATGACATATACCTATTATCAGAATAATGTAAAACCAAAACCACAGACAGAAGGAAAGAAAGGTTTTGTCTGCAAGGTTTGTGGCTTTATCTATGAAGGGGATGAGCTGCCGGATGATTACATCTGTCCATTGTGTAAACATGGAGTGGCAGACTTTGAGCCGATTGAATAAGAGGTTTTTTTGAAGTAAGGTTTTAAGGTTTTTGATTATGAAGGGAAAAAATCGTATTGATTGGAAATCATTTTTAAAGGTTGTATTTGTGATCGCATTGCCGATAGCGTGTCAGAATTTTCTGACTACCACAGCCAGTATGGTAGATACTATTATGATCGGAAGCCAGGGAGAACTTTCAGTAGCAGCGGTGGGAATCTGTTCGCAGATTTCCTCCCTGTTTTTTTCCAGCTATTTTGGATTTGCCGGCGGCGCTTTATTGTTCTTTTCCCAGTATTGGGGAGCGGGGAATAAAGAGGGAATCAACCGTACTTTTGGACTGGCAATGGTGTGTATGCTGGGAGTTTCTTTATTATTTGGAGGACTGGCAGTTGCGAATCCGGGATTTTTGCTGAGAATCTATACGGATAAAGAAAATATTGTACAAGTGGGTATTCCCTATATCAGAATTGTGGGATTTGCCTACCCTCTTCAGGTATTGGCTATCATTATCAGTTTTCTGATGCGGTCTACGGAGAGAGTAAAAGCCCCATTATTCAGTTCTATGGCAGCGCTTGTGACGAACTTTGTGTTTAACTGGATACTGATCTATGGCCGTTTTGGATTTCCGAAAATGGGAGCGGCAGGAGCGGCAGTAGGTACGCTGGTTTCCGGAATTGTAAACCTGGCAATACTTACCATTGTTCTGGTTAAAGACAAGAAAACAGTAGCTTTGAAGCTGCGTCTTATGTTTGACTGGAAAGACGGTTTTTCCGGTACATATTTGAAAAAATGTTTTCCTATTATTTGTAATGAATTATTTTATGGAATCGGTCAGATGTTGATCAATATTGTAATAGGACGTCAGACAGAATCAGCGATAGCGGCTATGGCGGCATTTCGTGTTCTGGAAGGATTTGTGTTCGCTTTCTTCGGAGGATTGGCAGATGCCAGTACCGTTGTGGTTGGAAAGGAAGTGGGAGCCGGAAAGCATATGAAAGGATACCAATATGTGAAAGGCTTTGCCATTTTGTGTCCTATGATCACATTTGTGATCGTATTGATCTGTCTGATACTGAATCAGCCGTTGCTTGGTCTGTTTGGACTGGGAGCAGAAGCGCTCAGTTATGGAAAATATATGTTGATGATTTATCTGGCAGCAGGTACAGTCCGTACATGTAATTATATTATGAATTGCTGTTACCGGGCTGGCGGCGAAGCTGTTTTTGGAACAGTGTTGGAATTGGGCTGCTTATTCCTGGTAAGTGTTCCGGCAACCTGGATTGCGGGAATGATATTGCATCTGCCGTTTTTGGCTGTATTTGCCTTTGTATATACGGATGAATTGATTCGACTTGTATTTGAACTATGGTATACGAGAAGTGGAAAATGGATAAAGCCGGTAACAGAGGAAGGAAAAGCAACATTAGAGGATTTCAGAAAAGAATTAGCTGCTCAAAGACAGAGCGCATAAAAAGAGATGTCACCATTTTTTTGAGAAAAGTGGTGACATCTCTTTTTGGACAAATGTAAAAAGAAAGTAATTTTAAAATTTCAGGAGGAATTTAAATGATAAAAGCAGTCTTATTTGATATGGATGGAGTGCTGATCGACACGGAAAAATATCTTATAAGATTCTGGAAACAGGCGGCGGATGAAGCTGGTCTTCATCTGGAAGCTGCGGATTTTTATCCTTTTCGGAGTCTTGCTGCCCGTTATGCCTCTGTGCGTTTTCGTGAGCTGTATGGAGAAAAATACGATTATTATGCGATCCGTGACAGAAGAAAAGAGCTGATGCAATCACATCTGGAAACAAATGGTCTGGAAATCAAACCGGAAGTGGAGGAAACTTTACGGATATTGAAAGAAAAAGGTTATCTGTTGGCGGTGGTGACAGCGACAGATGAAGAAAGAACAAAAAAATATCTTACGGAAATCGGCATATACGACTGGTTTGATTCGGTAATTTGCGCCACCATGGTAGAACGGGGAAAACCATTTCCGGATGTGTACCTTTATGCTTGCGAAAAAATTGGATGCGGACCGGAAGAATGCGTTGCAGTGGAGGATTCGCCTAATGGAGTTTGGGCGGCATATGACGCAGGGTGTAAGACCGTGATGGTTCCGGATCTTACCTGGCCGGATGAAGAATTGGAGAAAAAAGTGGTGGGAGTGACGCCTTCCATGAAAGGAATTTTGAAATATGTGAAGAATATGTAACCGTCCAGTCTTACGGAGGAACTAACGCCTTGTGGGACTTATCACGGGTAATATTTTTGGGGATAGTTACCGCATGAACAGTAACCTGTTACTGAGAATACGGAAAGATAAAAGAAAACATCTCCACAAAAGAAATTGTTTATGATATAATAATGAGCGCAAGAGAGTCAGAAAACTGCTTGCAGATTTCTGACGAATGGCAAATATCGCTCACAATAGCTGCATTGACAACGGTGAGCATCAAAGATGTGAATTGTAATATAAAAAAAGAAAGACGAGGTTGTAATGATGAAAATAGCAGTAACATATGACAATGGAAATGTATTTCAGCATTTTGGAAAAACAGAAAATTTTAAAGTTTATGAAGTGGAAGACAATAAAGTTGTTTCCAGCGAAGTGATGAGTTCCAACGGTTCTGGTCACGGCGCATTGGCAGGTCTTCTGGCAGAACAGGGAGTTAACGTACTGATCTGCGGTGGAATTGGCGGCGGCGCAAAGGCGGCATTGGAAGAGGCAGGGATTGAACTGTGTGCCGGAGCAGAAGGAGATACCGATCAGGTTGTGGAAGCATATCTGAAGGGAGAACTGGTTTCAACAGGAGTAAATTGCGATCACCATCATGAAGACGGACATAGCTGCGGAGAACACGGAGACGGACATAGTTGTGGAAATTGTGGTGGGGGATGCGGTTCTGCCCAGCCAACCATGACAGGAAAAAATGTGGGAAAAACCTGTCGCGCTCATTACAGAGGAACATTCAATGATGGAACACAGTTTGATTCTTCTTATGACCGGGGAGAACCGCTGGAATTCATCTGCGGTGTGGGTCAGATGATCAAAGGCTTTGATGCAGCAGTAGCTGATATGGAAGTGGGACAGGTTGCAGATGTGCATTTGATGCCGGAAGAAGCATATGGAATGCCGGATCCAAACGCTGTATTTGCAGTTGAGATTACTCAGCTTCCAGGTTCTGAAGCTCTGGAAGTGGGTCAGCAGGTATATTTGTCCAATCAGATTGGTCAGCCATTCCCTGTAAAAGTTGTGGCAAAAGATGAGAAAAATATTACTTTTGATGCAAATCATGAAATGGCTGGAAAAGAATTGAATTTCCATATTGAATTGGTAGAGATAAAATAAGAAGTTAAAAAGGCTGCCTGAAAAGGCGGCCTTTTGTAAAAAAAGAAGGTATTCTAAAATATAATAACCTTGTTTGGAGAAGAGCCGAAAGAAATCAAAGCTCTTCCTCTATGGAACAGAGGGAACCATAGAAGCGCCTATTCAATTTAATATGGAGAACAGCCCCATGTAAGTCACGAATTCTCTATTTTGAATAGTAGAGTGATGGACAGAATATTAAAAGAAATAGGATATTGAAGTGGAATTTAAGTGTTAAGGGAGTATCAGATGGGAAACCAAACAGAAGATATACAAGTGCAGATCATTTACAGCAACAGGAAAACACTTTCTGTGCAAGTGAAAATGGAAGGCGTCATTGTGCGGGCTCCTCAAAGAATGAGCAGGAGAGAAATCAATGATTTTCTCAAGGAAAAACGGGTCTGGATAGAGAAACATCTGGCTGAAATGAAGAAGCGAAAAGCGTATATGGAGCAGATGTCGCCGCTTACTATGGAAGAAATCAGGGTTTTGGCAGACAAAGCCCTGGTTGTCATACCTGAAAAAGTAAAAAAATACGCCCCTCTGGCAGGTGTCACTTATGGGAAAATCACCATACGAAGCCAACGTTCCCGGTGGGGGAGCTGTTCAGAGAAGGGAAACCTGAATTTCAATTGCCTTCTGATGCTGATGCCGGATGAGGTGATAGATTATGTGGTGGTACATGAGCTATGCCACAGAATAGAGATGAACCATTCCCCTCGCTTTTATGCGGAAGTGGAAAGAGTGATGCCGGAATATGGCAGATGGAAGCAGTGGCTGAAAGAAAATGGGGGATTATATATAAGCAGACTGCCATAGAAGAAAAAGATGATTATCAGGAAAAAAATGGGAATTCTCTATAATAATACTTATTTAATGGGATTAATGTTGATATATGATGATTTATGTACTATAATGAAGGAAATTTGCAAAATGCTTTGCGGATATATGCTTTATAATTCTTTTGTCAAAGAAATATTTTGATAAGCGGAATATGAGGGGGAAGTAACAAATGTATGGGAAAATAACAGAAAGCTGGCTGAAACATTGGGATTTTATGGTGATAGATCTACTAGGGTTGCAGACGGCTTATTTTTTGTCTTGTTTTGCAAGAAATCATTGGGAAAATCCATATACAAATGACCTGTATCTGAATATGGCAATTATTATTGCGCTGGCAGATATTTGCATTGCTTTCTTTACGGAAGGTTATCAGGGAATAATGCGCCGGGGATACTTTCAGGAATTTAAGGCGGTATTTCGTCATGTCTCCTGGATACTTTTGCTGCAGGCTTTATATCTGTTCCTGAGTAAACGAGGAGAAGAATTTTCCCGGGTATCCTTTGTGGGCTATGTGATATTATCAATAATAATTTTATATACAAGCAGAGTTCTCTGGAAGAGATTTCTTATGTGGAAATGTAAACTGGTATATAATAAGAGAAAAATCCTTTTAGTTACAGATTCTATACGGGCGGAAAAAGTTATTTCTACTGTATTGAGCCATACATATAATGAAATGCAGGGATTTATGTTCAAAATGGACGCAGATCCCAGAATCATTGGAAGCGGACCGGATGGAACACGCCATGGACTGGGATGGTTCATTCGGAAAACCTCTCTGGATGAATTTCCTCAGTTTTGGAATGTACTGAAAGGTGAAATGAGTTTGGTGGGAACCAGACCGCCTACAGTAGATGAGTGGGAGCAGTATGAGCATCATCACAGAAGCAGAATGGCTACAAAGCCGGGATTGACAGGTATGTGGCAGGTAAGTGGGCGAAGTGATATTACAGATTTTGAAGAAGTGGTACGGCTGGATAGAGAATACATAGAAAAGTGGAACTTCGGACTGGATATCAAAATATTGTTGAAAACTGTATTGGTTGTATTGAAGGGGAGTGGATCAAAGTAAGAGTGAATAATTGAAATTCGTCAAAATTTGCATCAAAATACAACAAATCATTATAAATATCGGCAGATTTACTTTCGGTTTGCGGTTGATGTGTTACAGAATATGCTATATAATTTAAAAGAATGAGCAATGCATTAAAAACAACACATGAACTATTTACTGCATAATAATAGAAATATAAAATATAGGTTAGACTTCTTAAGAAAAGTAGAACGATGTGTTAGAGTAAATATAGAATTTGGTTACTAAGATCAGTGATTGGGGTTCTATTAATGCAATGGAAGCTAATGTCTACCCTAAATTTTCAGTTGAGTTTTCGTAGACTATGATGACCGTTAGAATCATCCATTATTGCCGGAAAATGAGGTTTAGGGTACAGGTCTGCGGGTAGTGATAAGTACATTTTCAAATGAAATGGAGAGGACTTTCTCGCGGGCTATGGGATGGATAGGAGCATTTTGACATGAAATGGATGCGGCGGAAAACGTGGAATTTTCGTTTCGGGTAGAGGTATGGGAATAGTGATAAGTACATTTTGAACATGAAATTGGGTTGGAAGAAGATAAGAGGAAGATTGAAAAATGCCGTAATATCAAGGGTTTTTATTAGGTGATAGTAGCATTACGAGGGGTCTACCCTAAAGAATCATAGCAGGAAATTGAATGGGTAGATGCCAAGAAAACGCTCATTAGCACTTAAAGAGCTATGGAGATTCGGATTGTTGTTTTAAATAAATTAGCAACAGACTTATGGGTCTACCCTATGAACTTTAGTTGATGGTTTTTCAGAGGTCGGAGCTGAAAAAATGAACATTTCTGAGGTCGATGAGCCGACTGAAATGAGTATGAACGTTTTCGGATAGACCTGTCCATGAAGTGATAAACACATTGAGGCTCAAGATGAAGATTGCAGATTCTACGTTGTGAACATCATCCCAGATGATAACCACAGCTTTACATAAAACGATTCCTACCAAATAGAGGAGCAAAGATGAAGAAGTACACGATTGCAGTCGCTGGTACCGGATATGTGGGATTGTCCCTCGCGGTGCTGCTGGCACAACACAATAAGGTCTATGCCGTGGACATCGTCCCGGAAAAAGTGGAACTTATCAATAATAGAAAGTCCCCGATACAGGATGAGTATATCGAGAAATACTTGAGTGAGAAGGAACTGGACCTGACCGCAACGCTGGATGCCGAGAGCGCCTATAGCAATGCGGACTTTGTTGTTATTGCGGCTCCGACCAATTACGACTCCGTTACCCAGCACTTCAACACGACAGCTGTGGAAAATGTGATCGAGCTGGTTATGAAAGCAAATCCGAATGCCACTATGGTCATCAAGTCCACGGTGCCGGTTGGATATACGGCCTCGGTGCGTGAGAAGTACAACTGCAAAAACATCATCTTCAGTCCGGAGTTTTTGCGAGAGTCTAAGGCATTGTACGATAATTTGTTCCCCAGCAGGATAATCGTCAGTACGGATGCGGAAGACGAGCGTTTGACACAGGCCGCGCACACCTTCGCAGAGTTGCTCCAAGAGGGTGCAATTAAAGAGAACATTGACACGCTGTTCATGGGCTTTACCGAGGCTGAGGCAGTTAAGCTGTTTGCCAACACCTATCTTGCGTTGCGTGTTACGTACTTCAATGAACTCGACACCTACGCAGAGAGCAAGGGCCTGAATACAAAGCAAATTATTGAGGGTGTGTGTCTCGATCCGCGTATCGGTAGCCATTACAATAATCCTTCCTTTGGATATGGCGGCTACTGTCTACCGAAAGACACCAAGCAGCTTCTCGCTAACTATGCGGATGTTCCTCAGAACATGATGTCAGCCATTGTGGACAGCAACAGGACAAGAAAGGACTTCATCGCAGACCGGGTGCTGCGGCTGGCTGGGTACTACGGATACGAGGAAGATAACCAGTACAGCAAGAGCAAAGAAAAGCCTGCGACGATTGGTGTATACCGGCTGACCATGAAGAGCAATAGCGATAACTTCCGCCAGAGCAGCATTCAGGGTGTCATGAAGCGGATCAAGGCTAAGGGCGCAACTGTTGTCATCTATGAGCCGACGCTGGAAGATGGCGAGAAATTTTTCGGTTCAGTAGTAGTCAACGATTTGGAGAAGTTCAAAGAACTGAGTGACGCCATCATCGCAAACCGGTATGACAAATGCCTGGATGATGTCAAAGAGAAAGTATATACGAGAGACCTGTTCGGCAGGGACTGAGCAAGTACATATAGAGAGGAATAAGTAAATGTATGATTATTTGGTTGTAGGTTCTGGCTTATATGGCGCTGTTTTTGCACATGAAGCTAAAGCCCACGGAAAAACTGTATTAGTTATCGATAAGCGTCCTAACATTGCAGGGAATATATATACCGAGAACATTGAGGGCATTAATGTCCACAAGTACGGTGCACATATTTTTCACACCAACGACAAGAAGGTGTGGAGCTACATAACAAAGTATGCGGAGTTCAATCGCTTCACCAATAGCCCTGTGGCCAACTATAAGGGAGAACTTTATTCGCTGCCATTTAACATGTACACATTCAATAAGATGTGGGGTGTTGTCACGCCGGAGGAAGCAGCCGCAAAGATTGAGGAGCAGCGCAAAGAAATCACCAGTGAGCCAAAGAATTTGGAAGAGCAGGCAATTTCTCTGGTGGGTCGAGATATCTACGAGAAACTCATTAAAGGATATACAGAAAAGCAGTGGGGCCGCGACTGCAAAGAGCTGCCGGCTTTTATCATCAAGCGTTTACCGGTACGCCTGACCTTTGACAACAACTATTTCAATGCACTGTATCAGGGCATCCCTGTGGGCGGCTACACCAAACTGGTGGAGAACCTGCTTGACGGCATTGAGGTCCGTCTGAACACTGACTACCTTGAACACAAGGCTGAACTAGATGCCTTGGCTGGTAAGGTCGTCTACACGGGTCCTATTGATGCTTATTTCGATTATAAGTTGGGTACACTGGAGTACCGTTCGGTCCGCTTTGAGAACGAGCTGTTGGACAAACCGAGCTTCCAGGGCAATGCCGCTGTCAACTACACCGACCGTGAGACTCCCTGGACCCGTATCATCGAGCACAAATGGTTCGAGTTTGGCAAGGATGAAAATGGCAACGACCTGCCTAAGACTATCATCAGTCGCGAGTACAGCAGCGAGTGGAAACCGGGAGATGAACCGTACTATCCGGTCAACGATGAAAAGAATGGAAAGCTCTATGCTGAGTACAAGAAACTGGCGGATGCAGAAGAACGGGTAATCTTTGGAGGCCGGCTTGGTGAATACAAGTATTACGACATGGATCAAGTGATTGCGGCAGCGCTAGAATGCGCAGAGCGAGTTTTGAATTGAGAGGTAAATAAAACAGATGAAGAAGATATTAATGGTTTGTGAAGCCTTTGGAGGCGGTGTTTTTACTTACGTTTCTCAGCTCTGCAACGATATGGTCGATAGTTTCGATGTGTATCTGGCATATTCGCTCAGACCGCAGACACCAAAGAACTATAAGGAGTTTTTGGATGATCGTGTTCATCTGATTGAGATGAAGCACGTTGGTGTGAAAGGACTAACCAATCTCAAAAGCGATATTGCCGCAATTAGGGAACTTCGTCAGATAGAGCAAGAAATCCGGCCGGATGTGATACACCTTCACTCATCTGTCGCAGGGGGACTTGGTCGTTTAGCGTATAAGGGAAAGAATAATACTGTTGTTTATACACCACATGGGTACGCCCACATTTTGATGGGCCCCGGAAAAAAAAGCCTGATCTACAAAACGGCTGAGAAGATCCTTGGTAATAGAGCCCTCACCCTTACATGCTGTGAGAGCGAAGATGAAGAAGCAAAAAAGTTCTCAAAAAGGACTGCATATATCGAAACAGGCGTGAACTTGGCAGATTTGTCGGCTTCACTTGACGGAATTGAGCCTATTAAGAGTGATAAGTTTACTGTTTTTACATTAGGTCGAGCTTGTGTTCAGAAGCAGCCCCAGTTATTCAATCGAATTGCAGAACTCGTTCCTGAAGCCCGGTTTGTATGGATTGGAAACGGAGAACTGGAGAATGAGTTGACCGCCCCGAACATGGAAGTGACCGGCTGGAAGCCGAGAAAAGAAGCTCTAGCAATGGCAAAAGGCGCCGATGCATTTATTCTGTGCAGCCTTGGTGAAGCAATTGCAATGAGCTTGATTGAAAACATGTATATCAAGAAGTTGGTTCTTGTCAGCAATACAATGGGAAACAAAAGTGTAATCCATGACGGTGTTAATGGATATGTCTGTGATACGGCTGAGGAGTATGCTGAGAAAATCAAGAATGCTATGAAAGCGTTTCCGACTGCACTTCCAGAAAAGGCATATCAGGATGTGCTGGATATTTATAACACCGAGGCAATGAAGAAAAAGTATATAGAGTTTTATAAAAAGGTAGCCATGGGAGCGCAGTAAACGGGAGAAAAAGAATGAAACAGACCGAAACAAACCCACTGATAAGCATAGTGTTACCAATTTACAATGTGGGAGAATATTTATCAAAATGCCTTGATAGCATTGCCAGTCAGACATACTCGAATTTAGAAATCCTGTTAATAGATGATGGAAGCACCGATGGAAGCTCGGAAATATGTGAAAGATATAGAGCTAAAGATAAACGATTTAAGGTCATTCACAAGGATAATGCAGGAGTTTCTTCAGCACGTAATTGCGGAATTCGTGCAATGACTGGGAAATATATGACCTTCATAGACCCAGATGATATGGTAGCTGTTGATTATGTAGAGACGCTATATCGCTCAATAGAAGAAAACCATGCGCAAATATCTATATGTGGCGTAAAGACGGTTTTTTCAGAGAAATTCTGCACAACCGATACAAGTAGTAGGAGATGTGAGGTATTCACTACTGAGCAGGCGATTGAAAAGATGCTCTATCAGGATGAGATAGATGTCAATGCTTGGGGGAAAATGTATCTTTCGACTTTGTTTGAAGGAATCGAATATCCGGTAGGAAAGATTAATGAAGATACTGCTGTCACATATAAAGTATTTTCCAAAGCAAGCGTTATTTCATTTGATTCGTATAGGTGTTACTTTTATGTACAACGCCCAGGCAGTATTATGCATCAAAGTTTTGCGGAAAGAAAGATGTCACTGGTTGAATTTTCCGAAGAGTGTCTGCGATATATCGAAATAAATTTTCCGAATATTAGAAATGCAGCCGTGTGCAAGCACGTGACAGATAGCTTTGTTTTAATCTGCAAGATTTATGAGTGTACTCCTCTAAATAGGAAGTGTCTTGATAAATGCTGGGAAATAACAAAAAAGTATCGCTTATCAGTCATTCGAGATCCGAAAGCAAGGAATAAGACGAAGATTGCTTGTCTGGTAAGTTACTTTGGACCTCGTTTGGTGGCGTTTGTAAAGGGATTGAACGCACACATGGATGAAAAAAGAGGAGTACGCAAAATTTAGCCCGCGGGAAAAAGAGAATGAAAGCGGAGTAATCAAAATAAAGGAGGTAGTCTTCGAGTGAGAAAAAGAGTCATAATATCTTCTGCAAACTTAAGAAATGGAAATGGAATCGCAAGTTGTATTATGAGCTATTATGACGGTCTTCTAAGTAATGGCTACCAAGTTGATTTCGTCTTGCAGAGCAATGTACCTTCTCAACACATGGAGCATGTTGAAACCAGTGGCGGGAAGATATTCTTTTATCCTCATAATACAGGTAAGCCTAATAAAGAGAACGCGCAGTTCATTGAAAATGTATTGCGCAATGGAGACTATGATATAGTACATAACAATCTAACAGGATTGAATGGTGTTGTTTTTCTTAGAACGGCGAAGAGATGTGGAATTAAGAATCGAATACACCATAGTCATAATCCACACGAGACTTCTTCAGCAAAAGCAAGGATTCGCAGCCTTTTGTATGATCCGGCTTGTGCGAGACTGGCTACAAAAGGACTCGCTTGCTCTTCACTAGCAGGTGATGACGTATTTGGAAAGAACAAATATGTCATACTACCAAACGCAATTGATCCTGAACAATACACATTTGATTCGGTATTTCGTAATACTTTTAGAGAAGAATATGAGTTAACTGATAAGTTTGTAATTGGGACAGTGTGTAGACACGCAGAGCAGAAGAATCCCTTCTTTATCATTGACGTTTTCAATGAGATCCACAAAGCTGATGGAAGAGCGAGACTACTTTGGATTGGCTCAGGGCCGTTAACAGAAGAAGTGCAACGCTATATTGACAGCAAAGGGATTCATGACTATGTGTTAATGTTGGGCGCAAGGAAAGACGCTAATAAGATATATTCAGCGATGGATGTGTTTTTCCTTCCGTCTTTATTTGAGGGTTTGGGTATGGTCTACATTGAGGCGCAGGCATCTGGATTGTATTGCTTTGCCTCTGATGTAATACCTGTTGATACTGCTATAACACCAAATATTGAGTATATATCATTAAAAGAGAATGTTTTATTCTGGGCGAATAAGATTCGTTCGGCTCAATATCGTGATGTGATTAGGGGAGACTATACAGATTGCTTAAAGACACACGGCTTTGATTTGCGTTACTGCGGCGGACAATTGGCAGAGATATATGATAATTTACTAAAATAACAAGGAAGTACAGCCGAGGAAGAATCGATGCTCATATATATTATATTACTTTTGCTTACGTTTTTTGCAAATGCAGTGTTCAAACCCAACAGGAGCAGAAAAGGAAAAAAATACTTTGTGGTGTTTATGTTTGGTGCGATTTACCTTGTAAATGCACTGAGAAGTCCCGCAATAGGAATTGACTTGAATAAATACTACGCACCGCATTATGCACAGTTCGCCCAAATTCCATGGGACAACTTACAGTCCGTAACAATTTCAGGAGACTGGGAATTAGGATTTTGTGCATTTTGCAAATTACTAACTTATATTTCAACAGATATACAGTTTTTTATTGCGGTTTCAAGCGCAATAATTGTTCTACCTTATGGATACTTTATATACAAGAACTGTGAGGATGTAGTATTCGGTACCTTTTTCTACATCGCATACAATTTACTATTTTCAAACATGAATACAATACGTCAAGCTATGGCTGTAAGTATTGTAATTATGGGGTTGGCATTCTTGAGAGATAAAAGGTACTTGAGGTATATAGCGGTTGTTCTAGTGGCAGTGCTATTTCACAAGAGCGCATTGATTGCTCTCGTTCTTGTGTTTTTGGATGCGATAAAGCTTACACCAAAGCGGTTAGCATTGTTATTGATTGTGTTGGCCTTAATTCCTGCAACATATTCGGTTCTGTTCAACTACCTATTACAGATTCCTTATCTATCCGAATCATATGATATATATAAGTCGGGAATGCATGCAATAGGGTACCTTAACTGGAACTCGTTAGTGCAATTTATAGTTCCCTTTGTTGTTTTTATACTTGTCTGGGTGTATGTGAAACCGTGGAAGACGTTTGATGATAGTATACAAAATAAGAGAAGAATTAGTTTTACTGGTGGAAAAATAATAATAAAAAGAAACAGGATAGAAAAAGGTGAGTGGACGGATTCAATCTTAGGTTTTGGAGTATATTTAGCAGCGGTGTGTCGATTCTTTGTATTCTTTGTGTTTGTTGTTGGTAGATTAAGCCAGTTCTTTGTCCCATTTACGATGCTTGCTTTTCCCAAGGCACTAAATAAAATTGAGGACAGCAGCACAAGGAAAATAGTTAGATACGGGATGTATTGTGTATTGTTGGTTTATTTCCTGTATATCGGATTTACTTCGGGAGATATTCTGTACGGAACAGTTCCTTATGCATTTTTTTGGAAGTAAGGAGAATAGATAAATGGAAGAAAAGAGAATCACCTTGCAAGAGATGCAGTGTTATGTGTCAAACATACTTAGAAGATTTGATGAGTTCTGCAATGAGAAAGAACTGACGTATTATGTTGGGTACGGCACGCTCTTAGGAGCGATTCGTCATAATGGCTTTATACCTTGGGATGATGATATAGACATCATGATGCCTAGAGATGACTACGATAAGCTGCTAAAATACTCGTTTATTGATGATGAAAAAAGATATGAGATTGTTAGTAGTAAGAACAGAAGAGGCTGGCCATACCCTTTTGCTAAATGCGTGGATAATAATACAGAACTGATTGAACAGCAATTTAACTCAGGAACAATCGGAGTATATATTGATTTGTTTCCTTTAGATGGATTACCTTCTGGAAACATAAGAAGAAAAATACACATGATGTATTTGTATTTCTGGCATTATATGCTAATAACGCTTCAGAAAAGAGAATTAAAGGGAAGTTCAAAACTTAAAACTGCCGTTAAGTATGCAGTATATCCAATTGCAAAGCTCATAGGAATTGAGCGTATGGTTTCTCATATTGAGAAGATTGGAAGGAAGTATTCCTTATTAGATGCGGACTTTGTCGCATCACAAATGATTTGTGTATATGGAGGTAAAGAATGTGTAAAACGAGATTTTTACAAACATAGGGAGCGTCACGCATTTCAGGATTTCACGGTATGGATTCCCTCAGGATATGATGGGATTCTGAAAAGTCTTTACCATGATTATATGAAGCTTCCTCCAGAGGATCGTAGGATTACGCATCACATATATAACGTAAAAGTAAAGGAGCAGAATATTGAAACAGTCATTAAAGAAGAAAATTGATTTCATTATTCATCGTCCTTTTCCAATAGAGAAAAACACTGTATTTTTTCAAAGCTTTGGTGGACAGTATAATGATAATCTGAAGTATATTTCTGAGAGTCTCCATGCACTAAAGCCAGATATTCATATTGTTTGGGCAGTATCACAAGATAAGTGTAATATTAGCGATGTTCCAGATTATGTTTCCTGCGTTGATATAGATAGCAGAGAATATGTCTATTATTCATGTAAAAGTCATGTGTTAGTAGATAATATGACTGGAATTAGAGGGACTATTAGGAGGGAGGACAGTAAGGTTATTAGGTGGTTACTGTCGTCTAAAAAGCAATTAAACATTTCCACCTGGCATGGAACTCCGATAAAGAAAATTGGTCTTGATATGAAAAACAATGCTCCGTTTTCTGCATATGTAACGAGTTCAGATTATCTTATAGCAGGATGTAGGTATACTCAAGTACATCTATGTAAGGCATTTTCTCCAATAAATGTCATTTGCTGCGGCACTCCTCGAAATGATATTTTGGTCAACGGGCTGACTAATTCTCAAAAGATTAGATTGAAAACAAAGCTAGGGCTTCCTGCAGATAAAAAGATTGTACTATTTGCTCCTACATTTAGAGATGCCCCTGAATATAGCGGGGTATATCAAATGGAGAATTTCGATATTCAACGTATTTTGAATACGCTTCAGTGTAGATTTGGTGATGAGTGGGTATTCGTTTTCCGCGTCCATCATGAAGTGCTAAAAGAAATTGATGTTGAAGCCATTTCAGATAAATATAAGGGGGTGGTGATTAATGGCAATACGCATGATGACATGGCGGAATATCTGGCGATTTCTGATGCTCTAATAACAGATTATTCTGGATCGGTTTTTGATTATGCACTAACTGGCAAACCGGGATTTCTGTTTACTCCGGACAAAGATCATTATCTCAATGATGAACGGGGAGTGTATATACCTTTAGAAGAACTCCCGTATCCATATGCTGTTGATTTGAACTCTTTTTATCAGCTAATTGAGAATTATCAGGAAGCTGAAGCAAAGGAAAGGATAAGAAGGTTTAATAAAAAAGTTGGAAACTGTGAGACGGGTAATGCTTCTGAGTTTTTGGCTCAAAGAGTAATTAGTTTTATAGAGACAGGAGAAAAAGAAAAATGAAAGCATTGATTCTGAATTCTGGCCTAGGCCATAGAATGGGTGTATTGACATCTGAACACCCGAAATGTATGACAGAAATATCTGCTACTGACACGATCTTGAGCAGACAGTTGAAGCTTATTGTTGCTGCAGGAATCAAAGATGTTGTAATGACGACCGGTTATTTCGATGAAGTTCTTGTACAGTATTGCAATTCCCTGAATCTGCCACTGAACTTCACCTTTGTAAATAACCCTCTCTACGCAGAAACGAATTACATCTATTCCATATACTGTGCAAGAGAATATCTGGATGATGATATTCTTCTGATGCATGGTGATCTTGTATTTGAATATTCTGTACTTGAAGATCTTCTGGCTTTTAGCAAGAGCTGCATGAAGGTTAGTTCCACCATTTCACTGCCGGAGAAGGATTTTAAAGCGGTAGTTCACAATGGAAGAGTTGAAAAGGTTGGTATTGAATACTTCACAGATGCTATGGAAGCACAGGCTCTTTATAAACTGAATAAAGATGACTGGAAACTCTGGTTGAATGAGATTATCGCATTCTGTGAAACCAACAACCGGAAATGTTATGCTGAAAATGCCTTCAATGGCATTTCTGATAAGTGTGCTATCTATGCATTCGATGTAAAGAACAGACTCTGTTCGGAAATCGATACACCGGAGGATTTGAAGATGGTAAGTGAACGCCTGAATGAAATTGAAAACCGTACAGTCTACATGTGCTTTTCAACTGATATGCTCCACAGCGGACATATCGCGATTATTCGAAAGGCTGAGAAATTGGGCAGGCTGATCATCGGTGTACTTTCTGATGAGGCAGTAGTATCCTATAAGCGATTCCCGCTTATGCCGTTTGATGAACGTAAAACCATGTTTGAGAACATTGCTGGTGTGTACAAAGTTGTTGAGCAGAAAACCCTCAGCTATAAGGAAAACCTTGAGAAGTATCACCCTGATTATGTTGTTCACGGTGATGACTGGGTTACTGGTTTCCAGAAGCCTATTCGTGACGAAGTATGCTGTGTGTTGGCCTCTTATGGTGGTCAGCTTGTGGAGTATCCCTATTCCAAGGATGAGAAGTATGAAGAATTGGAGAAGCGTGCAAGGGTTGAATTGTCAACGCCGGATGTTCGTCGTGCGCGTTTGAAGAAAGCCTTGGCGATGAAAGGCACTATTACGGCGATGGAAGCACACAGTGGTCTTACTGGATTGATTGTTGAGAACACCGTCGTAGAAGAAGACGGAGGGGCTCGTCAATTTGATGCAATGTGGGTTTCCTCTCTTTGCGATTCTACTGCAAAGGGTAAGCCGGACATTGAACTGGTTGATATGACGAGCCGCTTTAGGACGATTGATGATATCTGCGAGGTCACAACAAAGCCGATTATCTTTGATGCTGATACTGGCGGATTGACAGAGCACTTCGTATACACCGTGCGCTCTTTGGAACGTATGGGCGTATCGATGGCGATTATTGAGGACAAGACCGGTCTCAAGAAGAACAGTTTGTTTGGTAATGAAGTGGCACAGACTCAGGATTCCATTGAGAACTTCTCTGAGAAGATTCGGGCGGGTAAGAAAGCGCAGCGTACAAAAGACTTTATGATTTGCGCTCGGATTGAAAGCCTTATCCTGGAGAGAGGCATGGAAGATGCTTTAGAGAGAGCATTTGCGTTTACAGAAGCGGGTGCAGATGCTATTATGATACATAGTCGAAAGAAAGATCCCTCGGAAATCTTTGAGTTTGTAGAGAAGTATCGTGCCAAGAATCAGACAACACCTATCGTTGTTGTTCCGACTTCGTTTAATACTGTCACCGAGGAAGAGTTTAAAGCGCGTGGTGTGAACATTGTCATTTATGCGAATCAGCTGACTCGTACTGGTTTCCCGGCAATGCAAAACGCTGCGAAGTTGATCCTTAAAAACCATAGAGCAAAAGAATGCGATGATATCTGCATGCCATTCAAAGATATCATTCGCCTGATTCCGGAGGAATAAGATGGCACAGAATATCGTAAAAGGAATAAAACAGATTAGTCACCTGATTAAAGGCAAGAAGTTCCTGCTTGTAAAAGATGGCGCATATGATTTCCTCGGTTTAAAGGACTATTTTGATACGTATCCTCATATAGAGTTTTCGGAGTTTACTCCGAATCCTCTGTATGAGCAGGTGTGTGCCGGAGTAGAGCTGTTCAATAAAGAAGCATGTGAACTGATTGTAGCTGTTGGCGGCGGAAGTACAATTGATGTAGCAAAATGTATCAAACTTTTCTGTAAGATGGATCATAGTATCAACTATCTGAAGCAGGATACATTTGATTCAGGTATCACCCTAATTGCTGTTCCGACAACCGCAGGAACAGGTAGTGAGTCAACTCGTCATGCTGTAATCTATTACGAGGGTGTAAAACAGTCAATTTCTCATTTGAGTATAGTTCCAGACTATGCGGTGCTTGAACCTTCTGTGTTGAAAACTCTACCAGTGTATCAGAAGAAATGTACGATGCTGGATGCACTCTGTCAGGCAGTAGAATCTTGGTGGTCAGTAAATTCTACAGATGAGAGCAAAGAGTATTCCAGAAAAGCCATTGAATCTATTCGCGAGAACTGGGAAGCGTATATTTTTGAGAATACAGATGAATCTGCGGCTCGAATCATGGAGGCATCAAATTATGCCGGGCGTGCGATAAACATAACTGCGACCACTGCCGCACATGCGATGAGCTATAAGATTACCTCCATGTATCGTTTCCCGCATGGGCATGCCGTAGCAGTCTGTATGCCAGAAGTCTGGGAGTATGTTCTTTCGAATACAGATGACTGCATTGATACTAGAGGAAGCGAGTATCTAAGGGAAACATTGTCGCAAATTTCAGAGCTGATTACGCTAGATCAATTCAAGGCGATGCTGGCAAAAATGGATATGCAATACCCAGAGGCTGGAAATAAGGAAGAAGAATTGGAGACTTTAGCCAAGTCTGTTAATCCGGTAAGGCTAAAGAATAATCCAGTCGCACTGAGCACAGACGTAATGAGAGAAATGTACAGGAGGATTGTTCGATAATGAAGGTAGAAAAACTTGTTGAAATCATCGGATCGGATTTTTATACAGGTGTTCCGGATTCCCAACTGAAGGCACTCTGCAATTATCTTATGAGTGAGTACGGAATCGACCGGAAACACCATATCATCGCAGCCAATGAGGGTAACTGCACAGCACTTGCTGCTGGCTATCACTTGGCAACAGGTAAGGTTCCTGTTGTCTATATGCAGAATTCTGGTGAGGGTAATATTATCAACCCGGTCGCTTCTCTGCTGAATGACAAGGTGTATGCTATTCCGGTTGTATTCATTGTTGGATGGAGAGGTGAACCCGGTATCCATGATGAACCGCAGCATATCTATCAGGGTGAAGTGACTGTAAAACTGCTTGAGGATATGGATATCAGGCCCTTCGTAATCGGCAAAGATACAACCGATGAAGAAGTTGAAGCTGCTATGGATGAATTCAAGGATATCTTGTCTAAAGGAAAAGATGTGGCGTTTGTTATCAGGAAAGGTGCATTGTCGTATGACGGGAAGGTTAAGTACAAGAACAACAATACAATGGTGCGAGAGGAAATTATTCAACACATTGTAAAAGTCAGTGGAGAAGATCCTATTGTGAGTACGACAGGTAAGGCCAGCAGGGAGCTCTTTGAGACTCGGGTGGCCAATGGACAGAGCCATAAATATGATTTTCTGACGGTAGGATCAATGGGGCATAGTAGTAGCATTGCACTTGGTGTGGCTATCAATAAGCCTGATACCAGAGTATGGTGTGTTGATGGAGACGGTGCTGTCCTTATGCATATGGGATCTATGGCCGTCCTTGGCGCCAATGCCCCGAAGAATATGATACATGTGATTATCAATAACGGTGCGCACGAGACGGTCGGTGGTATGCCCACAGTTGCATCCAAGATTGACCTGGTGGCGATTGCGAAAGCATGTGGGTATCCGTATGCTGTGAGCGTAGACAGTTTTGATGCTTTGGATGCTGAACTCAAAGCTGCAAAGGAACGAAATGAACTGAGTCTTATCGAAGTGAAATGCTCCATTGGCGCGAGGGATGATCTCGGCCGTCCCACAACTACTGCGATTGAAAATAAGCAGAATTTCATGGAGTATTTGAACACATTATAAAAGGGGATTAGCCTCCTGTTGGGCCGTGACTTAGTGCTTATCAGGAGGCTTTTGATTAGTAAAATGGTTTCAATAATTGATAAGTACAGGCGAATGAGCATTCAAGCCAAAGCAAGTATTTGGTTTGTTGTGTGTAGTCTTTTACAAAAAGGAATCTCTTTTATCACTGTTCCACTTTTTACCAGATTAATGACAACGGAACAGTATGGTACATATAGCGTATATTTATCATGGCTACAGATACTAACTATTGTTACGTCATTGTATCTGTATTACGGCGTGTTCAATAATGCGATGGTTAAATATGAGAACGACCGTGATCGATATATTTCTTCCATGCAGGGATTAACGGTTTTTCTTGATATTTGTGTCTTCTGCATCTTTATTCTTTTTAGAAGACAGTGGAGTGAGATACTAGGTCTTTCTCCGGTAATAATTGCCTTGATGTTTGTAGAGATGCTTGTGACGCCATCATTAAGCTTTTGGTCAGGAAAACAACGATTTGAATATCAGTATAAAAAACTAGTTTCTGTTACACTAATTAAGTCAGTGGCAAATCCAGTACTTGGATTATTAGCCGTGAAATGTTTTACTGATAAATCGTTGGCGCGAATTGCATCTATAGTAGTTGTCGAGGTGCTGGTTTGCTTGCCAATAATGATAAAGCAATTTCACAAGGGAAGGTGTTTCTTCGATAGAACATATTGGAAGTTTGCTTTAGGAATGGCAATTCCGCTTTTACCGCACTATCTATCTGGAACTGTCCTAAGTCAGGGGGACAGGGTAATGATAGATAAGTTTGTTGGTAAATCTGAAGTGGCTTTTTACAGCGTTGCCTATAGCATTGGAATGCTTGTCCAGATATTTACTAACGCGATCAACAACTCATTTATACCTTGGGTATATCAAAAAATCAAGGCAAAGGATTATAAGGGAATTCAAAAAACGGTAAACATGTTGCTTATCCTAATAGCAGTAATATCTGTTGGGATAATGATGTGTAGCCCAGAGTTGATACTAATTTTTGGATCTGAAAAATACAAAAGTGCAGTATATGTGATACCCCCTGTAGCAGCAAGCGTTTTTTTCATTTTCCTGTATAATATCTTAGCGATTCCACAATTTTATTTTGAGCGAACGAAGTTTTTGATGCTATCTTCAATTACAGCGGCGATAACAAATATTGCTTTGAATTATGTATTCATTCCTATATACGGATATGTTGCGGCTGGATATACGACTTTAGCATGTTATGTCCTTTATAGTGTTGGGCACTTTTTTGTCAGTAAAAGAGTTACTTCACACTATATTCCTGGAGAGAAGTTATATGACTCAAAATTCATATGTGTTATTGGAATATTAATGATTGTAGTTGGCGTCTTTAGTAATCTCTTGTTTGAGTTCTGGTATATAAGATATGGCATGCTTATAATATGCCTGTTTGTTGTAATGGTAAAAAGAGATAAGTTGATAATGATGCTAAGGACTATGAGAAGCAGTAAGAAATAAAAAAATGCTTAACAGGAAGGAATAAAAAATGGACAATCTTGAGAGCAGAGCAGAGCAGAGCAGAGCAGAATGGATTGAACTATTGAGGGTTTTATCTTGCTTTTGTGTCATTATGCTCCATGTATCAACGAAAGGTTGGAAGTATGCAGGTGTAGAGACAAACGTATGGCTATTTTATGAGTTCTTTTGCGCGATTACAAGAATTGGTGTATGCTGCTTTGTTATGATAAGTGGCGCACTGTTTTTGGGAAATGAACGTGGTAAAAACTTAAAACTAATCTATGGTAAATATATTCGCAGAATCTCTGTTCTTATTGCTTTTTGGTCGGTGGTGTACTTTATCTTTAGAATTGCTATTGGGGACTTAAAAATCACTGGATTCAGAAACATTATTTCAAATCTGCTATACGGAAACTATCATCTATGGTATTTATGGATGATTATTGGATTGTATGCGGTGACTCCTTTACTCAACAAAATAGTTGAGAGTAAGTCTCTATGCGAATACTTTCTTATTCTGTGTGTGTTAATCTGCTGGCTACCGGGAATGCTTGATATAATTCCTGCTTTGAGTGAACTTACGAGTTTAATCATTAAGGAAAAAATGTTCCTGTTTATGCCAATAGGCTATGTAGGATACTACCTTTTGGGGTATTATCTTTGCACTTACAAAACGACTCAAAGACAGTATCATTTCATACTAATCGCCGGATTATTAGGATTGCTCTATGCTGTGCTTGGAGGGGTTATTTATGGTAGGTATACAGGAGAACCAACCCAGGCGGCATATAATAATTTGACGCTGAATATAGCATTATACTCAGCATTAGTTTTTATTGTGTTTTCGAGTATAATTGGGAAAATACGGTTTTCAGAAAAGGCAAAAAAAAGAATCTTTGGTCTTGGTCAGTCAACCCTTGGAATCTACTTAGTACATGTGATGTTTATTCAGGGCTTTTCTGACCGTTTTATGATGGCGACATATTATCAGTATCCACTTATGGTCATTCCTATTACGCTACTTGTATTTGTAGGCGGGTATTTGGTAACAAATGTATTGAACAGAATCCCAATTGTGGGGAGATGGATTGTATAACAACGGAAAAGGGAAAAAGGCAGATGAAAAACACAACATTACTAATCATGGCTGCTGGCATCGGTTCCCGCTTTGGCGGTGGCATCAAGCAGCTGGAGCCAGTTGGCTTACATAATGAAATTATCATGGATTATTCCATCCATGACGCAATTGAAGCAGGATTCAACAAGATTATCTTTGTAATCCGCAAAGATATCGAAGCTGATTTCCGGGAGCGGATTGGCAACCGTGTGGAAAGCATCTGTGAGAAACAGAATGTGAAAATTGCCTATGCATTCCAGGATATCAATGATATTCCAGGTACTATCCCGGCAGGTCGGACAAAACCTTGGGGAACCGGACGGGCAGTTCTCGCTGCAAAAGATCTGATTCATGAACCATTCGCTGTCATCAATGCAGACGATTACTATGGTAAAGAAGCGTACCGCCAGATGCACGACTGGCTGGTTCTGGATCATGAAGACAACGCGATTGCAATGGCGGGATTTATTCTGAAGAACACCTTGTCGGATAACGGTGGAGTTACCAGAGGCGTTTGCAAAGTAGCAGAAGGCCATACACACATTGAAGATGTAGTGGAGACCAGTAATATTATCAAGACGGTTGATGGCGCAGAAGCCGATGGAAGGAAACTTGATCCTGAGTCCTATGTGTCCATGAACTTCTGGGGATTCCCGGCGAAGGAAGGATGTGCGCCTGCATATCTGGGCGTTCTGGAGCAGGGCTTCAAGGAGTTCTTTGAGAATGATGTAAAGGCGAATCCTCTGAAAGCAGAGTATCTGCTGCCAACCCATATCGGTGGCTTGCTGAGAGATGGGAAGTATACAGTGAAGGTGCTGGAGACAAAGGACAAGTGGTTCGGCGTTACCTATAAGGAAGACAAAGAGTCTGTGGTTAAGAGCTTTAAGAAGCTGATCGAGGATGGCGTGTATCAGGAAGAATTGTACAGCGATTTGTGAGAATAGGTGGAAAAAGATATTGTGAAATGTTTTCATCTGTGGTTTAATAAGAATTAGAAGTGGATTAAGAGCCCTCGATGCCAGACCTAAGAAATGAATATTGTGTGACAATGTGTGTGGCTAATGGCATGAGCACCGGGAAGATTCTAGAAAAGCTGAAGTAAAGTTGATAGAAGTTGCGGTACTAATTAAGCTGTGTGTGAGTACTGAAAAGTTATGTCTAAAGGTTCAAAACAACAATATAAACAATTTGCAATAAACACACTTGAAGATGGGTGCCTTGTATTAAAAAGCCTTATTGTTCCAGTTATTGTCGATTCGGAGAAGTTTAAGGATTATTCGGATGAAGCCGAGACGCTACTGGATAAGTACAGGTTAGATGGTTTTATCCCAGCGAACGTATATGATTCCATACATGATAAGGTTCTCTATCAGCAGAGAGAACTGCTTCGATTTATAGCTGATCATCAGTCTTCGTCTTTTTCTTACATTGATGTAAGGCAACTTCTTGTAAAGAAGGGATTCCTGAAAAGAAGTCTTGGCGAGGAGAGTAGTAAAACTCTGAACGAACTCCTCAACATAAGAAATTGGTCATTTCATAATGCGCAATCTATGATGGTGGCTGATTTGGAGATAGCAAAGAAATCACTTCCTCCTGAACTGGCTGATATAGCAGAAATCAAGCCGATGCTGAATCCTGTTGTTATCAGAAAAGCGAAGACATATGCATGGAAGATGCTGGCGGATTTTGTCCTTCACAATAAAACTCGATTAGGTCAATTTGAATTGATTCTCTCGGAAATGAAAAAAGATTACCAAGAAATGTACAGTTCTCTACCTGATGCAGTTTTTATGATGACGAGTAAGGGACTAAGTCGAGAAGTGCAATATATAGAGCAGGAAATTGTGAACCAAGATCCGGAGAGAGCAGGGAGTAATATTGCTACCCTGTCAATGGAAATTCAAAAAGGAAAGTATGATGGATCAAACGAAGCTTTTGGAAGAATATTGTCGAAGGACGATTGTCGCTAAGCGGATCGAGACAGCGATCATTAAGAGAGCTGAAAAGTGGTTTGCATAAAAGCAGAATAGAGCGGAAATCTGAAATGCGATAAAAATATACATTGAAATACGAGCCTCCATCGGCTATACTTAATACACAATCAAATCCAATATCTTATCAATGAAACGGAGTGTGTACATCTATGCCGCGCCCCAAGGGATCAAAGAATAAGGTCAAGCTCACCACCACGCTAATAGACTTCACCTCTCTCATCGCCGAGAAGT
>DETV01000100.1 GCA_002361775.1 Eubacterium sp. UBA3279
TGAATTATACAAGAAGCTCCTTTTGTCAATTTCTCTGTAGTATCTATATGCAAAAAAAGAAAAAAATAGAACCTGAAATAACAGAAGGAACTGTCAAATCCGGCAGTTCCTTCTGAAAAATTACGGGCGTATCTGACCGCTTCCGTAGATTATGTATTTGGTAGTAGTAAGCGCAAGAAGTCCCATAGGTCCTCTGGCATGGAGTTTCTGTGTACTGATACCAATTTCAGCTCCGTAACCAAACTCAAAGCCATCGGTAAAACGGGTAGATGCATTTACATAGACACAGGCTGCATCCACTTCATCAAGAAATTGTTGTGCGTGAGAATAATTCTCAGTAATAATTGCTTCTGAGTGGCCGGTATTATAACGATTAATATGGGAAATTGCTTCCTCTACGGAATCTACCACTTTCATAGAAATGATATAGTCCAGATATTCTTTTCCCCAATCCTCTTCGTTGGCGCAGACAGCTTCCTGAAGAAGCTCACGCACAGCTTCATCTCCACGGATTTCCACCTGTTTTTCCTTTAACCTTTCGCCAAGGACAGGAAGCAATGCATCTTTTACGTTTCTGTGAATCAAAAGAGATTCACAGGCATTACATACGCCTACCCGCTGGGTTTTGGCGTTGAGGATAATATCCGCTGCCATAGACAGATCTGCGCTTTCATCCACAAAAATATGACAGTTTCCCGTACCGGTTTCGATAACAGGAATGGTACTGTTTTCCACTACAGCCCGAATCAGTCCTGCTCCTCCCCGGGGAATCAATACATCCACATAACGATTCATTTTCATAAATGCTGATGCGGTGGCCCGGGATGTATCTTCGATCAACAGCAGAGCATCCGGATTTACTCCCTGACTTTCCAGGGTGCGACGGATACATTTTACAATCGCCTGATTAGAGTGAATGGCATCGCTGCCTCCCTTTAAAATCACCACGTTACCTGTTTTAAAACAAAGACCAAAAGCGTCTGCCGTTACATTGGGACGTGCTTCATAAATAATTCCCACAACCCCCAGGGGAACCCGCTTCTGACCGATCAAAAGTCCGTTAGGTCTCTTTTTCATTCCTGTAACTTCACCTATAGGATCATCCAGGGCAGCTATCTGACAAAGCCCTTCTCCGATACTGTCGATACGCTCTTTCGTAAGCAAAAGACGATCCAGCAGTCCTTGAGACATACCGTTTTGGCGGCCATGCCCCATATCTTTTTCATTTTCTTTCAGAATCTCATCTGCATGGGCAGAAAGATCAGAGGCGGCCAGCCGTAAAATTTCATTTTTCTTTTCTGTCTTTAAGAGACGTGTGGACGGTTCTGCTGCTTTCGCCCGCTCTCCTATCTGAATCAGATATTCCATAGAAACACCTCCTGTAATAATCAGTAAATTGCTTTTTCAGTAAGTAAGATATCCGGCTGGATATCGGTAGGCTCCGTAGGAACCTGAGAAAACATTTGAAATTCAAACGCTACCGCAGCCTTATAAAATCCGGGATGTTTTTCCAGGTAACGGTCATAAAACCCTCCTCCATAGCCGATGCGTTGTCTTTTTTTATCGAAAGCAACACCGGGCATTACCAGAAGTCCTTCTTCTGTTTCCGCCTTTTTTTGTCTGATTTTGGGTTCCATGATACCAAAGTACCCAGGCTCCAGATCATCGGTTGAGGTTATTTCATAAAAAATCATATCCTTCCCTTCTACTCTGGGAGCTGCCACACGTTTTCCCATCTTCCAGGCTTCCTCCATGATTTCCCCGGTTTTTACCTCATTTTTGCAGTCCATGTATACAAAGATCCATTTTGACTGTAAGAATGCCGGAAGACGTCTGAGCGCCAGAAAAATCTGATGACTGTCCTGGGTAATCTGCTCAGAAAAAGCTTCTTTTCTTCTTTTATATACTTCTTTTCTAATGGCTTGTTTTGTTTCCATATTTTTCCCCTAAATTGGTGATCGAACCATCTTTTTCCTGTATATCTATGTTATCCAGTTGTGCCCGCAGATTCATGCGGATATTTGCAATATATTCGCTTCTCAGTTTTCTCTGTTCCTCTTTTTCCTCCGGAGACAGACCTACAGTTTTTGATTTTCTTGCCAGTTCATTGATCCGGTCAATTGATGTTTGATTCATATTTATATTCTCCTTCTACAGTGATTTTTCCAAATAGTCCAGTAAATAAAATTCATCTTCCGGATGGGAAAGAAATAAGGTACCATATTTTCTTCCCTGCATGATTTTATGTATTACGTGAAAATCTTTTCCGTTGGCAATGACCATATCCACTCCTGCCATACCTGCAATTCTGGCAGCGGAAAGTTTTGTTGCCATACCGCCGGTTCCCACACTGCTTCCTGTACTTCCTTTTCCCATGGAAAGAAGATGTTCATCCAGCTCTTCTACCACATCAATAAACTGAGCATCTGGATTCTGATGAGGATCATCTGTAAAAAGACCATCAATATCAGAAAGAAGAATCAGCAAATCTGCGTCGATCAAAGCTGCAACCACAGCAGAAAGGGTATCGTTATCACCAAATTCAATTTCATAGGTGGAAATGGTGTCATTTTCATTGACAATGGGGATAGCTCCCATTCGAAGCAGTTCATGAAAAGTATTCATGGCGTTTAAGCGGTTCAGATTATCCAAAAAAGTATTTTTAGTCATCAAAATCTGGCTGGCTACCTGATTGTATTCCGCAAAAAGCTTCTGATATATCATCATCAATTTGGCCTGTCCAATCGCTGCACAGGCCTGTTTTTCCGAAAGCCTGGATGGTTTTTTCTCATAACCCATGGTCCGGCTGCCTACCATAATAGCTCCCGATGATACTAGTACCACTTCTTTTCCCTGATTTCGCAGGTCGCTGATCTCTCTCACCAGAATCTCCAGTTTGATCAGATCTAAAGATCCTGTGGATGGATGGGTCAGAGAGGAAGAACCGATTTTAATAACAATTCTCTGTTTATCTTTTAATTTTTCCCTAAATGAAGTATTCATTATTTGTATCTCCTGTTTTTCTCTCCTGGTTTACTTTCACACAGTGTAGCTGTATCAGAGAAAATAATATCCAGTCGTACTTCATTGTACCTCATACGCAGAAAAAGTGCCAGCCTTATTTCAAAAAAGTTTTGGATTGCCTGCTCTCCTATCCGGAAAATAAGTTAACTGGAAAAATTTTCAAGAAAACTATACAATTCCCGGGAAGTTTTTATCACATAACCCCTGGCTATCTGTTCCTGAACGGAAGAAGGAAGGGTGTCTTTGGAAATTTCTGTAGTTTCATAAACAGTTCCGTCATCCAACAAAACGATTACTTTCTCATTTTCTATTTTTATGTGGTAATCTGAGTGAAGCGGATTTTCTGCTTCCAAAACCTGATCTGTCAGTTCAGGATCTCTGGAACAGGCATACTGGTAACTGGCGTAAAAACCCAGTCCCAGAAGAAATACAGCGAAAAAAAAGCCGATACTATAAGAAAATTTTTTCATGGGTACAAACTCCTTTTTCTTATAGTATCGGTTATAATCTGTCATATATACACAGAACGGATGAAAAATTAATATTCTGTATCAGAAGCTGCTGCATCCTCCGCCGCTTCCTGTGCCGCGCTGTCTTCTGCACTTTCGTCTGTTTGTGCAGACTGCTCTCCGGAGCCAAGTATTTCTACCCGGTCAGCATAAGTATCCTGAATAATACAAACCCAGGTTTTTCCGGTGTCCATGGTAATCTGATTTCCATTGGTATCATAATAGAAAGTAGCGCCCCATGGCTCGTGTTTTTTCCAGGTAATATCAATGGCTTTGCCGTTTGTAATGTATTTTCCTACGTTCGACGCATCCACATCGATATTCAGATATCCGTTTTCATCATATTTTCTCCAGGAAGAATACTGGAGAATAATATTTTTGTATGCGATCTGTTCTCCGGTAAGCTGATCAATCTGCTTATCTCCATACTGGAAACGATAATAAAGTTTATCTTCCGGATTATATTCAAACCAGGGTTCATTGAGGAAATAACCAGGTTTTACCACAGAAGCCTCCGTAGTACCGGGAAGTTCCACTTCATCGTCCACACCGCAGAATGCATAACCGGGAGTAAAGTTCTCATCATATTCCTGGCTATAGCCATTGATCTCAATTCCTTTCTGAATTCCCTCAAAGCTTGTATAAGCATTGTGAGGAGATTTTCTGTCTGTGGTACGGTAAAATACCTGATCTCCATAACCTGCCAGACCGCTGAGGTTATTTACTTCCGGCAGTTCCAAAAATGGAAGCGCGTAAGCAGACTGTCCATAGTGAGTGTAAATTGCATTAAAACCGGAAGCATAGAAGATATAATAATCACGACAGCTTCGTACAGAACCTATTTTTTCCAGATTGTCATAATCCTCAAAAACTCCCATCAGACGAGTGATTCCTCCCTCTACAGGCGCCTCATAGATTACTCCTGCATTGGCAATTCCGGCCTGAGGGCAGGCAGGTTTTAAATTGTTCAGCATAACCGCTACAGGACGTCTTCTTCCAATCGTTTCCGGAACATATTCACCTGTCAGGTAACTGACCACATATCCTTCCGGAATCGGTTCTTCAGTGGGTTCCGGTTCTTCTGCTTCCAACACTTCAGCTTCTGGAGTAGGAGTTGCTTCAACCTCCTGGGTAGGAGTGGGGGTGGGAGTATTTTCTACTGTCTCCTCTTCTTTTTTACAGCCCGTCAGCATTGTTCCTGCCAGTCCCAGCATTAAAATCAGTTTTGCGTATTTTTTCATGGTAAAACTCCTCTCTAATTTCTGAAAATCTGAAGATACTGCAAAGCCTGTTCCTGCTTATCTTCCATGATTTTCCGTTCATCTTCATCCATATGGTCGTATCCCAGCAAATGCAGCATACTGTGAGCAATCAAAAAAGCATATTCTCTTTTGATACTGTGACCATAAGCTTCTGCCTGCTCTACTGCTCTGGGAATAGAAATCATAATATCTCCCAGCATCAGTTCCCCGCTATCCGGGTGGAAACAAGTCTCATCCTCTTCCAGAACAGTGTAATCTGCCGGGGCGGGAAAATCCACCATGGGAAAAGACAGTACATCTGTAGGACGGTCAATATTCCTGAACTCCAGATTGGTCTGGTGTATTGTTTCATCATCAGTAAGAACAAGGCTTATCTGGGCTTCATAGGGACAGTGTTCCTGATCCAGAACAGCTTCCATCACCTGTAATGCCAGTTTTTCAAAATCAAAATCAAAAACCTGATCCTGTTCATTTTCAAATTCTATTGTCATGTTAATTTCCTCTTTTCCTGTTTCCCCGGGGAACGGGTTTAGGTTCCGGATGCTTCTTTTCATACGCATCGTAGGCCTGTACAATCTGCTGAACCAATGGATGACGTACCACATCCTTGCTGGTTAATTCGCAGATTGAAATTCCCTCCACTTTCTTTAATACTTCAAGAGCCACTTCCAATCCGGATTTTTGTCCGGCAGGCAGATCTTTCTGGGAAGAATCTCCTGTCACGATTACTTTCGATCCGAAACCGATACGGGTTAAAAACATCTTCATCTGTGCCGGGGTGGTATTTTGTGCTTCATCCAGAATAATAAAAGCGTTATCCAGAGTACGTCCTCTCATATAAGCAAGAGGCGCTACTTCAATCAACCCTTTTTCCATATTTTTTGTAAAACTTTCCGGTCCCATAATCTGGTATAGAGCATCATACAGGGGTCGAAGATAGGGATCTACCTTACTTTGCAGATCGCCGGGGAGAAATCCCAGTTTTTCTCCTGCTTCAATGGCTGGACGGGTAAGAATGATCCGGCCCACCTCATCATTTCGGAAAGCCGTAATAGCCATTGCCATTGCCAGATAGGTTTTTCCTGTTCCGGCAGGGCCAACGCCAAAAACAATCATATCCCTGCGGATCTGATCCACGTATTTCTTTTGTCCCAAAGTCTTAGGTTTTACCGGGCGTCCATTGATGGTATGGCAGATACAGTCCCGATCCATTTCCACAAGGGGAGCTTCTTTTTCTTCAAATGCCAGAGAAAGTGCATAATCCACATTCTGAGCCTGAATGGTATTTCCTCTCATAGAAAGACCGAGAAGTTCCTGAAAAATCCCATAGGCTTTTTTTACGGTGGATGCGGGACCTACAATTTTCAAAACGCCGTCTCTGGAAATCAGGGTTACCCGCAGAGAGCGTTCGATCTTCTTTATATGTTCATCAAACTGACCAAAAATATTACGCTCATGTTCTGCCGGAATTGTCATTTGTTGTTCAATGATCGTATTTGTCATGATCTGATATCCTTTCTTGTCATTGCACTAAGTTCTATTTTAGCATTTTTTTTCCAGATGAAAACCCCTTTTTGCAAAAAACCTGGATTATTGGGGGGTTTTTCCTTCCTTTTCCTGAATTTTTTCTACAGGAACCGGTTTTCCGGCTTTTTGAATCACCTGAAGTTTGCCTTTGGAAATGCATTTTGTACTGGTTACAGAAGTTGTGATCTGATGATTTTGAATTTGTATTTTCTGGCTGGCAAGATTTTCAAGAAATACCTGAAAATGTTTTTGCGCTATGGCTTCCGCCTCTTTTTTTGTATAATACTGTTTTTCTACGGTGTAAGGAACTACATGAATACTGCCGTAAGAAACGGGCAGGCAAAAACTGGATGTAAGATAAACCGGATGGAGGGTACGATATATGTCCGCATGATTTTCCTTATTTTTCCAGAGAGAAAACTCCCAGTCAAAAAATCGCAATAAGCCATATCGTTTTTCTTCCTCATTATAAACTTTTACCTGATGCTGCAAAGAAAATTCATCATAATAGCTGTACTCGGTAAGTAATTTAATATCTGCATCCGCTTTTACATACTCATATCGCTGAATCTGCGAATCATTATCCAGAATTTCCAGTCTGCCAGAGACAAGAACATCCCCTGCCTTACAGGTCTGCCCTGCTTTTACAAGTGGCCTTCCTTTACGGGTGATGATCTTGACAACAGTTCCATCCTTTTCAGATGCCAGATCCCAGCTCTCCATGGTTTCTTTCGAAATATCTTCCGAATAAGAATCTTCATTTTCTTTCAGTTGGATAATCAGACAAGTACCCTGGATTTTAGCGGATACCCATACCACTTGCGGAAATGAAGCGCGGATATGAGCTGCTATATCCTGACAATCGATGTTCTTTTTCCTGGTTCCGTCTTTTACATGAAAAGCTTCCAAAGTTTCCAATACGGTTTCCCGGGTATAGTAATGATTTCCATAAATCTGAATATCCCATATAAACAAAGAACAACCATACAGCAGCATTATACCGAGAATAATACCAAGAAAAAAAGCCTTTCTCTTTTTATTTTTCTGAAAAAAGAAAGGCAGTCCGTGTTTTTCCAACAGAAGTATTCTGGATTGGGTTTTGCGGCGAAAAGAATTGATCTGAAAATAATCTTTTACAGAAAGCTCCATTTCATAGTACAAACCTGTATTTTTCAGATTCCACAAAGAAATCTGATTATGTACGCACAGACTTAAAAAACGTTCCGGCATGGGACTTTCCAATCGTATTTTGACATATCCCTGCAGATATTTTCCTAATTTTCCCATCCGTTTCCATCCTCCCATGATTAAAGACTTTCATACGTGATATCCAGAATCTGACCGGACACCTTCATCTCATCGTTGGTATAATATAGAACTTCCAGATTTTTTCCCTGAATGCGGATTTTACAGCGGGATGTCAAAATCAGGAGATGTTCCCGGTTATATTCCAGAATTCTCCTGTAGTTTTCCAAAAGAATCTCCCTCTCTCCCAGCAAAGTAATCACCGATTCCTGAAAGACCATATCTTTGGGAAGCTGGAGTGATTCCACCAGATGTTCCTTCCAGTGAGACACTTTTTTCTTTTTCACAGGTACCTCCCCGGAAACTTCGGTTTATTATTCAGTTTATGAATGAAACATTTTTCTATGCCTGTTCCAGAAAAATCATAGAAAACCAAAGAACCATTTGTTCTCCCATATAGTAATCCATATGATTTTCTTCTATATTTTTTGTAAGCAGAATCCCATGACTCTCAATACAGGGGTGCATTAATTCCGGATGAATACAGGATTTTTTAGGATAGATACATTTTTCACAAAGAGAACAGGAATCTGTGGACAATGTATAACACTTCCATGCTTCCTTTTTCAGATAATCTTCAATCTGTCTGGTGATTTCTTCATGATCATGTTTTGTTTTCAAAAGAGCATCCATATTGGAATAATCCGGCACTTCAGCCACAGAAGAAAATAACAGTGCATGAGAATATTGCTGACATTTTTCCCGGCATTTTTCCACACTGCCTACAGCCGGCGGACAGGACCAGGATCTTCCATAACGGGGACATTCTTTTTTACAAATTGTTCTGACTTTATCATTAAACTCAATATCTTCCACATTGAGAAATGTATACTGATATATGGGGAATTGAGTGATATATTCTTCTATCGTTTTAAAATTCATCAAAAAACGCTCCTTTCTGTCAAATGACAACATATTTGTATTATAACAATTGAACACAAAGATTACAATAAAATATCCGGAAGAACCAGGGAAAATATTGCTGTTTACTTCATGCAGCCCTGAAAAACAAACGGCATAACAGAACGTATTTTTGCATATATATGGAGGAAAAGATCAAAGGAAATTGTTATGGAAGTTAAAAAACAACATTTAAAAATAGCAGGAATTCTTTCCCTGTTTATTTTTTCCTTTGTGGCAGGCGCTGTACTTCACCATGTAACAGGCCGGATTTCTCATCCGGTTTCCGCTCCTGTTCAAAATACCCAGGAAAATTGGGGACTTGGTTTTGGTAAACCGGGAGAAGTTCCCACAGGAAATGCTTCCGAAGAAGAATTAAAAAAATATCATGGAGCTTTTCGTGATCCCACCGAAGAAAAAGTAATCTATCTTACCTTTGACGCCGGATTTGAAAATGGAAATACACCGGCGATCCTGGATGCGCTGAAAAAGCACAAGGCAGTAGGAACTTTTTTTGTGGTGGGAAATTTTCTGGAAACCAGTCCTGAACTGGTGAAACGAATGGTAAAAGAAGGGCATATCGTGGGAAATCATACATACCACCATCCGGATATGTCGGAAATATCTTCAAAAGAAGCTTTTCAGAAAGAACTGGAGGATGTGGAAAATCTTTACCGGGAAATTACCGGAGAAGAAATTACACATTTTTACCGTCCTCCTCAGGGAAAATACAATATCGAAAATCTACAAATGGCCAGTGATCTGGGATATAAAACCTTTTTCTGGAGTCTGGCGTATGTAGACTGGTTACAGAATCAGCAGCCCACCAAAGAAGAGGCCTTTGAAAAACTCCTCACACGGATTCACCCCGGCGCAGTTGTTCTTCTGCACAATACCTCCTCTACGAATGGAGTAATTATGGATGAACTGCTGACAAAGTGGGAAGAAATGGGATATCATTTTGCTCCTCTCTCCCAATTGGCAGAAAAAATATAATGTTTATTATAAAGCCATGGTGACAGTCTGTTCAAAACGAAGATTCCATTTGCATATATCTTTTTGATAGATCTCATACTCCTCCACCGTCATCCGCCAAGCCAGACCACAGCCTGCTGTGATCTGGCGGGGAACCGGTATCAGCCGTCCGGGAATTCCGGCTTCTTTACATTGTTTTTCCATGGAAATAGCCGCGGTGGTGGTGGAAAAGGTGAGAATCTGGTATAATTTTTTTTCTCTTATCATGGCTTTATAATCAAGTCAGCCTGAGACATTTTCTCAGCAATCACATACATATTTGTCACACTTCCCACCTGAAGTTTCTCTGTAAGACCATAAAAATTCAGGCAGGTTCCACAGGAAAGAATCTCTACCCCCTGAGCCTCCAGAGACTTTAAATCTTCCAGAGAAGCAGAATCTTCACAGGTAAGTTTCACCCCTCCATTGTAAAACAAAAGAGTTCCCGGCAATTCATCCTGTTGTGCAAGAGCGTACAGATAACTCTTCATCAATGCAGTACCTAATTCCGGATCACCTTCTCCCATCAGAGAAGAAGAAATAACTACTACGGTGCTTTTTTTCCGTTCATCAGGAATGCAGCAGATATCTTCATTTCTGTTTTCTTCATTTAAAGATTTTCCCTGGGAAACATCGTCATTGGATTCTTGTAATGATGGTATTTCCATAATCACACGAAACTTATTCTCCTCCATTTTTTCAGAACTTACGCCATACTGTTTTTGCACTGCCATTTTGGTAAGATTCTGAACGGCAATTTCATTGTCTACCAGAGTTTCCACACATCCTTTTTGTCCATTCAATTCCTTAATTGCATTTTTTGTTTTTACCACAGGAATCGGACATGGATCTCCTATGGCGTTCACCAGTTTTTTCATAACGCTACCCCCTTACTAAAATTTCCTGTTCTGTTTTTGGTATTATTTTTCCGACGATCCGGGCAGGAAGACCGGACATTTGCAATTCTTTTTCTAATTGAGCTGCCTCAGAGCCTTTAACTGCTATTAAAAGACCGCCAGAAGTTTGCGGATCAAAAAGGATCTCTTCCATGGCAAAAGGAATATTTTGAAAAGTAACAAATTTTTCCACAAAATTCCTGTTTCTTTGTCCTGCAGCAGTAAGAAGAAATTCTTCTGCATGATGAAATGCTTCTTCAATATAAGGAATCTTTCCTGCATCAATAACACAGGATAATTTTCCATCCATCATCTCATGAAGATGTCCCAGAAAACTGAAACCTGTTACATCAGTACAGCCATGAATAGTATACTTTTTACAAATTTCTGCCGCATATTTGTTTAAAGTAGTCATAGAAGTAATTGCTTCTTCCATCGCTTCCTCAGAAGCTTCTTTTACACGGTTTGCGGTACAGATGATACCTACGCCTAATTTTTTAGTGAGAATCAGGTAATCTCCCGGCTGACCTCCATTATTTTCATATATTTTTTTTGGATGAACCGTTCCCATAACAGACAATCCGTATTTTACATCATTGTCAGCAATGGAATGACCTCCTGCCAATATACCTCCTGCCTCTATAACTTTTTCTGAACCGCCTCGCATAATCTCTCCCAGAATATTCAAATCCATACTTTCCGGGAAGCATACAATATTGAGAGCGGTTTTTACTTCTCCTCCCATAGCGTAAATATCACTGAGGGCATTTGTTGCCGCAATCTGACCGAATGTATAGGGATCTTCCACCATAGGAGGAAAAAAATCAAGAGTCTGCACAATAGCCGTATCCGGGGAAATCTGGTACACTGCGGCGTCATCTTTACTGTCATATCCCACCAGTAGATTTTCATCCGGAATTCCTTTGGGAAGACGGGACAAAATCCTGCTTAAAACACCGGCTCCTAATTTGGCAGTACATCCTCCTCCTTTACAAAATTCAATCTTTTCACTCATCTTTCTCATATATCCTTTCTGCTCTCATAAATCAGATTCTTATTCCTGTTTATATATTGTACTTTGTCTTAATATTAATATCAGTAAACAGATACTCTTCTTCCGGAAAAATATCCTTCAAAAGTAAATTTGCCAGCAAATACGGAGGGCGGTATCCCTGTAGATATCCATCCTGATCAATAAGAAAATCAGCCGTATTATCCAGCAGCGCTTTTTTACTTTCCGGTATCAGATCATATAACACCACATAAGGACGCTTATCCAGTTTCAGACTGCGAAAAGCTTCTTCCACTCCTGCCTGTCCCCCTGAAATGAGTAAAATACCATTAATTCCAGTGGTATTCATCATTGTAGTTTCAATAATTTTTCTAACTTCCTCCGGCTCGTCAAAGCTTCCCTGAACTCCGGCAATCGTAATATCCGGATAGCTTTCTTTTATTTCACTTACAAAGCCATCCACTCTCATATTATTTCCTCTGTTACTGAAAAATCCGGTGATTATCAATATCTTTCCCGTACCTCTGGTGAGCATTCCCAACAATCCGGCGGCGGTACGTCCACTTTTTCTGTTATCCATCCCTACAAAACAACATCGTTTTGTTCCCACAATATCTGAATTGAAGGTTACTACAGGAATTTTTTTCTCATTGATAAGAAAATTAAGTTTCTCTCGTATCAAATCACAATCTACGGGCATAATAGCCAGACCTTCTATGCCTTCCCGGACCAACTGGTCTATCGCAAGAGCCTGTTCCTGCTCATCTACGGAAAGACTCTCCCGGATTAAAATTTCAATTCCCCAGTTTTCCAACTCTTTTTTAGCCTGCTGTACACCTCTGTTTATTTCCCGGACAAAAGATGATTTTGCCAACTGAAGAATCACACCTATCTTTTTGCGTACACTGGGAGAAGTAGTTTTTCGGGTACGGGGCTGATATCCCATTTCATCTGCAAGCTGACAAATTCTTTGTTCTACAGAAGGGTTGATTCTGCCTCTGTGATTTAACGCCCGATCCACGGTTCCTCTGGAAACCCCGGCACGCTCTGCAATCTGTTGTATTGTAACTGTCATGAATATTCTCCTGTAAAAAATAAATGCACAGCGATTTTTGTTTTCTGAAATCACTGTGCATTTATTATATCACAAATATTCGTGAAAGGTAGCAAAAATATCTGTCATCTTTCTTCAATAAATTTCATTCCATATACAGGGCCAAATCGAGAATAATAGGATTCCAGTTCTACGGTACATTCTTTTCCGTTCAGTAAAATCAGAGCCGGTACTCCTCTATGAAGAAATTCCAAAGAAATATGATTTTTATTACAGTATTCTTCAATACAACGGCAAAATTCTTCCGGATTTTTTGGACATCCTTCCAAATCAATCAACAGTGTTTTTGTGCGATACCCTTTGCCGTTTAACTTTTTAGAAAGTTTCCAGACAGACCGGTAATCAAATATATAAAATCCAATTATGATAATGAAATCAATCAACAGCATAATGCGTACCGGTTTTTGGTCAGAGAGGAGAATTCCTGCCAAAAAGATCAAAGGCATCAGGTTACCCAGAGAATAAATACCTGCCATCCCTTTGGTAAATGATTTCAGCAAAGCAAACTCTCTTCCTGAAAGTTTCAGATAGCAGAAGAAAAATAACAGACCGAATGCAATATAGCCAGCTAAAAGCCCACCCATCCATGGCATCAGTTTTAAAATAAAGGTTTGATCTTTCTGAAATCCCAGATAAATAACATTGGAAATAAAAAACGTACATCCCATCACTGTTCCATACCTGAAAACTTCTTTTTTATCTTCTTTTTCCATTTTTTTCATATGATTTATTCCTTTCTGAATTTATTTTTTAAATCCTTCACATATCTTCTGGAAATGTAAGTCCCCTCTTCATTTGGGAAGGCTGCGAACATTAATCCTCCGGTTAACGGTTTGTAACTTTTTACCGTATCCATATTTAAAAGTGTGGATTTGGATACTCTGACAAAATTATCAGGAAGCATTTTTTCTAATACATAGAGACGCTGTCTGGTAGTGTAAATACCATTCATTCGTTGTATGTATATATTGAATTTCCTGGATACTTTCAATATATTCCCGCAATTTTTCCAAATCCGGCGTTACCTGACGGATGTATAACCGAACTTCTTCTGTATCCTGTTCAGAAATAATATGTGTTTTTACTTTCATGGTTTCCCTCCTTTCTCAGGAACTGGTCACGTTATTCCGATAAATCCCGGGTATCCTTTGGAATAACTTTAACCTTGATAGTATTATATAGGTAATAGAAATAAAAATCTATGGTTTACAGGTAAGAGGCAGAAAACATAAGGTAAGAGGAATCTGTACGGTAGAAAAAAACGGAATTGTTTCCGGAAGCTTTTATGGCCCCCGGAAAACAATTCCGTTTTAAAAGGGATTAACATAACAAATAATGGTAAGCTTATTTACAAAGCTTTTTAAATTCGTCAGCCACGAACTGAACTTTTGTTCCGATAATAACCTGAACAGAAGTTTTACTTGGTCTGATAACACCTGCTACACCTGCAGATTTGATTACTTTTTCATCGACCTGAGTATAGTCTTTGATTTCCAGACGAAGTCTTGTGATACAGTTATCAATAGAAGTTACGTTTCCTTTTCCACCAACACCCTGCAGAACAATCTTAGCGATTGCTGTAAAGTCATCATTAGCCAAAGTAACTTTTGTTTCATCCATATCATCTTCTCTACCTGGTGTCTTCATGTTGAATTTAACAATAACAACACGGAAGATCAGATAATAAATAACACCGAATGCCAGACCAATCAGAAGCAACATCCAAGGTTTCTGTGCAAATGGAGCTTTGAAACTGAGAATCCAGTCAATTAAACCGGCGCTGAAGTTAAATCCTGCTCTTGTCGGCAAGAGAGCTACTACCGCACAGGAAACACCTGTCAACAGTGCATGTACAAGGTACAGAGCTGGTGCCAGGAACATGAAAGAGAACTCCAGAGGCTCAGTTACACCATTCAGGAAGGAAGCAATAGCTGCGGAGAACAGAAGACCTGCAACCACTTTCTTTTTGCTTTCTTTTGCTGTATGATACATAGCCAGTGCTGCTGCAGGCAGACCGAACATCATAACAGGGAAGAATCCTGCCTGATACATACCGGTAACGCCCATAACACCACCTTCTGCGTTGCCCCAGAATTTAGCGATGTCGTTGATACCTGCTACGTCAAACCAGAATACGGAGTTCAATGCATGGTGCAGACCGAATGGAATCAGCAGACGGTTGAAGAAACCGTAGATACCTGCTCCAACAGCACCCAGATTCATAATAAATTCACCAAATGTAATCAGGGCTGTATAAACGATAGGCCATACGAAGAACAGAACTAAACTGGATACCAGGGATGCACCTGCTGTTACGATAGCAACACATCTTTTTCCACTGAAGAAAGAGAATGCATCCGGAAGTTTTGTGTTTTTAAACTTGTTGTAGCAAGCTGCTGCAATCAGACCACACAGGATACCGATAAACTGTGTCTGTGTTTTTCCGAAAGCCGGATTTACATCTTCTACTGCTGCCTTTGTAAGCATGGCAACAACACCTGTAGAAAGAAGTGTGGTGGTGATGATCCATGAAACAAGACCTGCAAGACCTGCAGTTCCGTCATTGTCATCAGACATACCTACAGCAACACCAATAGCAAACAGAATAGGCATCTGATCGATCAGACATCCGCCGCCCTTTAACAGGAACGCTGCAATAACGTTATTTGCACCCCAGCCTGTAGGGTCGATCCAGTAACCAAAACCCTGAAGAATAGCTGCAACCGGAAGACATGCAACCGGAAGCATGAGAGATTTTCCTAATCTTTGAAGATATCTCATCATAGTTAGATTTCCTCCTTTTCCTTTTTTTAATCCCTTTTTTGCACAATGGCGATATGTACCACCATTATTTATTTTATACCGGTATGATCGGTCCCCCTTGGGAAAGCGCTTCTACCGGAAATAAAATCCGTATGTTGTGATTATTTCATTTTGATTTTTACCACATCATCTCCGGGAACAACATCCTTCCCGAAAATCCCCTCAACTGCCGGATAATCATCTGTATTACATACCAAAATTGGTGTTATGATATCGTATCCTTCTGCTTTAATTTCATCTAAATCAGCTTCCAGCATTAAATCACCTTTTTTTACATGATCTCCTGCCTGTACATATGCTTTAAATCCTTTTCCTTTTAAATTAACCGTATCCAATCCCACATGTACCAGAATCTCCACACCATTATCAGAAGTCATGCTGACTGCGTGCAGGGTATCAAAAACCATAGCAATTTCTCCGTCAGCAGGCGCATAAAACTTACCTTCTGAGGGAATTACAGCTACTCCCTGACCAAGCATACCGGAATTGAAAGTAGGATCATTTACCTCCTTCAGTTCGACAGCTTTTCCTTTTGCAACTGCTCCCAGCATAAAACCATCATCTTGTTTTTTCTTCAAGAAATTAAACATAATTTTCCTCCTATTCATAGTCAAAATAATCAGCGAAATCCAATCTGTTTTTGGCTTCTTTTTCGCTGATATATCTCTTTCCGCCCAATGAAGATATTTTCTGTCCGCTGGCATCCACATAAATTGTCTGTCCGTCAATGGATGCTGTACAAAGAACATACATATTATCATCCAGCCAGTTGCCGTTCCATGCTCCCATTACCACATGAGAATCTATACCGGCCTGGCGGCAAAGTTCAGAGAAAATTTTTGCATATCCCAGTGTACTTGCCCGTTTTTCTGTTAAACCGGCCTCATGATTGAAGGAATATACTTTTTCCAATAAATCTCCCATATCCTGCATTCCTTCTGTAGTGGCCGCTGCATTCTGGGTAAATACCATATTGTCATCCAGCCATTGAAGGAAATATTCTATGGTAGCCTTCTTACCGCTGTCTTCAGGAATACCATGAAGAATATCATCCATAATTGTCTGGGTAGCTTCTTTTCGTTTCTGAATATCCTGAACCTTCTCTTCCACGTTCACAGAAAGTCTTTTTTCAATTTCTGAAAGATTGGTAACTGTTCCATCTTCTGCAAATTCACCGGAAAGATGAATTCCTTCTCCACAGGAAAGAAATAAAACTACTTTTGATATTTTCTCTTCTGTAACTTTCAGGATATCCTTATTTTCATGGAGCACATAGATATTATCTTCTGTCATGGGAATATCTATGATGCCGTAGAAGGTATTTCCCCCTTCATATTCCAAAGCGGTAACAACTCTCTGATATTCTTTTCCGGTCAGCGGTTTCGGCAATTCCAGTACACCGCCTTCCAGGTTTTCCATTTTTTCTTTCAGGAAAAGAAAATCTTCCCCTTCTTTTGCGGTTAGCTTGTTGTAGTAAAACTCTGTTTCATAAATGGCTTCGCCCCGTGGTTCTTCTTTTAAATCATTGTAAACCGACTTAGCCATGGTCAGCTTCCGCTGCCAGCCCAGAAAAGCGCCCAAAACAATCACAACTGCTGTAATTATAATTGCTGCTTTTCTGTATTTACGAATATAATTCATGTTGTATTTCTCCTATTCCATTTCCCGTATAATCTTTCTCAGTTTCAATATCATGGACGGAGCTACAGATAATTCGTCTACCCCCATTTTCACAAAAGCTTCTGTTAATTCCGGATCAGCGCCAAGTTCTCCACAGATACCGGCCCATTTTCCTGCCTTATGGGCATTCTCTACAACCATCTGAATCATTTTCAGAATAGCTTTGTGATGAGGATTATAGAATGGATCCAGTTTTTCATTCTGACGATCAATAGCCAGTGTGTACTGGGTAAGATCGTTAGTACCGATGCTGAAGAAATCTACAATCTCAGCAAGCTCATCACTTATCATGACTGCCGCCGGTGTTTCAATCATAATTCCCTCTTCCACATCTTTATAAGGAATTTCATCATTTTTCAGCTCTTGTTTTACTTCTTCTACGATTTCCCGTATCTTTTTAATTTCCTCAACAGAGGTGATCATCGGATACATAATAGAAAGATTACCATATACGGAAGCACGGAACAAAGCTCTCAACTGCACCTTAAAAATCTCCGGCTGTGTCAGACAGATTCGAATAGCTCTGTATCCCAATGCAGGATTTTCCTCTTCTGCTAGTCTCAGATAATCCGCTTGCTTATCTGCTCCAATATCCAAGGTACGAATAATCACCTTTTTGCCAGCCATATTTTGAACAGCCTGCTTATAAGCCTGAAATTGTTCTTCTTCTCCGGGAAGCTCATTTCTTCCCAGATACAAAAATTCACTTCGGAAAAGACCGATTCCGCCCGCATCATTTTCCAGAACGTAACCCATGTCTGCCACACTTCCGATGTTTGCATACAGATGAATCTTTTTACCACTTTTGGTGATATTCTCTTTTCCTTTCAATGTAAGCAAAAGAGCCTGTTTTTCTTTTTCTTCTGTTATTCGCTGCTCTACTTTCTGTTTCAGTTCTTCTGTAGGCTCCAGAACGAACTCTCCGGTGAAACCATTTACTGCGGCTTCCATACCGGTATGAAGTTCATCCAGATTCACATCCACACCGATCAGCGCAGGAATATTCATCATACGGGCCAAAATTGCAGTGTGAGAATTGGAAGAACCATGTACAGTAACAAATGCCAGAATCTTCTTTTTATCCATCTGTACTGTCTCACTGGGAGATAAATCATCAGCAACCAAAATCATTGGCTCTGAAAGATCAATGTCATTATTTCCATGGCCGGAAAGATTACGAACCAGACGATTGGAAATATCTTTGATATCTGCAGCTCTGGCTTTCATATAATCATCATCCATACTGGCGAACATTTCAGAAAAGTTATCTCCAGTAGAAGCCACAGCATATTCTGCATTTACCTGCTGAGTAGTGATGATATTTTCAATCGATTCATTATAATCATCATCCTCCAGCATCATCTGATGTACTTCGAAAATAGCAGCGCTGGCTTCCCCCACTTCTTTCACGGCTTTATCATATAAAACCTGAAGCTGAGCCTGTGATTCTTCCACTGCCTTCTTTACTCTTGCAATTTCTTTTTCAGGATCATCCACTTTTATGCGCTTTACAATATAATCATCCTTTTTTAAAACAGAAATTTTACCAAGGACAATTCCTTTATATACAGATTTTCCTTTTAAACACTGCATAATTTTTACCTGCCTATCTTTCATAATCAGTTTTACAGACTAGTATTTCCTGTCTGTAATCAGTTTACAGGTTATTTTCAAAAAATTCTTTTATACCTGCACATGCAGCTTCTGCGTCTTCTCCTTCAGCAGCAACTACTACTGTCTGTCCGCATTTTACACCCAGAGACATAACTGCCATCAGTTTTGTTGCTTCTACAGTTTTTCCGTCTTTTGTGAGTGTGATTTTGCTGTTGTAATTTTTTGCTGCTTTTACTAGAAGTCCCGCCGGTCTTGCGTGGATACCTAATTCATCTTTTACTGTGTACTCAAAATTTGTCATTTCTTTCTTCTCCTTTTTCTTTTTCTATAATGCAATGATTCTCTGAATGTGTACAGCAAGAAATCCTGTTTCATCAGAAGCCAGAGACTTGTGAAGTCGACTTTCCATCTTTTCACATACAATCTGTGCAATCTGGGTCGCTTTAGGATACTTCTGTTTCATAAAATCATTCAGCTCAACGTTGACAGCTTCTCCCGTTTTGGAACGGATCACCATATAGTATAGATGGCTCATCAGACGGATATAACTGTGAGAATTCTCCTGAAGTTTATATCCGGCACATTCTTCAATAATCTGAATACTCTCATCAATAATCTGCGTCATGCGAAGTGTTTCTGATACCTGCTCGCCAGAGAGTCCGGAATGAATATGTAATGCAATAAATCCAGCTTCATCGTCAGAAATCCGGTATCCGGTTAAATCCTCAACCATTTTTCTACTTTCCAATGCAACCGCATATTCTTTTCCAAACAAAATCTTAATATCCTGAATCAGAGGATTGGCAAAAAATGCGTCATTTTGCTGACGGCGGGCGGCAAATGCAATATGATCTGCCAGGGGAAGAAGAATATCTCTTCTTACGGAATCAAATACTTTTTCCGCCTCCTGAATGATACGGCCTGCTGCCTCAATATACACCGGATCAATATTGTTTACCACCTGCATGGCAGAACTTCGCTTTTCTGTTCCGGCAGGAGTATATACCTGAACTCCATTTTTTGATTCCACAAGATCTCCCGTCTTTTTCCCGAATCCGATACCTTTTCCAAGAAGAATCCGTTCATCTTTTTTCCCTTGTTCTGTTGCAAGCAGAGCGTTATTGTTCAAAATCTTTGTAATACAGTACATCTACATTTCCTTTCCATTTGTCACCCGGCTCACCACTGAAAGCAACTTAGGCAGTACATTAATTGCATAAAAAACCGAAAAAATTTTAGTAAAATAAAAGGGCACAAACTATCCTCGTTTTATTTGAAAAAATAATAAAACGGAACAGCTTATGCCCGCATGACCAGTAACACGCTATCTACATTCTATCTATGATTTTATTCGATTTTTATTCAAAACAACTCTACTGTTACTATATCCCATTTTATAGTTGAACGTCAAGTCTCAAAAACATAAAAATCGCATAGCGTTTTTTGTGCATTTTTAACAAAGAGTTTTTTCGTGAATTCAATTATGCCATCTGATTTGTTGTTCTTTGTGAAGTTCATATTTAATCAAATTTCCTGATTCCAGGTCTTCTTTCCAAAGATTTACAGCCTGAATCTGGCTGTTATCATATGTTTTGTAATAAAAAATTCCTTTGTCTGTATTGATACAACACGTATAGGTAGTAATATCTTTTCTTCCTTCCGGGGTGATCACTGCTCCCTTTACCATACTTACTCCATCCATAATATGGAAAAACTGAGATACATTGGAATTTTCATCGATTGCTGACCGGGAATTCCATTTCAAAAAAGCAGCTTTCACAAATCGGGATGCGGGAGAAAAATCCCCAGGAAGCCCCATAGCGCCCATTCCCTGCCCATAAACAGAAAGTTTCAGATCATCAGCAAAACTGCACTGCGGAGATTTGCTGGTCAGATTCATAAAATGATTCATATACATTTGATAGAAGGGGAAAGTAGGATTATTTGTCATTACTCCGTAGGGATTATCATAAATCATTACCCCTTCCTCCACTGCTTCTACTACAATACATTTCTCATGATCCGCAATCATCCAGTGAAGTGGAGAAAGCGGCATATGTTCTGCAAATGGCACATTGAGAAGATTGACTTCTTTTAATAAGATTTTTGCTTCATCCACATTTTTACACTGTCCAAGGATCCAGGGAATCAGTTCAAAGGGAGTAACATTTTTTTTGTTTTCCTGCTCTTCTTTGTAGCAGGCATTTCCAGGAAAATTAAGTCCGGCAATTCCCAATCCTTTCTCATTTACAGCTTCCGCATACAGAGGATATTCAGCGGCTGTCGCAGCCATTCCTATCATCGCATAATGATGCGTTAATTCTGGCAATTTTCGAAAGGAGAACGGATAATTTCTGGGGGTGATCACTACCTGTTCTCCAAAATTGTACTCCAAATCCAGAGTTCTTCCAAAATAAAAATCTCCATTCTCATACGTAATACAAGTACACATAAAAATCCATCCTTTCCAACAACTAAGACATTATTTTTTGATTTTATTTCTTTTCACTGATACTGTCTTCACTCCAACACCATAAAGCAATTTTTTTAATCAGCTCAACATCTATTTCTCCATATGGAATACGTATTGTCCCTTTATTTATACTATATTTTTCTAAATCTTCCCGAAATTCCTCCACAGCCTCTGGACCGGGATAAAAGCCAATATGTTTTTTTGCTGCGGCAAAATGAAGGATATTATGATTTTTCCGATAGGTTGGCATACTCCATGAAATTCGTTCTTCTGCTTCAGGAAGCGTTTGTTGTAAAATTTGTCTGAGTAAATACAAATCAGCTTGTTTTTCTTCATCTTGAAACAAAATATATTCATCGATTGTCTGAGGTTTCTTTCCACAATAATGGCTCTGATTTATGTTCTGAAATTCTCTTCCGCATTTTGGACATTTCCACGTACTCATTTTTCGGTTCTCCTTATTTATTCTTCCCGATTTATAAGCTTTGATAAATGAATCTCCGTATCTTTCGTATATCCCAATTTCTCGTATAAGGACTGAGCAATAGGATTTTCTTCACCTGTCAAAAGTTCATATTGGTGAAGCGGATAATTCTCAATACAATACTTCTCTGCGAAAACAAGCATTTTACTTGCAATTCCCTGTTTTCTATACCCTGATCGAACATATACCTCTGTAATCTCAGGCATATATTCATTATAACAAAACGACCTTTTCAACTGGACGCAAACAAATCCCGTCAGCACACCATTTTCATCATCAACAATAACGACCTCCTGTTGATTTTTCATCAGGGATTTTTTAATATTCTCAATGGTTGTTTCCCCTCCGCCATTAAATTCATTATTCAGAATACGTAACTGTTCTGCATCATCTACAATCGCTTTTCTTACCATTATATTCTCTCCAACATGACAAGATATTCGGTTGTTCCTTCTTCATACTTTTTTTGTTTTGTTACATGAAAAGTGTTTTTCATAGAACCTGATAGCATTTACATTCTTCTCAAGCGCCCATAAGAATGTTACAGGATACTTTTCTTTCGCATATTCTATCAAAGCTGCTCCAATTCCCTGACTTTGAAAAAAATAATCTACATAAAGTTCCACAATTTCATTTTCTTCAATATGAATAAGTCCTTTTACAATACCCTCATCATATACCAAGATATTCTTTAAAATATCTGGTTTTTTATACTTTTTTGCAACAGTAAATACCTGTAGTTCGCCAAATGAATAATCGTCATTTTGAAAAATCGGTCTATAATTCATTCGCTTGACAAACACAAGAATTTCCGCAATCCTTGAAATATCGTCTATCGTTGCTCGTCTAATCATAGTTATCTCTCATTGTGTAGATTTCGTATGCCTATTGTTTGGATAATATAATCTACATTCTTTTCAATTGCTACCATTCCATCAACTCTAATGACAGGACATTTCACCATATGTAACCAGTTTTCAATGTAATCTTCCTGTCTGGATTCAACCATTTTAAAAAAGGTTTCTTCTTGTCGGTACAAATCTCCATTTGCTAACATCCTGTTTCCGAATTTTTGGAAAGAACGATTTCTCACTCGCTGCATACGAATCTTTTCAGGTACTTCTAGTACAATAATATAATTATATCGGGACATAATTTCATTTCCATAATCCCCTTTCACAGCAGCAAAAATAAAATCCTGTTCTTTCCGCCAATACTTTGCCAAGCGTACTTTTTCCGCTGCCATTTAATCCACATATTTGAATACCAATTCCCATAAAACGATTTCCTTTTTACCCTAAATACATCATCCTGAAAACTATCTATGAATGTACATTCTTGTCATCTCCGGTTCATCGTCTCCTTGAACCATACATAAAAGATACCAGCCATATTCTGTTTCAGCCTTCAGATAAGCTTCCATACATTCAAGATATGCCTCTTGTGGTACTTTCCATTTATCATGAAACCATGCGGCAGCTTGTTCTTTTAATTCAGGTCTTTGTCTTAAAGTAATATAGGTATATGGATTCATCTTCATATCTCTCGTTCCTTCCGTTCTATATAATCTCCAATGATACGCGCAGTCTAAGATGAGAAAATCTGTGCGTCAGGTATTCCTAACAAAATTTTCCCATTTCTATTCTGATTTCCTTTCGTTCGGAATCGCTGTTTGAATAAGCAAATAGATCAAACCCGATAATCTTGAAGTCATGTTTTTTATAAAAAGCAATTGCCTTTTCATTACATGTTTGCGTTTCGAGAATCACCATCCTTGCACCACTTTTTTCAGCTTCAGCTAAAATCGCTTCCATTAGCAAAGATCCTATTCCCATATGGCGTTTTGAACTGTCAAAAACACAAATATTACTGATTCTGTATCGATTATTCCATTTCTCTAACGTACCTTCCACAAATCCCACAAGTTGTCCATTGTCAAATGCACCAAATGCTATAGGGTGATCTAACCATTCATTAAAAAATGTATCACGAAAGGACATTTCTTTTGGTGCCGTAAAATTCTTATAACGAATATCAAAACCAGTTTCTGTTGCTTGGATATCATAATATCCTTCTGTTTGATAGCGAACGGTAAAATCTTTACCTGTATAAACTTCTTTCTTTAATTCTTCGATTTTAATCATTGTATTTCATCTCTCGCATTTTCTTAATTTCCACATTTTACACACTGTGCAATCATTCCATACACCATTTTTTAACACTTTGTGTGACATAGGAAATCTCTAATCATTAATTTCGAAAGAAAAAGCGCCACTTTTTCCTCCGGTTTTTTCTACCAGATGTATGTTTTGGATTACCATTCGCTTATTAATTGCTTTACACATATCATAGATGGTCAGTAACGCGGTACTGACTCCTGTAAGCGCTTCCATTTCCACACCGGTTTTTCCTTCTGTTTTCACCTTACAAAAAGCATGGATCTGGCAGTTTTCTTCGTCCACCTGAAAATAAACAGAACATTTTTGTAAAAGCAGCGTATGACACATAGGAATCAGTGAAGAAGTCTGTTTAGTACCCATAATTCCCGCAATCTGGGCAACACTCAGCACATCTCCTTTTTTAACTTTATGATTTTGAACAGCGTCAATAATCTCTTTATTCACGGAAATTGTTCCCCTGGCCAAAGCAGTACGTTTCGTAACCGGTTTCTCGGTTACATCTACCATAACGGCATTTCCATCGTCATCAAAATGTGTGAACTCTTTTTTCATGTTCCGTCTCCTTTATATAACCAGGCTGCTTCCCGTTGCCAGATAGCCGATTTTTTCATGCAGATCTTCACATAATAACTGATATGCATATTCGCCGGTACAGTGGCAGGTATAGCACATAACATTTTCTTTCTCTAACCGTTTTCCCATTGCATGAATAAATGAGTCGCTTTCCGACTTTTTCAAAGAGGGATTATACAAATGAAAACCGGCTATAATATGAGTTATATTTTTCCCCAGAATATTTTCCGCTGTCCGTTTTATATTGAGTATTCCGGCGTGGGAACATCCGGCTATTAAAATTCTTTTTTCTCCTTCACAGATAATCAGATTCTGTTCATGGGAAAAATCATCCGGTATTTTTTCCTGTCCCTGTTCCCGATAAAGATTCTGATTGGCATGAGAAAATAATTCTTCCGGTATTACATTGGAAAACAAGAGAAGGTCTTCATCAATTTTTTCTATATCTCCGGTAAATACAAGTTGAGATTCATTTTTCAGAGAAGCATCCAGTCCATTCTCCTTATATCCTGCCGGAGAATGGGAAAAATGGGGTTCAAAAGCATTTTCACGAATGTAAACTTTTGCCTGGTGATTCTGTTGTAAAAATATTTTCAATCCGCCCCCATGATCATAATGACCATGGGATAGAATCACCGTGTCTACTTTCTTTATATCTACGTTCATTTTTTCGGCATTTTTCAAAAACAATTCATCCTGTCCCAGATCAAACAATATTTTATGGTTTCCCGTTTCCAGATAAAAACTCAACCCATGTCTGTTCTCAAATTCCGGAGTAAGAGAGGTGTTTTCAACCAGCGTTTTTATTATCATAATCTGCAGTCCTCCTTTTTCAAAGGGTTGAAAATTTTTTCTTCCAGGAACCTTTCAGAAATCGGGTACCCAAAAGAAGACAGCGAGTTACATTATCTGCGACCATACAGATCCAAACCATTTCCAATCCTCCATGAAGAACTAAAATACAAAAACAGGTACCGATGATCCGCACTCCCCACATTGTAAATATGGAGAAAAAGAAAGGTGCTTTCGTATCACCCAGTCCATTAAAAATACCTTCCAGAATGATCAGAATAGCAAATAATGGTTCAGAAACCGCAACAATTTTTAAAACGGTGATACCGCCTGCAATTACCTGAGGATCTTTTGTGAAAATACTCATCATGAATCCCGGGAAAGAAAACAGCAGCGCCCCGGATACTGTCATAAGAATGACGGCAATAGCCGTTATGATACCTGTTACATGGGTAAGCTTTTTCTTATCGCCTTCTCCCAGTGCATTTCCTGCCATAGTGGCGGCAGCCGCCTGCATACCGTATCCCGGAATATAGAAAGCCTGTTCTGCAGTGATTGCAATAGAATGAGTGGCTAAAGCCAATGTTCCCAGACGGGTGACCAGAGAGGTGAACACCACCTGACCGAGGCAGGCGCTGATTCTTTCCAGCGCAATGGGAATTCCAATATGCAGGCACTTTCCCGCTAATTTCTTCTGAAAATGCAAAGGATGTCCCTTAGGTGACAATGAAGGATTGCGATAATAAACAATCAGCATAAAAATACCCCCCACCACATAGGAGATAGCGGTTGCAATGGCTGCTCCCGTTACTCCCAGTCCGGCGCTGGGTAAATAAAAGGAAAAACTTCCAAGGTTAACAGTCCGTGATTCATAAATCAGGAAAAAGTTAAATATCACGTTGGTAAGATTCATAAACAGATTAGCGATCATAGGACTCTTCGTATCACCCGCTCCCCGCATGACTGCGCCAAGAATCATAGATGATGCTCGAAAAAGCATAGGGGCGCAGATTATCCCAAAATAAAGAGAGGCATCTGTATGAATCTTTTGATCTGCTCCCAGCCATTTGGGAAGAAATGGACTGATTCCCACCATAATGATACCCATTCCAATTCCCATGATCACTACAAAATACAACGCCTGAATACCAAATTCACGAGCTTTTTCCGGTTTTCCCGCGCCGATTGCTTCGGCAATACAGGATAAAACACCTATTCCTATGGCGATCAGGGCAGAATTTACCACCCAGGTCATGGTCACGCTCAGACCTACAGCCGCAGAAGCATTTGCATTGATTCTTCCCACCATAGCGGTATCGATATACTGAACAATGGTCTGTAATGCCTGTTCAACTACTGCCGGCCATGCCAACAGAAAAATCATTCGAAATAATGATTTATTTTCCCGAAAATACGTTGATATTTTATTCATTCCTCCAATTTCCTCTTTTCCATCATATTTTTACATTAAAAATCTTGCCCATCCTCCCAGCAAACGCAATGCATCAATACGGAATTTGTATTTACTCTTGATTGGCTGCATTTTTTGTCCTTCTTTCAGATCATAACTGTCTTTGTCTACAACTTTCAGCGAATCTTTTTCATACTTCTCCATTTCTTCCCGCAATTGTTCGTTCAGAGGAATACTGTCAATAATCAGCATCACTTCCGTATCCAGATAAGCGCTCCTCATATCCCAGTTAAAAGAACCAATACCGGAAATACGCTCATCTATGGCAAAACATTTTCCATGATAGGAAATTCCGCCGTCATATTCCAGAATCTCCACCCCGGTTTCCAGAATCTCTCCCTTATATTTCTGATAATCCATTGCTCCGAAAGGATTTCCATTGTTCGCCACCGAGTTTGTCATCATTGTCACCTGATCTACAGCGCTGCACACCTGTTCCAACTGTTCCAGCATCCAGTCATCACAAATAATATATGGGGTATGGAAAATAACTTCTTCCTTTGCCTGTCTCATCAATTCTGTCATTGTATAGAAAACCACCGGTTCTTTTGCCATAATGTGAGTAGGATTGGAAATCAGGCTGACTTTATTAACCGGAAGGGTAATTTCCCGGTAGTCTATAGGTTCCATCCATTCTTTATGTTTTTCCATCATCTGCTGGTAATGGTTTGTTAATTTTGCACCAGCAGCTTTTACCGCCGGATTCCATTTCCAGAATGCGCTTTTACCAAGAGTTTTACATTCTGATCTTTCCCAGACTGTGTGAAAATAATCTTTCACCTGGCAAAGAGAAGATTTGTCCTCATCCGCTTCTTTTGTGTAAACAAACATATCCCAATCATAATTTTTATATCCCGGCTGATCCCCTAAAAAGAAATCAAAGGTATTGCGTCCTCCAAGAATATAGCCCACATTATCTGCAATCAGATATTTATCGTGCATACGCCCCATAAAAGCCCAGGGCTTCCAGGGACGAACCGGATTATATACTTTAATTTCCACATTTTCCATGCCTGCCAGAGAAAGAAAATAAGGATTCCCCCACATGGCCTTCAGGTAAGGAAAACCATCAACCAATACTGATACTTTTACGCCTCTTTGAGCCGCATCTGCCAAAGCGGCAATCATCATCATTCCACTGCGGTCTGAATCGAACTCAAAAGTAGACAGAATAATCTCTTCCCGAGCCTGACTGATCAGACGGATACGTTCACAGAGGGCTTCTCCATTCTGAGATATTACTTTTGCTCTTTCACCGGAAGATTCTTCTCCATAAAAATCCGATAAGTCCAAATTATTTTTCGTCTCTTCCGTTATCTCAGGCTGTTTTACAAAAGGCAGCACAGCTCCCAAAACCACAAATAATATAATCCCCACCACGATCAGAACTCTATGTATTCTCAAAATACTGTTTTCACTCCTTTATTTTGTACATTTTTCCGGTTGGCGGAACTTTTCATTCCATACATTCCAATACATATGAAGGTATTTGCCAAAAGAAACCATCATAAAAATCAAGCTGATCACTACCAGAATGTTTACTCCCAGAAAAGAAATTTCCGGGAAAATCAAAACGATAAACATTACCGCATCCAATACTGCTGTACAAATCTTTCCATGCATCTGGGCGCCGTCCATCCGATATCCTTTTTTCATCATCCATGCGCCTATAATTCCCATTGTACATTCTTTTAATAAAAAGATAACAAGAAGTACTGCCATGGCCGGATAGCGGAAAGAAAAGCTGATCACAATAGCTCCCTGGGTAAGTTTATCAGCTACCGGGTCAAGTATCTTTCCAAATTCTGTAATCATATGAAAATGACGGGCAATTTTTCCATCAAAAAAGTCTGTCATGAACGAAAAGAACATAACTCCCGCCGCAATATAATAATCTCTGGTGGTTTCTGCTCCAATATACAAATATAAATATACCGGAATCAGAATAATCCGCAAATATCCCATTAAATTAGGAATAGAAAAATATTCCCGCATAATATTTTTTTTCATATATGCCATCTCCTTCTCTGTTGTCAGGCTCTGATCGCCCAACGCATCTTCGTGGACTTTGCCCTGCTGTTCATACTGCACTCTTTTGCAGATGGACGAATCACTTCTGTAGAAATTTCTTTATAAACTCCTTCTTTATAAAATTGCTTGAAGGATTTTTTTACCAGGCGGTCTTCTCCTGAATGGAAGGTGAGAATTGCCACTCTTCCTCCTGATTTCAGCATGGCTGGTAATTTTTCCAGAAATGCTTCCAACACTTCAAATTCGCTGTTTACATCAATACGAAGCGCCTGAAATGTTCTGGCGCAGGATTTTTTAACCGCTTCTTTTCGTTCTTTTTCCGGAATAAAGGATAAAGCTTTTTCAATAATATGTTGAAGAGCCAGAGTTGTCTCCACCGGATGTTTTCTTCTCTCGGAAATGATAGCTTTGGCAATCTGAGCTGCATAAGGCTCATCAGAATTTTCAATCAACATTCCTTCCAGTTCGGGCAATGAAATGTCTCGTATTCTTTCTGTCGCCGAGATCCCTTTTTTCGGATTCAGACGAAGATCTAAAGGACCGTCGAATTTATAAGAAAATCCCCTCTCAGGATTATCTATCTGCATAGACGAAACACCTAAATCTGCCATGGCAAAATCAAACTGTCCCGATTCCGGAAGCAATTGATCCATATCTGCAAAGTTTAAGTGGCGAATCGAAAGAATCTCTTCTCCATATCCCAGATTTTCCAGTCTTTCCTTTGTTTTTTTCATTTCAATGGGATCTACATCGAGAGCATACATATGACCTTTTCCATTGAGACATTTCAGCATAGCCTGCGTATGTCCTCCATATCCCAAAGTGGCATCCAGCCCGGTCTGTCCCGGCTGAATCTGTAAAAAATCCAAAATTTCATTGACACAGATGGAAATATGCATCCCGGCAGGAGTACTTCCTTTCCGGATTACTTTTTCGATAGTATCCTGATATTTTTCCGGATTTAATTCTTTGTATTTTTCTTTATAATTTCTGGGGTGTGTTCCTTTATAACGCACCCTTCTCTTATGCTGTTTTTCCTGATTATCCATTTGATACTCCTCTTTATTATATTTTTAATTTGGCTGAAGCATATGAATCAGCCGAAAGACCTGTTCTGCCGCAGCGGACAGATTTTCTTTAGCGGTGTCTGGTTCCATGGCCTTTTCCAGGGTAGTAATCTGCCGTAAAACCGGAAAGAAAGCATCTATTCCTTTTTGATTACATAAAGATGCTTCCGGTGTAACGCTTCCCGAAAAAGCTATTACCGGTTTATTCCATTTTTTTGCCAGCAGGGCAACTCCCGCCGGGGCTTTTCCCATAACAGTCTGCTGATCTAATTGTCCTTCCCCTGTGATAATAAAATCTGCCTGCTTTATCTGTTCCTCCAGACCAGTTTCATCTAAAATCATTTGAATTCCCGGTTCTAAAGTTCCATTAAGAAAAGTAAGAAATGCGAAGCCCAGTCCGCCTGCTGCTCCCGTTCCCGGAAAATCAGGATCTGCTTTTGGAAATGTCTTTTTGGCCAATGCGGCATATTGAGAAAGCCAGAAATCCATATCCCGTATCATTTCAGGAGAGGCTCCTTTTTGGGGACCAAATATAGCGCTGCATCCCTGTTCCCCGCAAAGCGGATTTCTCACATCACAGGCGATTCTGAAGGTACATTCCTGCAGTTCGGGAAGAACATTTTGGGTGCGTATCTCTGCCAGATCTTTTAATCCCTGTGCGCCTGGTAATATAACTCTTCCGTTGTTATCCAGAAATTCATATCCCAACGCCTGCAGCATACCAATACCGCCATCATTTGTTCCGCTTCCCCCTATCCCCACAAGGAATCGTCTACATCCCAGCTTCAGAGCATCTACGATCATTTCACCCACTCCCCGGGTGGTAGTGGAAAGAGGATTTCTCTTTTTTTCAGGAATCAACATAATCCCTGCTGCCAATGCCATTTCTATAATTGCTGTATTTGTTTCTTCTATAATTCCATAAGATGTTAAAATCGGCTGTCCCAAAGGTCCGGTAACAGTTACTTCCCTGGGGATTCCATGCATTCCTGAAACAAGAGCATCCACTGTCCCTTCTCCTCCATCCGCAAGCGGAAGCACCTTTATATTTGCCTGAGGAACTGCCTGTAAGATTCCTCGTGCCAGAGCATGTCCGGCCTCCATAGAAGTCAGGCTTCCCTTAAAAGAATCAATTGCAATGACCACATTCATTTGTCTACCTTCTTTGTCGTTTTTATCCATTGTACCAGAAAAGAGCAGAAAATAAAACAGGAATTGTCAGATATTTCTCAGACAATTCCTGTTTACCATATAAAATCAATTATTTTATTTAAGGTTATTCTTCACTGCCAAAGCAATAGAAGCATCTGCTGCATAATACGGAATCAAAGTAGCCTGCAGCGCATGATAAATATCAGATTTTCCCGGCCATACAGTTCCGATTACTTCGTTATTCTGATTCAACTGATGATACCAGGATCCGTTTACGTGATCCAGAACTTTTTCATCCAGATATTCCATAAACTCTCCGAAATCTGCTGCATATTTTTCTTTTCCGGTCACATGATACAGTACGCCTGAAGTGTTGATTGCTTCTGCCAGTGTCCAGTGCATTCTGTCGTGTACTACCGGTTTTCCTTCCCAGTCTGTAGTGTAAACAATTCCCGGTGCGCCGTCTGCATTCCATGCATCTTCCACTGCTCTGTTATACAAAGCTTCCGCTGCATTAATATACTTTTTAGCGCCTTCTTTATCATCCTTGTATGTAGACAGAGCCCACTGAGTAATCAGTCTGGACCATTCGATACCATGTCCCGGAGTTGCTCCATATGGTTTGAACTGATCGTCAGGCTGTTCTTTGTTGCACTCCAGATCAGCAACCCAGTCTTTTGTAAAATGCTCCGGAATTCTCCAGTTATTTTCTTTTGCCCATCCAACTACTCTGTCAATGATTCTTCCTGCACGTACCCGATACTCTTCTTTTCCAGCTACATCTGCCACTGCAAGAAAAGCTTCTACTGTATGCATATTGGCATTGATTCCACGATAGTCATCCATTACAGTGAATTCTGTATTCCAGGTATCGCAGGAAAGTCCTTCTTCTTCATTCCAGAAACGAAGGTCATAAAGTTTCAAAGCGTCTTCCAATAATTCTTCTGCTCCCGGTCTTCCTGCCAGGATACCTGAGGTTGCTGCCAGAATAACAAAAGCATGAGCATAGCACTGTTTGTTTGGTACAATTTCATTTTCTGCAGTCAATCCTGCATACCAGCCTCCGTTTACATCGTCATGAAGTTCTCCGCGAAGTCCTTTCAGCGCTGCATCTACCAGCTCTTCACTTCCTTCATGTCCCAGGAAAGTACCGATACTGTAAACATGAGCCATACGGCTGGTAATCCATGTTTCACGATTTCTGTCAGTCCAGGGAGTACCATCATCTCCCAGATAATAAGAAGATCCTCCTGGTGATGGGAATTTATGACCAAAACTTAACAAGCTGTTTCTCACTTCTTCCAGGAATATTTTGTTTTCTTCTGTACCGATCTGGTATTTTTTGTTCAATTCTTTCATTTCACTTACCTCAACTTGCGTATTTATTATGTGAGATTCACATTCGGTATCTTCAGTTTAGCATAGGTTGTATTGTTAGTCAACGATGCCGATTTATAGAAATGATTAAAAAAATTCATATTATTTATTAGTGAAGCGAAAAATATGGTACAATTATCAACAGAAAAGTTTTCAGGGGGACGTTATGGAAAAAATAAGATATTATACATTGGATGTGATTCGAGGATTTACGCTTATTCATATGATTGTCTATCATACATTATGGGATATTGTAAATTTATTTGAAAAAGACTGGAAATGGTTTTGGGGAATTCCCGGCGATTTATGGCAGCAGTATATTTGCTGGTCTTTTATCCTGATTTCAGGATTTTGTGTTTCTTTGGGAAAAAATACAGGAAGAAAGGCTGTCATATTGTTACTGTGCGGGGCTGTGATTTCTGCCGTCACTCATATAATTATGCCTGATGACCGGGTTCTTTTTGGAGTGTTGACTATGATCGGTTCCTGTACCCTGTTTATGATACCTGTGAAAAGCCTGTTAAAAAGAATTCATCCATACAAAGGAGCCGCCTTCTGTTTTCTTTTCTTTTTATTTTTTCAGAATATAAATAAAGGATATCTGGGGTTTTTTAAATGGAAATGGATACTTCTTCCCCAATCCTGGTATGCCAATCTTTTTACCACGTATTGGGGATTACCAGCATCTGATTTTTATTCTTCTGATTATTTTTCCATATTCCCCTGGTATTTTTTATTTCTCACCGGGTATTTTCTATATCAGATATGGGAGAAAAATCATTGGCTGCCTCTTTTCACAAAAGTAAGAAACCGGCCTCTGGAATGGATAGGAAAACGTTCCTTAATTATTTATATGATTCATCAGCCGATAATTTATATAATTCTTCTGTGTCTGCAATTTTTAATCAGAATCCAGAATGATATCGTATAAATCATCAAACGAAATTTTAGTATTCACAATTTTAATCAGTCGGGCGGTCTCATCTAACCGTGAGACCATCCCCGTCACTTTCAGATATTCGCCTTTTTCAAAGTAAATGACTGTGACAATTTTATTTTTTTCGACTCTGAGCAATTTTCTGTTTAATTCTTCCTGATATTCCGGTGACATTTCAATTTTAGGAACGATAATTTTCTCTTTTTTTCTAAGCGCTTCCGGATAACCTTTCAATGCGGCAAAAGGCATAAATTGTTTTGCTCTGTCCTCCCGGTTCATTTTTCCTCTACGTTCCACTTCGATGACCTCCAATCTGCCTGTTTCGTTCTCTTCCAGTGGCGTGTTCCTGAAGATTCATGCCCTTCAAAATAGCATTATTTCCAAATTTTTGCCGGATATCCAGCATAGCTTCCTGCATTTTATGTTCTCTTTCCAATTCAGCCGGATCCGCAAAAAAACTGTACTGTTGGTAAAGTTCATCTGTCACATGATTAAAGGTCAGAGTCATTCTTCTTACAGGAATGTGGGGATTTACAATACGGTCATAAAGTTGAGTGGTATATTGCATAATTTGTTTGGATGAGTTGGATGCAAACTCCATGGTAATTGTGCCATGGGCAGGTTTCTCTTCCAGCCGATTGCTGTAGCCTACATGAAGAGTAACAGAATCAGTCACCAGTCCTTTGTCTACCAATTCCAGGCAAAGGGTATCTGCCATTTCTTTTGCTACAAGCCGGCCATCTGAAAAACTGTAATCACACCCCAGAACCTGACCGCTGGAAATAGAGTTCGATTGCGGTTTATATGCCTTAATATCTGCCATTCTCACCGGCTCCCGCCCCCAGGCGTGATCGATCAATAATTCCGCGTCAATCCCAAATAAATGATACAAAGTTTCTTCGTTGGCTCTGGCTATTTCTCCCATAGTAGAAATACCCACGCTTTTTAACCGTCTGTTTACCCCTTCTCCAATACGCCAAAAATCTGTGAGAGGTTGGTGATTCCACAATTGTCTGCGATAGGTTTCTTCATCCAGGACTCCTATATGATCTTTCACATGTTTTGCCATAATATCCATAGCAATCTTTGCCAGATAAAGATTTGTTCCGATACCTGCAGACGCAGTAATCCCTGTGGATTCCAGAATATCATCCATAATTTTTACTGCCAGTTCTTTAGCTGTCATCTGATACATTTCCAGATAATCGGTAACATCCATAAATACTTCATCGATAGAATATACATGAATATCTTCTTTCGCCACATATTTGAGGTAAATACTATAAATGTCTGCCGAATAATCAATATATAGCTGCATTCTGGGCGGCGCCATGATATAATCTACCCCTTTGGGAAGTTCAAAAACTCTGCATCTTCCGGGAACACCTAATCGTTTCATTGCAGGAGATACCGCAAGACAGATGGTTTTTTCAGTCCTCTCAGGATCTGCCACCACCAGATTCGTGGTCATAGGATCCAAACCCCTTTCTCTGCATTCCACAGAAGCATAAAAGGATTTCAGATCAATACACACATATGATCTTTCGTTTTTCATCCGGCCCACCTCCCAGTTTTTTCACATTCATTTTATCCCCGGACTTCATCCAGCAGTTTTTTCAGATTTTTCAGTTTCTCTCCCGAATAAAGGACGCCATCAATCATAAGATTGGGAGATGTTTTACACTGTTTCAGACAATTTTGTGTTCTGAGACAAAATTGACCGTCGCGGGAAATTCCGTCTTTCGCAATCCCCAGTTCCTTTCGCAGATTGCTCAAAATTTCCATACCATTTTTCTTTCCGCACCATTCTCCGGTACAGGCAATAATCTCATGAAGATTCGCAGCTTCTTTTATACTGGGATGAAGACGGAGAATTGTTTTTAAAAAGCCCTCTCCCACTCCTGTGATTTCCAGAACTTTTTCCCGTGCTTTCCCATCCACACACCCCTGGACTTCCTGTATTTCTCTTAACAAAGCTACCACCATTTCCTGAGTATGGCGATCCTTTTGACCGGAATAGTATGTGAATATTTCATCCAACTGTTCTTTTTGTAAATCATGATTCATTATTTCTTACCTCCATTTCACGATATATCCAGTATTCGTGTACCAAACTGCGATAACCCCATTGTTTCATTTGTTGATATCGAATACGATAATTTCCCTTATAATGTCTGCCGGTTACCGCATAGCGAATATATTCCTGCATAAAAAGATCTATCTGATGAAGGCCAAAATCTACATTCAGAAGGGGAAAATACCATCTGCTCCAGTTAAAATCAAGTTCATCTGTTCCAAAAAACTTCCGATTCATCCCATGAATCAGACCGATTGCCGCTTTTTCCGGTTTTAATCCTTTTTTCTGCTGCCAGCGTCTTAGCGCCCGGGCTTTTCTTCTGATTTTCGCTCTTGTTTTTTCTATACGATGGGCAGATAAGTCTACCTGTCCCCGGTCAAAACAAAGACCAAGAAAGTTAAAAGGCTCTCCCGGTTGAAAAATCTGCTCTTTTTCCCGATTAACAGATAATCCCAAATGCTCTAATCGAGTATATAATTCTTTTTGCAGCTCCATAAGTTTATCTTTAGTATCTGTAAAAAATAAAATATCATCCGAATATCTAAGATACAAAATCCCCTGTTCTTTAAAATACCTGTCTATATCTTCCAGATAAATATTTGCAAAAAAAGCAGAAACAGGAATACCTGCCATACCGCCTTTTTTCTCTCTAACCACATTCCCCTGTTCTGTCACTCTTTTTTCTCTGAGAATCCGTTCCAATAACTGGTATACAAGACTATCTTTTTCTTTTAAAAATTGCAGTTTACTCAACAGAAAATCCACATCCATAGAATTAAAATAGTTATGGATGTCCGTTTTCATGCAATACCATTTTCCGGCTACAGACACAGGAATGAGTTTCTTTACCCCCTGGGAAATCCCCAGTTTTCTTCGAAAAGAATAACAATTATCACAAAGTCGATCTTCATATCGATATAACTGAAAAGCAATAAATTTCAGGAAAATTCCCTCATCTCCATCATAGGAGTAAACGATTCTCTTTTTTTCAGAGCCGGATTTACTGATCTGATGCTTTCGTGCCAGTGACCGGGGAAAACATCCCTGTTTCCAGTCTTCACAGAGGGGCAAATACCTTTTTTCTTCAATAAACTGCTCCAACTTCTGACAACTTTTTTGTTGTGTATCTTTCTTAAAAAGTAAAAAATCCAGCCAATCCGCTTCACAGGAAGCAGATTCCCAGATATTATGTTGTTGATTATATGTTTGTGTCATCATTTGTTAAATCCTGAAATTTTTCAGACCTCTTTTTATATAAAAAAAGAAAGAGAAAATGCTTTGACAGCATATGGCCGTGCCATATGACACAAGACTGTACATAATTTCATTACCCGCAAAATTTTTTTTGAAAATATGCTTCGCCCACCACGGGTACAACACAATGTCGCATTCTCTTTCTTTTTTATCCTGTTAATTATTCAGAAGTTCTCTGATACGGTTAATAATATAGCTTTTCCTATTAGGAAGATGCAGCATCAGATTCATGCAGGCAATTCCTTTCTCTCTGCAAAGCTCATGAGCCGCCTGTACATCTTTCCTCTTATATCCCCAGGGTTGCTCCAATATGAGAATCATAAGTTTTGCAGTTCCATTTTGATAAATTCCATATGTGAAAGGATGTACCTGATCGTCTCCGCCTAATTCCCATGGAGAAACGTCACGATAGAGTTCGTAATAATCATTTTCTGCTGCAAAGATCGCAGATATGGCATCCTCCACCCTCTGACAAACAATCTGCCGGTCTCCTTTACAGGGCGCATCGTCACCATAATTTCCCTCTTTCAACGGCTTATTGCCAACGATCAACTGTTTCGTATCATCTTTTTTTCCGAAAAGTCTGCCTAAAAATCCCATATATATATTCTCTCCTGTCAGATCAATAATCCAGGCAGGCTCTCTCTGTTACATAAGGTCTGACATAGGTATCTGCCACTTCCACATGTGCCGGATGGGAGCCATAAACAGCAATGTCTTCTTTCTTTTCCAATGTGCTGACAAGAGCAATATCGTGTGTACTGGAAGAAATAGGAGAATCTACAAATTCCAGTGAAACAAGTCCGGGAACTTTCCCTACCAATGCGGTAAGATTTTCTTTCATAGCCTGCTTTAATGCAGGTTTCTGTTCTTCATTTATTTCTGGTTTAAATTTCCACATTACAATATGATGTACCATAATAAGCCTCCTAAAATTTATACTTTTCTCTGATTCTGATTCGATCCATTATTTGTTATTATAACTTGTTTTATTCCTAAAGACAACAAAAAACTATTGCCAAACTTAATAAACAGTATATAACACTTGACAACAGTTATTTGCTGTTATATACTGTTTATACAGAGGAGGTCATTTCTATGCATATTATAATTAATACATCTTGTATGGTTCCCATCTATGAACAGATTGTGGATCAGATAAAAACTCAGATCCGCAAAGGAAATCTGAAAGAAAACGATATTCTTCCTTCTGTGCGGTCATTGGCAAAAGAATTAAAAATCAGCGCTTTGACAGTAAAAAAAGCTTATGACGCATTGGAAGAAGAAGGATTTACCGTCACCGTTCACGGAAAAGGAACTTATGTGGTGTCTATAAACACAGAGCTTCTTCTGGAAGAACAGAAAAAAGAGCTGGAAGCTGATCTGGAAAATGCTATTCAAAAGGGGCGTCGCTGTGGGATCAGTGATGAAGATATCAGAAGCTTATTTGAATTAATTTTGGAGGGATAATATGTTAAAACTTGATCATTTACAGAAACAGTACGGTGATTTTTCCATGGATTGTTCTCTGGAAGTAAAACCGGGATGTATCACAGGATTGATCGGACAGAACGGAGCCGGAAAAAGCACCACATTTAAAGCTATTTTGGGATTAATTACCAAAGATGGGGGACGAATTACAATTTCCGGGAAAGATATTGAAAATTTCACTGCCACTGACAGAGAAAATATCGGTGTAGTGCTTTCTGATTCCGGTTTCAGCGGCTATCTGACACCAAAAGATTACATTCCCGTATTAAAACAAATATATAAGAATTTCCAGAAAGATTATTTTTCAGAACAGATGGACCGAATGAAGCTTCCTTTAGATAAAAAAATAAAAGATTTTTCCACAGGCATGAAAGCCAAATTTAAAGTATTGATCGCCCTCTCTCACCAGGCCCGGTTTTTGATCTTAGACGAACCCACAGCAGGACTGGATGTGGTAGCCAGAGATGAAATTTTAGAAATGCTTTTTTGTTTACTCTTCCGATCACCCGAAAAACATACGTGTTGGAAAAATATTGTCTGGGAATAATCCTTGGCTGTGCTGCCTGGGCAACAGGTATCTTATTAGGCGGTATTACCGTTTTAGCGGTACATGAAGTTTCCTGGAAAACTCTTTTTCTCGTTGCTTTGTCTGTATTTCCTATGATATTCTTACTGCTGGCTGTAATGATTCCTTTGCAGCTAAAATTTGGAAGTGAGAAGGGACGGCTGGCTATGGTCGTAGTAATAGGAATAGTAACATTGTTGGGAATTTTAACTAAAAAAGCAGGAGAAAGCCTGGGATTTCAATGGACTGATATTATGAAATCCCTTTCGGCAACCCCTGCTTCATTCCTGATAATATGCGGAATTCTTCTTGTTCTTCTGTTATTGGGAATATCCCTTAAAATCAGTATCAAAATTATGAAAAAGAAAGAATTTTAAAAATACTCACCAATTATAAAAATAATTCATTCTGTTTTCTTCCCTGACAGGCATCTTTCAATCTTTCTGTCAATGCTGCTACGGCTTCAGAATCCAGTTTTCTGGCATGTTCCGGACAAACAGCGATACAATGCATACAGGCGATACACTTGTCCGCATTTGTTTTCTCTGGTTTTTCCAGATCAATGGCAGCTACCGGACATTCTCTGGCGCAGATTTTACAATTAACACATTCATCGCCTGTCTGGGGAATCATGGAAGAAACACCCAGTTTTTTATAAGGACGATTTCCAGGAATATGTAACTCTCCATATTCCTGGCATTGTTCTATTTTTTTTCTGATTTCCCTTCCAAATTCCAGCAACTCCTTTTTATCCTCTTCGTCAGGACGTCCCGCAGCAAACTGATGCATAATAGAGTGTTCCGCTATGGCGGCTGCTCCGGCAGCACAAGAAAATCCTCTGGCCGTTAAGGTATCTGTAAGTTCTAAAAGAGTATCTTCATAAGCCCTGTTTCCGTAAACACAAACGGCAACAGTTTTTGCTCCATGACCTTCCATCTGCTCCAATCGTTTTGTCGCAACAGCAGGCACACGGCCACCAAATGAAGGTACTGATACATAACAAATATCATCGTTACAGAATGTAATTGCAGAAAAATCTTTATCACCATCTAAAAGATTGATTTCTTCCACTTTCTTTTCCCAGGGCTGCAACAGATATTCGCCCGCCTTTTTCGTCCCTCCTGTGGGGCTGAAATGAATATGAAATATTTTCATGACGCATTCCTCTTTTCAATCATTTAACATAAAATACTCTGTTTTCTTTCCGGGGGGCGGCTTTTGGAGATTCTCCTTCTGCATATCCGAGAATACAATGACCAATTCCTTCGTACTCTCCTTCAATACCAAGAGATTTTAACAGTTCTTTTCCCCATTCTGTGTCAAACTCTTCTTTTGCTCTGTGTATCCAGCAGCTTCCAATCCCCAGATCATGGGCAGCCAACATCAGGTTCCCCATTACCAGGCTGCCATCATACACCCGATTGGAAATTTCTTTTTTCCCCAGTACGATCAATACTGCAGGCGCTCCGTAAAATGGATCAAATCCTTCTTTCCAGCCACCGATTTCTCTGTTTTTTTCTGCAAGTTCATCTCTCAGTTTTTTGTCCGTAACCTGAATAATAATAGGATTTTGTGTCCCCATTCCACTGGCGGCATATAAACCTGCCTCTATGATCTGATCCAGTATTTCCTGTGAAACAGGATCTGATTTATACTTTCTGATACTTCTTCTTGTTTTCATATTCTCCAAAACTGTACTCATAATAATTTCCCCTTTCTGAAAAATTTTTTAGCCGCTCACATATAATTGAAACTGCAAAAAATATGAATCATAAATTTATTTATGATATGGTTCGTTACTCATAATCCGATAACTCCGATAAATCTGTTCTAATAAAATCACCCGCATAAGCTGATGCGGAAAGGTCATCTTAGAAAAACTGAGTCCATAATCAGATCTTTTCAGCACTTCCTGGCTAAGTCCGATAGAACCTCCTATGACAAAACAGATATGGCTTTTTCCCTGAATTCCCAGAGTTTCTATTTTTCTGGAAAATTCAACAGAATCCAGCATCTTGCCTCCGATCTCCAGAGTGATCACGTAAGCATCCTCTTTAATATGTTTTAGAATACGCTCTCCTTCTTTTTGACGGATTCCTTCCTCCACAGTTTCACTGGCATTCTCCGGCGTTTTTTCATCAGCCACCTCCAGAATTTCCAGTTTGCAATATTTACTGAGACGTTTGCTATATTCAGCAATAGCATCCCGGAGATATTTTTCCTTGATTTTTCCTACAGTTATCACGGTGATTTTCATAAACCAGTATGCTCTCTTTCTGCTTAGTCATCGTTTTAATGTGAGTAAACGATCTTTTTCTTCTTTTGATATCCGGTGAGATTCCCGTATTTTCTGGATTCCTTTATTGTGAGTAAACTCATCCAGCCGATCTCTTTCCAGATAGTTCCAGGTTTCTGAAGGATATTTAATATAACAGATGGACACCAGCCATGCAGCCCCCATTTTTACATAATATCCTTCATGATGAATCTGATCCAGGAGGGAAAAAATCCGGCAAAGATATTTTTCCTGAACAAAATAATCCAGCAGAGAAACCAGACCGAAACGAATCTGATATTCCTGATTGCTGAATGCATAGGCAGATATAAAATCGAACCAATAATCCTGATCTTTTTTCATAAATTTCCAGGTATTACAACAACAATCACAGATTGCCCAATTATTAATCTGAGGAATGAAACTTTCCAGATATGCTGTCTGTTCTTCCAAACTTAATTTGCCATATCCGATCAACATTCCTTTGATCATCAGTTCTTCATAACAATCTTCCTGCAATTGTTCCCATATTTTTTTCCAGTCTTCTTTTGCGGCAGTTTTTGCTATCTCTCTCAACCGGGGCATCCGAACTCCCAACATAGAAGTAAGTCCCGGAACAAGACTTTGATGAAATTCTTTATAAGAGGGTTCTGCCCATTTTTGTAATTCTGTTCTTATAGTATCTATCATAGATTCCCTGTGGTATTTAAGGAAAAGAGGCCAGTATTCCGGCCTCTTTCCTGCTACATATATGTATATTATTTTGTTTTATTGCGAATAAATTCGTCAATTCCTTTTGCTGCTGCTTTACCTGCACCCATGGCAAGAATAACAGTAGCTGCTCCTGTAACTGCATCTCCGCCGGCATATACGCCTTCTTTAGAAGTAGCGCCTGTCTCTTCGTCGGCGATAATACATTTTCTTCTGTTGATATCAAGACCGATAGTTGTAGAAGAAATCAGTGGGTTTGGAGATGTTCCCAGAGACATGATAACTGTATCCGCTTCCATCTCAAATTCAGAACCTTCAATAACGACTGGACGTCTTCTTCCGGATGCATCCGGCTCTCCCAGTTCCATACGTACGCATTTGATTGCTTTTACCCAGCCATTTTCATCTGCAACGATCTCGGTAGGATTGGTAAGAAGATCAAAAATGATGCCTTCTTCTTTTGCATGATGAACTTCTTCTCTTCTTGCAGGAAGTTCTTCTTCACTTCTTCTGTATACAACATGAACTTCTGCTCCAAGACGAAGAGCTGTTCTTGCCGCATCCATGGCAACATTACCACCGCCTACTACAACTACCTTTTTACCGGTAACGATAGGAGTATCATGATCATCACGGAAAGCTTTCATCAGGTTACTTCTTGTCAGGTATTCATTGGCAGAGAATACACCATTGGAAACTTCTCCCGGAATTCCCATAAACATAGGAAGACCAGCGCCGGATCCGATAAATACAGCTTCAAAGCCTTCTTCTGTCAGCAATTCATCAACAGTAGTTGATTTACCAATGATCACGTTTGTCTCAATTTTAACACCCAGAGATTTTACGTTTTCTACTTCTTCTTTTACTACTTTGTCTTTTGGAAGACGGAACTCAGGAATACCATAAACCAGAACGCCGCCTGCCTGATGAAGAGCTTCGAAAATAGTTACATCGTAACCCATCTTGGCAAGATCTCCTGCGCAGGTCAGTCCGGAAGGACCAGAACCGATAACTGCTACTTTATGTCCGTTGGTGTTTTCCGGAGCTTCTGGTTTGATTCCATTTTCTTTTGCCCAGTCAGCAACAAAACGTTCCAGTTTACCAATGGAAACAGCCTCGCCTTTGATACCACGGATACATTTTCCTTCACACTGTGTTTCCTGAGGACAGACACGACCACATACAGCCGGCAATGCGCTGGATTTTCCGATTACTTTATATGCTTCTGCAAAGTTACCTTCTTTTACTTCTTTAATGAAGCCTGGAATATCAATATTTACAGGACATCCCTGTACACACTTTGCATTTTTACATGTAAGACATCTGGAAGCTTCTTCCATAGCCTCTTCTTTATTATATCCAAGACATACTTCGTCAAAGTTTGTTGCTCTTACTTTTGGCTCCTGCTCTCTGACAGGTACTTTCTTTAATACGTCTCCCATTATTCGTCACCTCCGCAATGTCCGCATCCACCGTGATGAGTATCCCCCTCACGCAGTTTCAATAATGCTCTTCCTTCTTCTGTCTTATACATCTGCTGTCTCTGCATAGCCAGATTCCAGTCAATGAGATGACCGTCAAATTCCGGTCCGTCAACACATGCGAACTTCACTTCACCGCCTACGATCACACGGCAAGCGCCACACATACCTGTTCCATCAACCATGATCGGATTCATGGAAACGATGGTAGGAATATCATATTTTTTCGTTGTCAGGCAACAGAACTTCATCATGATCATAGGTCCGATAGCCACACATCTTGTATATGTTTTTCCTTCAGCAACCAGGTCGTCAATAACTTTTGTAACCATACCGCTTCTGCCGTAAGAACCATCATCTGTAGTAATATACAAATTACCTGCCACAGCTTCCATTTCTTTTTCCAGAATAATCAGATCTTTTGTCTTTGCTCCCACAATTACATCTGCATCAATACCATGCTCATGCAACCATTTTACCTGGGGATAAACCGGTGCAGTACCTACACCACCTGCAACAAACAGGATTTTTTCTTTTTTCAGCGCTTCCAGATCTTCGCTCACAAATTCGGACGGACATCCCAGAGGCCCTACAAAATCCTCAAAGGAATCTCCTGCCTGTAATTTGGCAAATTTTTCTGTAGATGCACCGATTGGCTGGAATACGATAGTAATAGTTCCTGCTTCTCTGTCATAATCGCAGATAGTCAACGGAATACGCTCTCCTGCATCATCCTGTTTTACAATAACAAACTGTCCAGGCTGGCAGTGTTTTGCTACCATTGGTGCTTCTACAACCATGAGATATACGATCTCATTAAGTTTTTCCGCTTTGATAATTTTGTACATAACATCCTCCTAGTTCTTTTATTTTAACACGTAGAGTTTTCTTTGGTAACGTGTTACAATCTTCAGTTCCATTTTGCCACAAACGTGGGGAAAAATCAATACATGGTACTATATTTCTCGAATTAATCCATCTTTCAAAAAAACAGATATCCGCAGGATTATTCCGGATCGCTTAACGTATAAATAGCGCTTCCCGGATAACCCATCTGACCATGCTCATCCACAAGAACTGCGTAAAATGTATGCGTTCCTTTTAACATTTCCACCGGTTCTGACGGATCGTATAAAGTACTGTTTTTTGTAGGCTTTTCATCAAAAGCATAATATGCTTTACATCCATCCGGCACGATGATATAGATTTTGGTATCCATGTCTGTGGTAAATTTTCCGGATGAAGGAGAAATCTGAGGAGGCGCCGGAGGTTCAAATTCAATCACGTATTCTCGGGAAATTACCTCGCTGGGGATTCCCTTTTCATTTACGGATATCGCCTTTACCACCGTAGTACCCGCTTCGAGAAGAATACTTTCCGTGTAGAGTTTACTTTCTTTTGTGGGTTCACTGCCGTCAACAGTATAGTAAATCGTGGATTTATCGTCTCGAACATAAAGCTGGAGACTCTTTACATCTGAATATTCTCCTCCTGGAAGGCTGAAAACAGGATCTGCAGGAATATATGCTGCATACTTTTCCTTCACCTTATCATCCTTACATTCTTTCAATAAATCACGGATTTTATCTGATTCATCATTTTTTTCATATAATTTAATCAACTGACCATAGGCAGATACTTGATCCGGCTGTTCTTTAATCAGGGAAAGCAGAGTACTTTCTGCTTTTTCTTCTTTGTCCAGACATACAAGAACCTGAGCCAAAAGAAGCTGCGCATCTGCATTTTCTTCATCTAATACAACGGCTCTTTGTATAAATTCATAACTTTCTTCGTATTTTCTGTTAGAAAAAGCGGTATCTGCCATTCGCATCTGGTAATCGAAATCATTATAATTCTTTTTATCCATCTGAATTTTCATCACCACTGCAGAAATGATCACCAATACAAGAATAATTCCGGATGCAATCAAAGTAATCATTCGTCTTTTCTTTTTCTTTCTGCGAAGTTCTGCGGCAGCGGCGGCTTTTTTTCGTGCGGCTTCTGCTTCTTCTCGCTCTTTTTTTTCTTTTTTTATCCGTTCCTGTTCCATCAGACTACCAAAAGAATCATAATCCGGAACCCATTGAACTTCCTGACCGCACTTCAAACAGAAAAGTCGTCCTTCCTCAATCGGCTCTCCACAATTTGAACACTTCATTTTCTTATTCTCCTCATATTTATTGGACAGGGATATTCCTCCCCTGACATCGTATCATTTCTACTATAAAACAACTACAGAGATTCTTCAATATAATTTTCAAATTCCTCCAGAGACATCAGCACTTTTCGCGGTTTGGTTCCTTCTTCCGGTCCCACCACGCCTGCCTCACACAGTTGATCCATAAGACGGGCTGCCCGGTTAAAACCGATTTTAAACATTCTCTGAAGCATACCAATAGAAGCTTTATCTTTTTCAATGATAAATTTTGCCGCTTCAACAAAATGTACATCTTTCTCATCGGCAGTTCCCGTATTGCCGGATGAAGAAGAAGTGGTATTCATCATTTCCGTAATTTTCTCATTGTATACCGCATCGCTTTGATGGTTTTCCGTAAGAAATTCTACAACCTTCCCTACTTCCTGATCGGACACGAAAGACCCCTGAAGACGGGCCGGTTTCTGATATCCCTGAGGGTAATACAGCATATCGCCTTTTCCCAACAGCTTTTCTGCCCCATTCATATCCAGAATCGTCCGGGAATCCACACCGGAAGACACAGAAAATGCAATTCTGGAAGGCATATTCGCTTTGATCAGTCCTGTAATAACATTTACAGAAGGACGCTGGGTGGCAATGATCAGATGAAGACCTGCAGCACGAGCAAGCTGAGCAAGGCGGCAGATTGCATCCTCCACCTCTCCCGGAGCTACCATCATAAGATCTGCCAGCTCGTCTACGATAATAACGATCTTAGGCAATTTTTTTGGTTTGTTTTCGTCCTCAATATCTTTTAATTGCTCTACTTTCTCGTTATATCCCTTTAAATCTCTCACATTATATTCTGCAAACTTATTGTACCGCTCTGTCATTTCTGCCACTGCCCAGTTTAAAGCGCCTGCCGCCTTTTTGGGATCTGTGACAACGGGAATAAACAGGTGGGGAATTCCATTGTAAACGCTTAATTCCACCACTTTCGGGTCTATCATGATAAGCTTGACTTCGTCAGGAGATGCTTTATACAAAATACTCATAATCAAAGTATTGATACAAACGGATTTACCGGATCCTGTAGCTCCGGCAATAAGAAGGTGGGGCATTTTTCCAATATCTGCCACCACGGTTTTTCCGCCGATATCCTTTCCCACAGCAAAAGCAAGTTCCGAAGGAAACTCCTGAAATTCTTTCGTTTCCAGCAGATCCCTCAGCATGACAGCGCTATTGGTAGCATTGGGAACTTCAATTCCCACCGCTGCTTTTCCTGGAATAGGAGCCTCAATTCGAATATCGGCTGCTGCCAGATTCAATTTGATATCATCTGTCAGACTGACGATTTTACTGACTTTTACTCCCTGTTCCGGCTGTAATTCATACCGGGTAACTGTTGGACCGCAGCTTACATTCGTCACCGTTACATCTACGCCAAAATTGTGAAGCGTGTTTTGTAACTTCATGGCCGTCTTTCTCAGATGCTCGTCAGAATCACCGGAGGTTTTTCGATTTCCCTTTTTCAACAGGTCCATTGGAGGAAATACATATTGCTTTGGTTCCTGTTTTTCTTTTTCTGAAATTTCATTTTGTATATTTTCTACCCCGTGTTCAATTTCTTCTTTGGAAGACCGGGGGTTCTTTTTTCTCTCCCGGGAAACTGACTCTGGCGCGGGAGACACTTCTTCTCCTGTTTCTGACTGGGAGACTATTTCTGAATCCTTCTCTTCTTCCGGCGTCAGTTCCTGCATATCAAAAGGAAGATCTCCTGATAGATCATTTTCCGGTATTAATTCCTCAAAAACAGGTCTTTGAATATGAAAATCCAGTTCCTGTGAACTGTCTGTTCCTTCTTTTGCCACAGGCTTCTCTTTTTTCTCCTGCTTTTTCTCTTTTCTTTCTTCTTTTTTTGCAGAATCTGTTTCCAATTTCATCTGTTCAAAAGCAATCGTTCTTCTCTCTTCTTTACGTCGGGAATGATTTTCTTTTGCTTCCTGATATACTTTTTCACTTTTCTTCTTAATCGGCGCCAGGAAAGGGCGCTGGGTCATAACAATAAAGGAAATAATCAGACCGATAAAAAGAACCACATAAGTTCCCAGGCTGCCAAAGGATATACATAAAACCTTCGCAAGCCCTCCTCCTATGATTCCGCCCCCTGTTTTCTGAACAGAACAATATTCAAAATATCCTGCCACAGTATCACCCTGGGCATATCCCAGAGTAAACATATGGACCAGTCCTGTTAAGAACCAGAAGCCGAAACACAATCCTGACATTTTCCGGACAATTAATGTATTTTTCCGATTTGCCACAGCAAAAGCCACACCGAAAAAAAGAAAAACGGGAAAAAGATATTGAATCCATCCCAGCAATCCAAAGAAAAATTGAGATACCGCTTCTCCCACAGAACCACCCATACCAAAATTACCGATCATAAGGAGTATGGAAATTCCTAAAATAATAAGAACCAGAATTTCCAGTTTTAATCCATTTTCTTCCTGCTGTTTCTTTTTCGATGTAGTTCGTTTTCTGGGTGCAGATGATGATTTTCTTGTAGTTGTTTTTCTCTTCTTCCCAGATCCACTGCCTGTCTTTTTACCTGATGCCGGCATCACGCAATTCCTCCCCTATTTTTCTGTCTTCTATGGCTGTGCTGAAACAAAGTTACACACTATGGCGCCGATTCCCATCAGCATACAATAAAATGCAAATACTTTGAATCTTCTCTTCTGTATAAACGACAGCATGAAACGGATACAAAAATATCCCGCCACACCGGCAACAATCATTCCGCTTATGTAGGTTGCCCCTGTCTGCCAGTTCATAGATGGTACAGTAAATTCTTTCAACTCCAAGATCATGGCCCCAAAAATCGCAGGGATTGAAATTAAAAATGAATATTTCACTGCAAAGCTTTTGCGAAATCCGCAAAGCAGTCCGGAAGTAATGGTAATTCCAGAACGGGAAATACCGGGTATCACGCCTATTCCCTGACAGATTCCCACGATAACTGCCTGAGAACTTGTCATATCTTTTGGAATCTTATCCCCCGGATTCCAATAATCAACCACCAAAAGCAGAATAGCGGTTACAAGAAGTCCCAATCCTGCCGCCAACATTGATGTACTTAATTGTTCTACGATTCCTTTCAGAAAATATCCCACGATTCCTGTGGGTACCGTGGAAATAAGAATCATAACAACCAGTTTTCGATAGTTGTTATGCAATATTTTTTTATATTGTTTTTCTTCCATCTCATGTATTTTATTATGAAGAAATACCTTCAGATTAAAATACAGATCAGAAAAAATGTGAATCATTTCCCAGAACATTCTCTTCAGGTCAGACCGGAATGTGATACAAACTGCAGCCAGTGTACCCATATGCAGCATCACCTCAAAAAGAACGCCTGTATCCATCTTTATATGTAATAATTGTTCTGCAATAACCAGATGGCCGGAACTGCTAATGGGAAGAAATTCTGTAATTCCCTGTATCAGCCCCAGTATAATCGCTTCAAAAAAGTTCATAAATTACCTCTTTTTCAGTCTCCTATTTTTTTCAAATTAATATTATAACATAAACAAACAGGAGATACAATGGAAATAATTGTTTTCCACTGTGTCTCCCGTCTATAGGACTTTCAGTCCCGTTTTTCCTTATTCTTTTTCTCCTGTTTTTTTTTCTTATTCATCAGATCATACAGCTTTGCAAGAGCTTCCTGAATCCCTCCAACTTCATCGATCAGTCCCTCTTTTACCGCCTCATTCCCATCCAACATAGTTCCCACATCTTTTACCAGAAGCGATGTATCCAACATCAACTGTTCAATTCTCTCCTGCGTAATATGGGAATGCTGTGCAATAAAATTCGTGATCCTGTCCTGAGTTTTTTCCATATTTCGATATGTCTGTACAACGCCGATAAACATCCCATTAGTTCGTACCGGATGAATCACCATAGTGGCGCTGGGAACAATAAAACTATAATCCGAAGAAACTGCCAGCGGTACCCCAATAGAATGACCGCCGCCAAGTACCAGAGAAACGGTAGGTTTGCTCAAAGAGGCAATCATTTCTGCGATAGCCAGTCCCGCTTCCACGTCACCTCCTACAGTATTCAGCAAAATCAAAAGTCCTTCTACCCTGTCGTCATCTTCTATCATAGCCAGACGGGGGAGAATCTGTTCATATTTTGTGGTTTTCGCCCTCTCTCCTAAAGCTTCGTGACCTTCTACTTCTCCAATGATACTCAACAACTGAATCCTGTTTTCCAGTTGGTCTACATTATCTGTTTTTTCATTTATATTCATAAACAGCCACACTCCTTCTTTTATGAAGTAGTATGGCTGTATTCCTGCTTTTTATTCGTTCCAGTTATGATAAACTGCCTGTACGTCATCATCATCTTCCAGAAGGTCTAAGGTTTTCTGAAGACTTTTGACAGCTGCTTCATCTGTCAGATCCACATAAGTCTGAGGAATCATTGTCACCTCTGCCTCTGCCATTTCCACGCCTTCTTTTTCCAGCGCTTCTCTTACTGCTGAAAAATCATCCGGATCTGTAATGATCTCATAGCAGTCTTCCTCCTCAGAGAAATCCTCTGCTCCCGCATCAAGAGCCATCATCATCAGATCGTCTGCTTCCATTTCACAATCTTCTTTCGCAACGATAATCTGACCTTTCTTATCAAACATGAAAGATACGCATCCGGGAGTTCCTACATTTCCATTTCCCTTTGTAAATGCGCTTCTCACATTTGCTGCAGTTCTGTTTTTATTATCTGTCAACGTATCTACGATAATCGCAATTCCGTTAGGACCATATCCTTCGTAAGTAATCACTTCATAATTATCAGCATTGGCGTCTCCGGCAGCCCGTTTAATTCCTCTTTCAATGGTATCATTGGGCATATTATTAGCTTTTGCCTTTGCAATAACATCACGAAGCTTGCTGTTGCTTGCCGGGTCTGCTCCCCCTTCTTTTACTGCGATTACAATTTCTCTTCCAATAATTGTAAAGATTTTACCTTTTTTTGCATCATTTTTTTCTTTTTTATGCTTGATATTGGCAAATTTAGAATGTCCTGACATAGTATCTCTCCTTTTATATTATTGTAATTTTTCTACTCGTAACTTTTGAATGATATTATTTTCCACTGATAAAATCTGGAAAGAATATCCATTCGCTTCTATTTCTTTATCCTCTTCCGTGGGAATATGTTCCAACAGAGAAGTAAGATAACCATTTAATGTTTCAAATTCCTGGTCACCCAGGTCGATTCCCAGCACTTCTTCCACGTCTTCCAGCGGGGTAAGACCATCCATCAAAATACTCTCGTCAAACTGCGGCTGAATAAACTCTTCTGATTCATCGTATTCATCTAAAATATTTCCTACAATTTCTTCCAGAATATCTTCCATGGTCAAAAGACCTGCGGTCTGCCCATATTCATCCACCACAATAGCCATATGTACCTTTTTGATCTGCATGGATTTAAAAATGGAATCAATTCCTCTCGTTTCCGGGATAAATGCCACTGAACGAATCAATTGGGGAATCTGCATCAGAGCTTTTTTCTGATCTTCCTGTTTCATCTGATGCAGCATGGCATCTTTAATATGGATGAAACCAATAATATTATCAATATCCTCATGACAGACCGGATAACGGGAATTAGTATGTTCTGTCATGAATTTCACTGCTTCTTCCAGAGTGATGGTATCGTCCAGCACATTGATATTTTTTCTGTGAGTCATAATCTCTTTTGCTGATTTATCACTGAATTCCATAATGTTCTGGATCATCTCTGCTTCACTTTCCTGAATCACACCCTGTTCGTGAGCTTCATCCACCAGTTCGATAATCTCATCTTCTGTCACATCATCGCCGGGATGATGGGGATCTATACCGAAAGCGCGCACCACCAGATTAGCAATACCGGATACCAGCTTGGATATGGGAAGAAGCAATATGATCACTGTCCTTACCACTGGAAGCAAGCAGTATGCACTGACCTGCGGATAATGGGCGCAAATCTTTTTCGGCACCAAAATTCCCAATGACAACAACAATACCAGATTAAGAAGAATGATCACAATCAGTACTGCAAAAGACAGTACAGGCATTCCCACTCGTTCTGCCAGTTCAGTATTTTTCAGAAGATGACTGAAATAGCCGGAAAAGCTTCGAATCAACGAAAAACCGATCAAAATACTGAGCAGAGTGGCAATCACTTGAATGGTATTCACCAGATCCGCCGGTTTACTCAGCATTTTCAAAAGGATACTGCTTTTCTTATCTCCTTCTGCTGCTTTTTTCTCTACTTCACTTTCATTGATATGTTGAATCGCTGAACCAAATCCATAAAAAATACTGTTAAAAATAATAAAAATCAAAAATATAATGCACCCGGCTACGGGGTTGCCTTGCCCTTCCATACGCTCTCCTTTTTCCTGTGTTCTTTATTTATTAGGGAATAATCCTTACAGAATATACCATTTTCCGTATCATTCGTCAAGAACTCTTCTGCCAGTCCTTCAAATCTGCGATAAGGGTGTTGCTTGCTTATGTAGGCAGTTCCAGGCTGATCTTCAGCGCTTTATTTACCTGCGAAAGAATATCCTGATCCAGATGACAGACTTTATCTTTTAATCTTTGCTTATCTATTGTCCGCAGTTGTTCCAGCAAAATCACGGAATCTCTTACAATATCGTAAGAAGAAGCATCTATCTCAATGTGGGTGGGAAGCTTCGCCTTATTCATCTTAGATGTAATTGCAGCGCAGATCACTGTAGGACTGTGCCTGTTACCTACATCATTCTGTATGATAAGTACCGGGCGTATCCCTCCCTGTTCACTTCCTACAACAGGTCTTAAATCTGCATAAAATATATCTCCTCGTCTGATATTCACACAATCCACACTCCGATTTCTACGTTATGTTATATCTGAAGTATTTCCATAATTTTTCGGTATATTCGGAGTTTTTTTATATAATGCCAGAATTGTGAAAGTGCGCAGCAGAAAACAATTCGTCAGGCATCTTGTTATTTATAGACTCTTGGAACTCTTCTGCTGATACAGCATAAGAATTCATAGGGAAATCTTCCGGACAGCCGGGATAATTCTTCCACAGGAAGATTCTCATTTCCGTCTGTTCCCATCAAAGTAACTTCTTCCCCCTGCATGGCTTCCGGGATTTCTGTCACATCTACCATGAACTGATCCATACATACTCTTCCCAGTATTTTTGCTCTTTTCCCGCGAATCAGAACATAGCCTTTATTGGAAAGACTTCTGGGATAACCGTCCGCATATCCTACCGGTATAGTGGCAATTCTGGTGGATGGCTTATATGTGACAAAAGTACCGCCATAACTTACGGGAACACCGGCTTCTACTTCTTTCACATGGGAAATATGTGATTTTAATTCCATAACCGGAGTAAGTTCCACTCCGGGATTTACCACATCTTCCGAAGGCTCCACACCATAAATTGTAATTCCCGGACGAACGGCATCCAGATCTCCCTGGCGGTGCCAGAGAATTCCCGCGCTGTTATTACAATGGCGAAGAGGAATGGAAATCCCTGCATTTTCCAGCATATGAAGAAATTCCAGATATTGCTGATACTGTTTTTTTGCTGAAGTCAGATCCTGCTCATCTGCTCTGGCAAAATGAGTAAACATTCCTTCTATCTGAATGCCGGGCAGTTTACTGATATGTATGATTTCCTCTAAACTTTCTTTTGGTTTCCGAAATCCGATCCTTGTCATTCCCGTATCCACCGCCAGATGAACAGGCAGTACACATCCTGTTTTTTGGGCCGCTAAAGACAGTTTTTCCGCCATATCTTTCGTAAATACGGCGGGACGGATTTCTTCCTTCGCCAGCAACTCATAATCTTCTTCAAAAACATAACCCAAAACAAGGATCGGTTTACGGATTCCGTGATCCCGAAGTTCTTTTCCCTCCTGCGCCGTAGCTACAGCAAATCCCCAGATATACTCTTTATCTTCAATTTTCCGGGAGACGGAAACTGCCCCATGACCGTAAGCATCCGCTTTAACAACAGCAATCATTTTCGTTCCGGGCGTCAGATTGTTTTTCATATTTTCAAAATTTCTTTCTACCGCATTCAAATCAATGGATGCATATACTCTGCTGTGTATTTTTTCCATTTTATTTTGTCCTCATTTCCTTCATCCAAATCAATACTGACGCTTTTAATTTTCACAGATATTTTCCAACTGAGCCAGTACTTCACCCAATCCTTCCAGAATATCCGAAGCAATCATACTTCGTTCTCCCTTTTTCTTTTTTGCCTCGTCTCCCCCTTTGCCGTGAAGCCAGACCGCCAGAGGAGCCGCCTGCTCCGGCAAAACTCCCTGCGCAAGAATTCCCGCTGCTACTCCCGTAAGTACGTCTCCGCTTCCGGCTGTTGCCATTCCACTGTTCCCGGTAAGATTGAGATAATACCTGTTATCACTGCAGCCGATCAGGGTTCTGGCATCTTTTAAAATAACAGTTGACGGGAAAATCCGGCGAAACTTTTTCAGATATTGTAACGGATCTTCTTTTAACTCTTTCATACTATATCCGGACAATCTGGTCATTTCTCCCATATGGGGAGTGAGAATACAGGGTCGTTTTATCTTTCCCAGAAGTTCCCTGTGTAAAGACAGCCAGTTAAGTCCGTCTGCATCGATAACCAAAGGCTTTTGCCCTGTCTCTTCCTCCTGTGTCTCCAATAATTCTTCCATAATCCATTCAACAGAAACAGAATTGCCCAGTCCCGGGCCAACTGCTTCCACATCCGCCCACTCCCGGGATTTTTTTAACTTTTCAATGATCACAGATTTACTCTGTGAATTTTCATAGGTGGTCAGCAAAGCTTCCGGCAAAAGCTGCTGTAAAATAATGCGATTACTTTCCACAGTGAAAATCCGTACCATTCCTGCTCCGGTAAGAAGAGCGGCTTTCCCGGCAAAATATGCGGCGCCGCACATATTTTCACTTCCCGCCACAATCAGAACCTTCCCAAAAGTCCCCTTGTTTCCATCCGGATTTCTTTTCTTAAGCCAAAGAAACTCTGATTCTTCCAAAACAGACAAAGCTTCTTTTTCTTTTTTGCAGATGCCGATATCTTTTACAAGTACTTTTCCTGCGTATAAAGCGCCGGGATACAGATAGAGTCCTGTTTTTCCATAGGCAAATGTAACAGTGGCTTTTGCCCGGATACCTGTACCCATAACCTGTCCTGTAGTTCCATGGATACCGGAAGGAATATCTACTGCCAGAACAGGAATATTGCTCTTATTAATATTTTCAAATAATTTCTCATATGTACCGGTAACTTCCCGGGACAATCCAATACCAAATACCGCATCTACGATAGTAGTATATTCAGAAAACACCGGGTTATTCACCAGAGAATTTCCGTAATTTCCGGCAATCTTCCACTGGATACCTGTTTCTTCCGTAAAAGATTCCTTTTTTCCTGCCAGAAAAATATCTACAGAATACCCCTGTACATGGAGAATTCTTGCAACCGCAATACCGTCTCCCCCATTATTCCCGGAACCGCAAACCACAAGAACTCTGGTAAGATCAAAACTGTTTTTCAGTTCCTCCACCACTGCCAGAGCAGCTCTTTCCATCAAAACAATAGAGGAAATACCCATTTCCTCTATTGTATATCGATCCAGTTCTTTCATTTGTCTGCTGTCTACAATTTGTTTCATCTTTATTCTTCTTTCTCTCTCCGATTTAGATTGTAAGAAAGCCGCATCAAACTCTCCGATAAATGAACGTTCTCCACCACCACATCAGATGGAACAGAGAGATTCAGGTCTGTATGGGCAAAATTCCAGATAGCCTTTACCCCGTTATCTGTAAGCACCTTTACCATCTCCAGAGCTTTTGATTTTGGAAGTGTAAGTGTTGCTATCTCCACCTGATATTTTTTGATAAACTCAGGAAGTTCATCCACCATCTGAATCTCCAGTCCCCGGACAGAGACTCCTTTTAATACGGGATTCACATCAAAAATCCCCACCAGTTTGAAGCCCTGTTTTTCAAACTGGGTATAGTTTGCCAATGCCTGCCCCAGATTACCGGCCCCTACGATAATCATGGGATGGGTTCTGTCCAGTCCCAGAATCTTGGCTATCTCCGAATGAAGATACTTTACATTATATCCATATCCCTGTTGTCCAAATCCTCCAAAATTGTTCAAATCCTGTCGAATCTGAGATGCTGTGACTTTCATCCGGTTACTAAGTTCATTGGATGAAATACGTTCCACACCATCCTCAATTAATTCTCCCAAATACCGATAATATCTGGGAAGTCGCTTAATGACTGCTCTTGAAATATCTTTGTCCTCCACAACGCTGTTCCTCCTGCATCATTCTGATATTTATTATAGCAAATGTGAAATAATTGTCAAATAATCTTCCATGATTTCCTTTGTTTTTATTGCGATTTTTTGTATTTCATGTATAATAAGATGCCAGAGGCAAAATTGTGGAAATGCGCAGCGCGAAACAATTCGTCAGGCATACTTTTACCTTAAATCATATCAAATAACCCATCGGGTATACGTGGAGGTTTTCATGATTTTATCATGTCAAAATATTAATAAAGCGTTCGGTACAAATGAAGTACTGAAAAATGTAAATTTTCATCTGGAAGAAAGAGAAAAGGCTGCTCTGATCGGTCCTAACGGCGCAGGAAAATCTACTCTTTTAAAAATCATCATGCAGGAAATGTCTGCCGATTCCGGAGAAATCATCATATCCAGAGGGAAAACTATCGGCTATCTGGCACAGCATCAGGAGCTGATCAGTGGCCGCACAATTTACGAAGAGCTTCTGGAGGTTAAACAATATATTCTCGATATGGAAGAAAAAATCCGTATTATGGAGCAAAATATGAAAACGGTAACCGGAAGGGAGCTGGATGAACTTCTTGCCAGCTACTCTCGTCTGACCCATCAGTTTGAATTAGAAAACGGATATTCCTGCAAAAGTGAAATCGTGGGCGTCTTAAAAGGACTGGGATTTACAGAAGATGAGTTTTCTAAAAAAGTAGATACTCTCTCCGGAGGACAAAAAACCCGTGTCGCACTGGGAAAACTCCTTCTTTCCAATCCGGATATTATTCTTCTGGACGAGCCGACTAACCACCTGGATATGGATTCCATCGCCTGGTTGGAAAATTATCTGCTTAACTACAAAGGAGCGGTATTTATTGTCTCTCATGACCGATATTTCCTTGACAAAGTTGTAACAAAGGTTGTGGAAATCGATCATGGAAATGTTCGAATGTTTCAGGGAAATTATTCCGCCTACGCTCAGAAAAAAGCACAGATCCGGGATGCTGAATATAAAGCCTGGCTCAACCAACAGCAGGAAATCAAACACCAGGAAGAAGTCATTGCCAAATTAAAATCTTTTAACAGAGAGAAATCTATCCGCCGGGCAGAAAGCCGGGAAAAAATGTTAGACAAAATTGAAGTGTTGGATAAGCCTGTGGAAGATACTATGGAGATGAAACTTACTCTTACCCCCAGGATCATCAGTGGAAATGATGTACTGACCGTTACAGATCTTTCCAAATCTTTCCCTCAACAACAACTTTTTTCCCATATAGATTTTTCTATTCAACGGGGAGAACGGGTTGCTGTTATCGGAGCAAATGGTACGGGAAAAACCACAATCTTAAAGATTCTGAACGGATTAATTCCCGCAGATGAAGGTACTGTTGAATTGGGAAGCAAGGTTCTGATCGGTTATTATGATCAGGAACATCATGTATTAAATATGGACAAGACAATTTTTGAGGAAATTTCCGATGATTATCCTTATCTCACCAATACAGAAATCCGGAATGTACTGGCTGCTTTTCTGTTTACGGGAGACGATGTATTCAAACCTATCCATACATTGAGCGGTGGAGAACGGGGACGGGTTTCTCTGGCTAAATTAATGCTTTCTGAAGCTAATTTTCTGATTTTGGATGAGCCTACCAACCACCTGGATATTGTTTCTAAGGAAATTCTTGAACAGGCACTAAATCGTTACACAGGAACGGTTCTCTACGTTTCTCATGACCGTTACTTTATCAATCAGACAGCCACCAGAATCCTTGATCTTACCAATCAGGCAATGGTAAACTATATTGGAAATTACGACTATTATCTGGAAAAGAAAGATGAACTGACACAGATTTACGCACCGGAAACGGTGGTTGCAGCAGAAGAATCTTCATCCACTTCTAAACTGGACTGGAAACAGCAAAAAGAAGAACAGGCCAGACAGAGAAAACGGGAAAACGAACTGAAAAAAACAGAACAGGATATTGAAAAACTGGAAAATCGTGATAAAGAAATTGATGAAGAAATGGCTCAGCCGGAAATTGCTGTAAATGTGGCTGAATGCATCCGTCTGTCAAAAGAAAAAGCGGAAATTGCTGAAAAATTGGAAGTTCTTTATGAAAAATGGGAGGAGCTGGCATAATGCCAACTCCTCCTCTTTTATTACATCAGCTCTTCCAGAGTATTTCTGATCTCCTGGATAAATTCCTGACTGTTTAATACTTTTACTTTCTTCAAACTGGTGATAGCCGCCAAATCCTTTGTCATCTTTCCTGATTCAATAGTCTGGATGGTTGCCTTCTCCAAGGTGTCTGCAAACTTCATCAACTCTTTATTGCCGTCCAGCTCGCCCCGTTTTCTCAAAGCTCCTGTCCATGCAAAAATAGTGGCAACTGAGTTGGTAGATGTTTCTTCTCCCTTCAGATGTTTATAATAATGTCTCTGAACAGTTCCATGAGCCGCTTCATACTCATAATATCCATGAGGAGAAACCAGAACGGAAGTCATCATGGCAAGAGAACCAAATGCAGAAGAAACCATATCGCTCATCACGTCACCGTCATAATTTTTACATGCCCAGATAAATCCGCCTTCCGCTTTCATAACACGGGCAACCGCATCATCAATCAGAGTATAAAAATAGGTGATTCCTGCAGCTTCAAATTTTTCTTTATATTCTGCATCAAAAATTTCCTGGAAAATATCTTTGAAAGTATGATCATACTTCTTGGAAATCGTATCTTTTGTGGCAAACCACAGATCTTGTTTTGTATCAAGAGCAAAAGAAAAACAGCTTCTTGCAAAACTTTCTATGGAATCATTCAGATTATGCATTCCCTGAACAACTCCCGGACCTGCAAACTTATGAACCAGCTCTCTTGTCTCCGTACCGTCTTCTGCTGTATAAACCAGTTCCACTTTTCCCGGCGCCGGAATCTTCATCTCTGCATTTTTATATACATCTCCGTAAGCATGACGAGCCAGGGTAATCGGTTTTTTCCAGTTTCTCACGCAAGGTTCAATCCCATTTACCACAATTGGGGCGCGGAAAACCGTACCGTCCAGCATGGCACGAATAGTACCGTTGGGACTTTTATACATTTCTTTTAAGCCGTACTCTTCCACACGGGCGGCATTCGGTGTGATCGTTGCACATTTTACAGCCACACCATATTTTTTTGTTGCGTTTGCCGCATCAACGGTTACCTGATCGTCTGTATCATTTCTATGTTTCAGTCCCAGATCATAATATTCTGTATTTAATTCGATATAGGGAGTCAGTAATTCATCTTTAATCATCTGCCAGAGAATTCTGGTCATTTCATCTCCATCCATCTCTACTAAAGGTGTCTGCATTACAATTTTCTTCATGACATATTTCTCCTTTGCTTTGTTTTCCGGTAACTATTCAACCGTCTGCTATATAAAACACTGAACAATTACGTTTTCTGATATATTACCATTCTGTGGTTAATGTTTCAAGTCGTTGTTTTTTTAACTGCTTCTTCCAGACCACAATTTTCCAGATTCTTAATGGTATTTAATATATGCTGGGTAGCCAGTGTTTCTGCTCTGGCGGCATCCTGTGCCCGGATTGCATCCAGAATCATACCGTGTTCTTCATTACTTTTTCTGGAGCGCACTTTACTGGTAATGGAAATTTTTCTGGCTTTCTGAACATACTGGTGAAAATCACTGAGGGTATGCGCCAGTATCTTGCTGCGGGAAGCTTCATACATCAGTTCATGAAATCTTGTGTCCAGCTCAAGAACCTGATCATAGTGTTCTTTTCCTGCATGGTATCTGGACATATAAACAACTTCTTCCATCTCTTCCAGTTCCTTCTCCGTTCTGTAACGGGCAGCCCAACCGGCGCACAAACCTTCCAGCCGGGAACGGATAGTAAAAATATCTTCCATATCTTTTGCAGAAATCCCCGTGACCACCGCTCCTTTATTGGGAATCAATTCAACCAGCCCCTCCAGTTCCAACTGCCGGATTGCTTCCCTTACAGGGGTTCTGCTTACTCCCATTTTCTTTCCCAGAGTAGTTTCTACCAGTTCATCTTGCGGCTGGTAAATACCATTCAGGATGTCAGTTCTCAATTTATGAAATACCTGATCCCGAAGAGATGTTTTTTGTGATTCCATGTTTGTACCGCCTTTCTATTCGCCCAAAGTAATTCCCAGACGCGCTGTTGTTTCTTCTATTACGCCGATTAATTCCTCATCAGTAAGGGCTGTCACACGTCCTTCTTCGTATTCCGTGTCCACCCAGGTCTTAATCAGGGAAACCAGTTCACAATTCTTTTCCACCTGTTTTTCACCTTTCAGATGGTAATGGGTATTGATCCAGTGAGCAATTCCCGCCAGACCGGAAGTATTGGAAACTGCCACCTGTACCGGGCGTTTTAAAAACTTATCTGTATCGAAAATATTGTATATTTCCTCATTTTTCAAAAGACCATCCGCATGAATTCCCGCTCTCGTAATATTAAAATTCTTGCCCACAAAAGGAGTCTGTTCAGGAATCCGATATCCGATTTCTTTTTCATAATATTCTGCCAGTTCTGTGATCACCGTAGTATCCATACCGTCCAGCCGTCCACGAAGCTGGGCATATTCAAATACCATAGCTTCCAATGGAGTATTTCCTGTACGTTCTCCAATACCAAAAAGTGAACAGTTTACCCCGCTGGCTCCATACAGCCATGCAGTAGTGGAATTGCTGACAGATTTATAGAAATCGTTATGTCCATGCCATTCGATCAGCTCACTGGGAACTCCTGCATGATACATAAGACCATAAATAATTCCCTGAACGGAACGGGGAATCACAGCGCCAGGATAATTAACACCGTATCCCATAGTATCACAGCAACGAACCTTAATTGGAATCTGATACCACTCCATTAATTTCATCAGTTCCATACAAAACGGAATCACATAACCGTAAATATCTGCTCTGGTGATATCTTCCAGATGGCAGCGGGGGCTGATTCCAATTTCCAGACATTCTCTCACAATATTCAGGTAATGTTCCATGGCCTCTCTTCTGTTCATTTTCATTTTATAAAAAATGTGATAATCGGAACAGCTTACCAAAATTCCTGTTTCTTTTAAACCAATGTCTTTTACCAGTTCAAAATCTTTTTTGCTGGCGCGGATCCAACTGGTAACTTCCGGAAATTTATACCCTCTTTCCAAACATTTATATACCGCATCTCTGTCCTTTTTACTATACAGGAAAAATTCACTCTGACGGATTTTTCCATTAGGTCCCCCCAATTTATGAAGATAGTCATATATTGTCACAATCTGTTCTGTGGAGTATGGGGCACGGGATTGTTGTCCGTCACGAAAGGTTGTATCTGTAATCCAAATATCATTGGGCATATGATGAGGCACAATTCTGTCATTAAATGCAATTTTGGGTACTTCACTGTAGGGAAACAGATTTCGGAATACATTCGGTGTCTTTACATCTACCAGGGGATACATATGCTCTTCCAGTTCCAGAAGATTGGTTCCTTCATTCATTCGAACTTTTCGATTTTCCATAATAATATTTCTCCTCTCATCGCGCCACTCAAAAGATGGCTGTAAATTGTATGATTGTATACAACGTCTTGTTTTGTATCATTGTATACAATCACGCAACCCCTGTCAAGATGAAATTTTAACTTTTTACCACTTTAAATTATAACTGTACAAATTTTTCCAAATCCAACTCTCCCCACCCCTGAAGATTTCTGTCATATCCCAAATCTCTGGCAGATTCCCGAAGAAGCATTTTGATTTCCACATTTGTAAGAAATGGATCTTTTTCCAACATCAACGCAATTGCTCCGGAGATTTTCGGTGTGGACATGGATGTACCACTTTTCATCGAATAACCGTAGCGAGAACGGGAGGAACAGGATATGATACCGGAACCCGGCGCCACCATATCCGGTTTACAAATACAGTCTTTTGTTGGCCCACGTCCGGAAATCCCACCGTATCCCTCCAACAGATCACTGGAACCTACCGTAATTACCTTTCTGCTGCTTCCCGGAGCAGTTACACTTCCCGGTTCCGGTCCCATATTTCCTGCTGCTGTTACCACTACGAATCCCTCATCCCAAAGTTCCTCCACTCCTTTTATCAGTAAAGAACTATTTTTGTCACCCTTTCCCACCGTTCCAACAGAAATATTGACTATTCGGATATCTTCCTGCAATTTATAGGTTTTTAACCATTGAAACGCTCTCATCACGTCTTTCATACTGCCATTTCCCTTATTATCCAATATTTTCAGTGATATCAAATTACATTCCGGGGCAATTCCACAATGCTTTCCCTGCGAAGCCAGACCGTTTCCGCCAATAATTCCTGCTACATGAGTTCCGTGTCCATTATCATCATAAGGCTGCTTTTTCCCGTGAAGAAAATCATAAAAACCTTTTATGCGGCTGTCAAAATCTATATGAGAAGAAATACCGGTATCAAGAATAGCCACACCTATTCCTTTGCCGGTATATTTTATATGATTCATAAGACAAATTTCCTTTTTATTATATGTTATGATGCCTACAGCAAAAGTACACTGACGCATTATGGTAAGATGGAATACAGCACGATCAACAGGAGAATAGAAAAATGGATATTTATATGGAAGTCAAAAAAGCTGCCATGGAAAGCGGTATGTGGCAGGCAGATTTTATCAATACAAAAGACTTATCGTTTTACCCGGAAGTGCGGGAAATTTGTAAAGGAAACGTTTGCCGCAATTACGGAACAACCTGGGCTTGTCCTCCTGCTGTCGGCGCCCTGGAAGAATGTAAAGAACGAGTTATGCAATACGAAAAAATGCTCTTGTTTTCTATAAAATATGATCTGGAAGATTCTTATGACATTGAAAATATGCAAAATGCTCTGTTTTCCTTTAAAAAAAACGTAGATATTTTTGATGAAAAACTTCAGACCTTTTTATCGAATTACCTGTTACTTTCCAATGAGAATTGCGGAAGATGCTGCCAATGTACCTACCCGGATGCTGCCTGCCGTTTTCCTGAGCGCCTGCATCACTCCATAGAAGGTTATGGTTTTAATATTTATGAACTTTCCAAAGCTGCCAAAATAAAATACAACAACGGAAAAAATACAGTAACATTTTTTGGAGGATTGCTTTTTGGAACAGCAGGAGAAAAAATATAAGTGTTTATAAAAGCATCCGCCTTGATATGCGAAAGGCGGATGCTTTTAATAAATTCCTGTCACACCCATAATTCTGGGAAGAATCAGAATAAACGGAATATAGAATAATCCCTGACGAATCAAGGATAAGAATAATCCATATCGGGAATCTCCATTTGTTAATGAAGCGGCTACTGACAGACAAATCTGAATAACAGCGGTAGGAATACCGATAACAGCCACCGTTTTAATCAAATTCCAACTGGGACGGAAAGATTTCAGTTTTATTTTAATAATAGAACGGCCACTGGCATAAAACCAGGTCATGATAAAGAATGTAACAAACTGAGAAACCGTTGTAGCCAAAGAAGCGCCTTCCACACCCATGTTTAATCCCCAGTCAAACATAAACACCGGATCAAGAATAACATTGAGCATAGCGCCGGTAATAACAGCTATGGAAGAAATCTTAACAGAAGATTCTGCTCTTGCTGCACAGTTCATGCTTTGAGCGGGAAGATTCGCCAATGCGGCAATAAACATCCAGAAAGCATAATCTTTTGTTTGTTATTCTGCATTTTTATTCATCCTTTCTTTGAATTACACCATAAAGTAAGATATTTAATGCTCTTAGACAATTTTCTTCTCTTACTTCAAATGTGTGATTATTTATATCTGTCATCTGATAACGAATGTTGATAAAGTCCTGAAATTGCCGGAATGTTTCAATTACATCTTCCATTGATATATCAGGGCGCAAAGAAACCGGAGTCAACAAGCTACGTAAAATCTTAGTATTTAATGTATCAAATCCCTCCTTGCATTTTTGAATTTCATTTTTCAGATGAGCAGGGGGTGAAATCACCGCTTCACAAAAAATCCGTCGATACACAGGATAGGTCTGAAAAAAATGTGTACGGCGTATAAAATATTTTTCCAACTGTTTTTCAATACCAACATCTTCATATGAAATATTCGTCTGCATATACTCGGTTAACTTTTGAAAACACTCTTCCACACAAGCTATATATAAAATATCTTTTGTTTCAAAATAGTGGTATACGATACCCTTGGAAATATCCTGGGAAGCACATATGGTATTGATGGAGCTTGCTCCATAACCTTGGCTGGAAAATTCATTTAAAGCGCTGTCCATGATTTTCCGCCTCATTATTTGCTTTTTTTCATCTCGTTTCATATTTCACCTCGAAAATCAACCACCAGGTCTGTTTGCGATGAGTGTATCACAAATAGACCTGGTGGTCAATATTTTTTATTATTTTATTTTTCATATTTTGTATAAACATACATTTTTATTGAAATTTTCCAGAAGGTACACAGACCATTCTCTTTAGAAATCTTCTGCAAGCTGCTTAACCAGTCTTTTCGCAGCTTCTTTTGTATCCTCTGGAGAGCCAAAGGTGGAAAAACGAAAATATCCTTCCCCACATTTTCCAAATCCCTCTCCCGGTGTCCCAACCACCTGTATTTTTTCCAGCAGGTAATCGAAAAATTCCCAGCTTCCCATATTTCCCGGACATTTCATCCAGATATAGGGGGCATTTTTTCCTCCGCAGTACCAGATTCCCAGTTGATCCAGGGCTTCCATAAGACAGGCAGCGTTTTGTTTATATATTTTAATATTCTCATGAATCTGCTTCTGTCCCTCTTCTGTAAAAATAGCGGCTGCTCCTTTTTGAATAATATAGGATACTCCATTTGTTTTTGTCGTCCTGTTGCGCACCCACATATCATGAAGATTCATATCGTTGCGAATCAGTTTTTCAGGAATAATTGTATACCCGCATCTGGTACCGGTAAATCCGGCAGTTTTGGAAAGGGAACAGATTTCAATGGCACAATTTTCAGCTCCCGGTATCTCGTAAATACTGTGGGGAATATTCTCATCTTCAATAAATGCTTCATAGGCGGCATCAAACAGAATAATTGCTTCTGTTTTATTGGCATATTCTATCCACGCCTGTAATTGTTCCCGCTGAAATACAGCCCCGGTGGGATTGTTAGGAGAACAGATGTAAATAATATCCGTTTGGATTGTTTCCGCCGGAAGAGGCAAAAATCCGTTTTCTTTTCCTGCCGGCATATGAATAATCTGATTTCCTGCAATGAGATTGGCGTCCACATATGCAGGATATGCAGGTTCCATAATAAGAACTGTTTTATGATTTCCAAAAAGATCCAAAATATCTCCCAATTCATCACTGGCTCCGCTGGAAACGAATACCTCTTCCGGTGAGATATTTACTCCCCTTCTCCTATAATAAGAGGCTATCACATTTCTCAGAGCCGGATCTCCACATTCCGGCATATAGCCGTGAAAAGTAGTTTGAACCGCCTGATCATCAACAGCTCTGTGGAGCGCCTGTATTACAGCATCACAGAGAGGAAGAGAAACATCGCCGATTCCCATTTTATACAAATGAGTTCCCGGATGTTCTTCCAGATAAGCTTTTGTTTTCTGAGCAATATTGTAAAACAAATAGGAATCTTTCAGATTTTTATAATTCATGTTTGGTATCATTGTTCCTCTCCTTTTCTTTCCGATAATTTTCTTTCGAATCTGTCTTTTCGTATATCTGTAGGGATTTTTGTAGGATACTTTCCATTAAAGCAAGCCGCGCAGAAATGTTCCTGTTCCACCAGCCGGTGTAATTCTTCTACTGGAAGATATCCCAGAGAATCTGCGCCGATGATAGCTGCAATTTCTTCCATGGTATGATGACAGGCAATCAGATTTTCTTCTGAATCAATATCTGTTCCATAATAGCAGGGATGCAAAAACGGCGGAGCCGATATTCTCATATGTATTTCTTTTGCCCCTGCCTCTCTGAGAAGATTCACAATCCGTTTACTTGTTGTTCCTCTCACTATAGAATCATCAATCAGCACAACTCTCTTCCCTTCCACTGTACTTTTCACAGGACTCAGCTTAATCCTTACCTGATCCGTCCGCTCATTTTGTTCAGGAGAAATAAAAGTTCTTCCGATATATTTGTTTTTTACCAATCCGATACCATAAGGAATACCGGAAGCTCTGGAAAACCCAAGAGCCGCATCCAGCCCGCTGTCCGGAACACCTATTACTATATCTGCCTGTACCGGGTATTTTTCTGCCAGCAATTCGCCTGCCTTCATTCTGGATGCGGCAACAGAAATCTGATCAATGACAGAATCCGGTCTTGCAAAATAAATATATTCAAAAATACAGGTTTTCTTATGCTGAGTATTACAGTGTTCTCTTCTGGATTCCACTCCTTTATCACTGAATACAAGAATTTCTCCTGGCAAAACATCCCGGATAAAAGAAGCGCCCACTGCAGAAATAGCGCAACTTTCGGAAGCGATCACATAAGTTCCATCAGACATCTGCCCATAGCATAAAGGACGAAATCCATAGGGGTCTCTCACCGCAATCATTTTTGCGGAAGACATTAACACAAGAGAATACGCTCCTTCCAGAGAAACCATAGCCCGACTGACTGCCTCCTCTATACTGGATGCCAACAGACGTTCCCGGGTGATCACATACGAAATCGTCTCTGTGTCACTGGTAGTATGAAATATTGCTCCCGATAATTCCAGTTGATCCCGAAGTTTCAGTGCATTGCTCAAATTTCCATTGTGTGCCAGCGCCATCTTTCCTTTTTGGTGATTCACTTCCATGGGCTGGCAATTATTTCTGGTATTTCCTCCTGTTGTTCCATATCTCACATGACCCACAGCCATATTCCCAGGAGAAAGACGGGCAAGAGCTTCCCGGGAAAATACCTCCCCTACAAGCCCCAGGTCTTTATAGGATGAAAAAACGCCATCATCGTTTACCACAATCCCACAACTTTCCTGGCCTCTGTGCTGAAGGGCATACAGACCATAATATACCAGTTCTCCCAGTTGTTCTCTTTTATTTCCATATATGCCAAATACGCCGCATTCCTCATGAATTGCCATGATTTTTTCCTCCTTAACGACTCACTCCACAGTTACAGATTTTGCCAGATTTCTTGGCTTATCAATATCGCATCCTCTGTTTAATGCCACATAATAAGCATACAACTGTAAGGGAACCACACCCAGTACCGGCTGTAAAACAGGGTGTACTTTGGGAATTACGAACAAATCTGTGGCCTGATCTTTTATAACCGGGGCAGTCTCTTCTGTAGCCAGACCGATTACCCTGGCTCCCCGGGACTTCACTTCCACAATATTGGATAAGGTTTTTTCTATAAGGGGAGCATATGTTGCCAGTGCAATTACCAGCGTTCCCGGCTCAATCAGAGAAATCGTTCCATGCTTCAATTCTCCTGCTGCATAAGATTCGGAATGAATATATGAAATCTCTTTTAATTTCAGAGAACCTTCCAATCCCAACGCATAATCCAGATTACGGCCAATATAGAAAACGCTGCTGTGATTAAAATATTTTGCTGCTGTTTTTTGAAATTCATCCACATCATCCAGTACTCTTTGGATTTTTTCCGGAAGCTGCAAAAGACCGTTAACAATCTCTCCATATTCTTTTTCCCCTATCCGCTGTAACCGTTCTCCGTAATATACGGCAAACATAACTAACAGCACCATCTGGGTAGTATAGGCTTTTGTTGTAGCTACGGCAATTTCCGGTCCTGCCCAGGTATACAAAACCACATCCGACTCTCTGGCAATGGAACTTCCCATCACATTGACAATCGAAAGTACCTTGGCGCCCTGTTTTTTTGCTTCTCGTAAAGCTGCCATGGAATCCAGTGTTTCCCCTGACTGACTGATTACAATAACCAGTGTTGATTCACCCAACAATGGTTCACTATATCGAAATTCTGATGCCAGACATGCTTCTGTGGGAATATGCAACATTTTTTCCAGTGTATATTTTCCTATCATTCCCACATGATAGGCGGATCCACAGGCAACAATATAAATCCGGGTAATATTTTCAAGGAAATCGCCTGCCTGTTCCAGTTCTTCCAGACAAATTTTTCCCTCCATTATGCGCGGTGAAATTGTTTTTTGAACTGCTTCTGGCTGTTCCATAATTTCTTTTAACATAAAATGAGAATATCCGCCTTTTTCTGCTGCCGCCACATCCCAGGCAACCGTATGGATAATTTTTTCTGCCAGACAGCGATCACTGTCAAAAATCTGCACCTGATCTGCAGTAAGTACAGCCACTTCATCATCCTCCAGATAAGTGACTTTTCTTGTATGCGCCAAAAGAGCAGTTACATCTGAAGCGATATAATTTCCATCCGTACCATATCCGATAAGTAAAGGCGCATCTTTTCGTGCCGCCAGCATCTGTCCGGGACAGTCCGAACAGAGAATTCCCATAGCATAAGCTCCCTTAATACGATGCAGTACTTTATAGACAGCATCCATCAGATTGTTATATTTTTTATAATAGTACTCCAGCAATTGTACAATTACTTCTGTATCAGTATCAGAAGTAAAATGAATACCTTTTTTTATCAGAGAATTCTTGATTTCCAGATAATTTTCTATGATTCCATTATGAACAACCGCAATTTTTCCTTCCTGCCCCACATGAGGATGAGCATTCTGATCGTTAGCTTCTCCGTGAGTTGCCCAACGGGTATGACCAATTCCTATTTTCCCCCGCAACGGCTTTTCTTCACTTAAATGTGATTCCAAAACCGCCAGACGGCCTTTACTCTTTTTTACCTGCAATTCTCCTTCCGGTGAAACGATAGCCACACCGGCAGAATCATATCCTCTGTATTCCAGTCTTTTCAGTCCTTCTACTAAAATAGATACAGCTTCTTTATCTCCTGCAAAACCAATGATTCCACACATATTTTATTCTCCTTTACATTTTGTTGAATGGTCCAATGCCGCTTTGATAAATCCCTTAAACAAAGGATGGGGACGATTGGGACGGCTCTTAAATTCCGGATGAAATTGCACCCCTACATAAAAAGGATGATTTTCTGTTTCCACTGTTTCTACCAGACGCCCATCCGGAGAAGTCCCGCTGATTATAAGCCCTGCCTTTTGTAATTCTTCTTTATACAAATTATTAAATTCATAACGATGACGATGACGTTCTTTTATAAAATCAGCTCCATAACACATTTCCATCCTGGTGCCTGACTGAATGATACAGGGGTAACTTCCCAGGCGAAGGGTACCTCCCTTATTCACATCGTCACTTTGGCCTGGCATAAAATCTATCACTTTATGAACACATTGCTCATCAAATTCTCCTGAGTGAGCATCCGGAATACCGGCAACATTTCTTGCATATTCTATAACGGCAATCTGCATACCAAGACAGATGCCCAGATAAGGAATCTGATTCTCTCTGGCATATTTGGCCGCCAGAATCATTCCTTCAATTCCCCTGTTTCCAAATCCGCCCGGAACAATAATCCCATCCAGATCTTTAAAAACAGCTTCCCCATTTTCCTTTGTTATACCCTCCGAATCAATCCATTGGATCTGTATATGTGTATTCCATTCATAGCCTGCATGATTCATTGCTTCTACTACAGATAAATAGGCATCATGGAGCTTTACATATTTTCCCACCAGCCCAATTTTTACCTGACAGGAACGATTTTTGATTTTTTCTACCAACTGTTTCCATTCTGTCAGATCCGGTTTTTTTGTATCCATACACAATTCCCTGCATACTACCGATGAAAAATCCGCTTCCTCCAACATCAGAGGAGCTTCATACAGATTAGGCAGCGTTCTGTTTTCAATAACACAATCTGGTTTCACATTACAAAACAGAGAAATTTTCTGAAAAATAGATTTTTCCAATGGCCGGTCACAGCGAAGAACAATAATATCCGGATTAATCCCCATCCCCTGCAGTTCTTTCACAGAATGTTGGGTTGGTTTTGATTTATGTTCATCAGAACCTCTGAGATAAGGAACCAGTGTTACGTGAATAAACAAACTGTTCTCCTTTCCCACTTCCAGCGATACCTGCCTTGCTGCTTCCAGAAAAGGCTGTGATTCCATATCCCCAATGGTACCGCCAATTTCTGTGATCACCACATCTGCATCTGTCTGTTTTCCCACCCGGTATATAAATTCTTTAATCTCATTTGTAATATGGGGAATCACCTGTACCGTAGAGCCCAGATACTCTCCCCTTCGTTCCTTGTTCAATACATTCCAATAAACCTTTCCTGTGGTCAGATTGGAATATTTATTCAAATCTTCATCAATAAAACGCTCATAATGCCCCAGATCCAGGTCTGTCTCTGCTCCGTCTTCTGTCACATATACCTCTCCATGCTGATAGGGACTCATGGTTCCCGGATCCACATTAATATACGGATCTAATTTCTGAGCTGCAACCTTCAAACCTCTCGCTTTTAACAAACGGCCCAAAGATGCCGCAGTGATTCCTTTTCCCAATCCGGACACCACACCGCCTGTTACAAAAATATATTTTGTCATAAGCATTTCCTTTCTGTCTTTTTTGCTTTTTTATGCAAAAAAGGCAAAAACGCCTTTAAGTTTATAAAACTTAAAGACGCCTTTGCCTTTACGCGTGCTATTTTACAACGCTATTGGCATCTTGTCAATTATTTTTTATTTTCCACTATCACCATAATTGGAGAGTACCCTTGCAGAAGGATCATTTACATCGCATCCTTCCCAGTTTTTGTTCGGCATCCAAAAATCTTTCACCATCTCTGACTGACCGGGATAATATTTTTCAAATATTTCTCTGTATAGCAATGATTCTTTTGTAAACGGACGGGCATGGGTATATTGCAAAGACCGTTCTTTCAATTCCTCATCGGTATAACATTTCTCTGCATATTTTTTCAGATCATCCACCATAGAATGACCCACTGCATCAGAAAATGCAGCTTTTTCTCTCCATAAAATATCATCCGGAAGATATTGTTTCCCTTCAAAAGCATGACGGAGAAGATATTTCCCTTTTCCGTAGATATTCATTTTCTTTTCGGGCTGAATTGCCATCACATATTTCACAAAATCAAGATCTCCGAAAGGTACTCTGGCTTCCAGTGAATTTACAGAAATGCATCGATCTGCACGAAGAACATCATACATATGTAATTCCCGGATTCTTTTTTGAGATTCTTCCTGAAACGCTTCTGCATCCGGAGCAAAATCTGTATATTTATATCCAAACAGTTCATCCGATATTTCTCCGGTTAAAAGAACACGGATATCTGTATTTTCGTGGATTGCCTTACATACCAAATACATTCCCATAGAAGCGCGTATTGTAGTGATATCATAGGTTCCCAAAATCTGTATTACCCTTTCTAAAGATTCCACTACCTCATCTGGAGTCATATACACTTCCGTATGTTCGCTTCCTATATAATCGGCCACCTGTTTTGCATATTTCAGATCAATAGCATCTTCACTCATACCAATGGCAAACGTCCGAATAGGTTCTTTGCTTTTTCTGGCTGCTATGGCGCATACCAGAGAGGAATCCAGACCACCCGAAAGAAGAAAGCCTACTTTTGCATCTGCCACAAGACGTTTTTCCACACCGGCTATTAATTTATCATGAATATTCTGGCATACCGTTTCCAGATCATCACTGATTACCGTATCTGTCCTGGCAATATCGCAATAACAGACAAAAGAACCATTTTTGTAATAATATCCCGGAGGAAAGGGCATTATCTTTTTTGTCAGATTTATAAGATTTTTAGCTTCACTGGCAAAAAGAATCACTCCCTTTTCATCATATCCATAGTAAAGTGGGCGGATACCAATGGGATCTCTGGCAGCAATATATTCTCCTGCATCACCGTCATAGATGATGCAGGCAAATTCAGCATCCAGCATGGAAAACATCTCGGTTCCATACTTTTTGTACAGAGGCAAAAGTATTTCACAGTCGGATTCACTTTCAAAGGAATATTCTGAAGATAGTTCTTCTCTGATTTTTTCAAATCCGTAGATTTCCCCGTTACAAACCACGTAATTTTTTCCCAACCTGAAAGGCTGCATTCCGGAAGGAGTAAGACCCATAATCGCCAGACGGTGAAATCCCAAAAATCCTTTTCCTGTATCAACGATCCGGCTGTCATCCGGTCCTCTGGAAATTGTCTGATCAAACCCTTCTTTAAATTTATCCATATCCACACCGGGACCACAATAGCCCATGATCGAACACATAACTTTGTACCTCCATGAAAATAACTTATTCTACATCCTGTAAAGCATCATAACCTTCTTCTCCGGTTCTGATTTTTACCACGTTTTCCACATCGTAGACAAAGATTTTACCATCGCCAATATGTCCCGTATACAGAACTTTTTTTGCTGTCTCAATTACCTTTCGCACCGGTACTTCACTTACCACCATTTCCACCTGTACTTTTGGAAGAAGATTTGCTTCCACCTGTATACCACGATAATATTCCGGTTTTCCTTTCTGCACGCCGCAGCCCAGAACATGAGAGACTGTCATACCTGTAATCCCAATATCCATCATGGCAGATTTTAATCTCTCAAAGCGGGATTCTTTGCATACGATTTCTACTTTTGTAAATTTAGGACTTCCTTCCTCAAAAGAATCCATCTTCTTCACAGGAACTGCCTCTGCCACAGGAACGTCACCGGTAACAACAACAGGCGCCTGATCTGTTTCTTCCGCAAGAATATCCGGAAGCATTGCAAAGCCGGCATACGCCGTCAAAAGACCGTGTTCAGAAATATCCAGTCCGGCAATTTCATCTTCTGCATCTGCCCGCAGACCAATGGTATATTTTATGGCAAGAAATACAATTGTAATGATCACAGTTACATAAAGCGCTACAGAAAGGACTCCAAGAACCTGGATTCCTAAAAAATGAAATCCACCGCCATAAAACAGTCCGGCTTCTGTTGTCACACCTGTGGCAAATAAACCAGTCAGAAGAGTTCCTGCTGCTCCACAGACACAATGTACGGAAATTGCCCCAACCGGATCGTCAATTTTTGCCACTTTATCAAAAAACTCTACTGCCAGAACTACCAGAATACCACAAACAATACCGGTAACTGCGGCGCCGATTCCATTTTCCGCATCACATCCTGCGGTTATGCCTACAAGACCAGCCAATGCTGCGTTATATGTCATGGAAACATCCGGTTTTTTATAACGGATCCATGTGAAAATCAGAGTAACACAGCAGGCAACGGCTGCCGCCATATTCGTATTAAAAAATACTCGTCCTGCGGTTTCCATCAGCGCATCACTGTCCATACCTACTGTAGAAGCGCCGTTAAATCCAAACCAGCAAAACCAGAGAATAAATACACCAAGAGCTGCGAAAGTCAGGTTATGTCCCAAAATTGCATTTGGTTTACCATTTTTATCATATTTACCAATACGGGGTCCAAGAATCTTGGCACCGATCAATGCGCAGATGCCTCCTACCATATGAACAGCCGTTGAACCGGCAAAATCATGAAAGCCCAACTGGGAAAGCCAGCCGCCACCCCAGATCCAATGTCCGGAAACAGGATAAATCAAAAGAGAAATTGCAGCGGAATACACACAGTATGCGCTGAATTTTGTACGTTCTGCCATGGCTCCTGATACGATTGTGGCAGATGTGGCACAAAATACTGTCTGAAAAACCACAAATGCCCACAGCGGTACACCGGAGGGTAAAATATGACTGTAATCTCCCTGAATGAATGGATCGAATCCTCCTAAAATTCCATTTCCGCTTCCAAACATTAATCCAAATCCGATCAGCCAAAATGCAGGGGTACCGATACAAAAATCCATCAGGTTTTTCATAAGGATATTTCCCGTATTCTTTGCTCTGGTAAATCCCGCTTCACACATTGAAAATCCTGCCTGCATAAAAAATACCAGCGCGGCTCCAAGTAAAACCCAAATTGTATTTACAGAACTATACATAACAACCACTCCCTTGTTCTTTTTATTTTAAATTTTATCTTACACTAAACAGCAATTCTCCATATGTGGGGAAGGGCCAATATTTTTTTGCTGTTACAGTTTCAGCTTCATCACAGGCAACACGAAGTTCACTCATCCTGTTCAGTACCACATCCCTGATCCGACAGGATTCATCCACAATATCTGAAGCATCCTGAATCATGATCAGTGCATTTTCCAGCGCATCGGTACGAATCGCCATCTGATCTGTCAGTGTAGAAAGTTTTCGTATCATTCCAGTTTCATAGCTGCATGACAATGTGGAATCGACTGCTTTTTTCGCTGCTGAGGTTTTTGCCAGTTCCATAGCGTAAGTCTCCACTGCCGGAATAATCTCTTTTTTGACCATATCCACCATGGTATTTGCCTCGATCACAATTGTTTTACAGTAATTATCCAACATGATCTCACATCTGGAATGCAGCTCCGCTTCTGAAAATACCTTATGAGAAGTAAGCATTTTTACATTTTTTTCATCCAGCAGATGAGGCATACAATCTGGTGTGGTAGGATAGTTTTTTAATCCTCTTTTCTCCGTCGCTTCCTGAATCCATGTATTGTCATAACCATTCCCGTTAAATATAATTCTTTTATGATCTTTGATGGTTTTTCGAATCATTTCATGAAGAGTATCTTCAAAGTTTTCCGCTTTTTCCAGCCGGTCCGCATATATTTTCAGGCTTTCAGCCACAGCGCTGTTTAACATCATATTGGCACATGCGATACTGTTGGATGATCCCAGCATACGGAATTCGAATTTGTTTCCTGTAAAAGCAAAAGGTGAAGTACGGTTACGGTCTGTGGTATCTCTGTTAAACTTTGGAAGAACGTCCACACCCAATTTCATCTGTGTTTTTTGTGTTCCCGCATAAGGGATATCTTTTTCAATCGCTTCCAGAACACCGTTCAGTTCATCCCCCAGAAACATAGATACAACAGCAGGAGGCGCTTCATTTGCTCCCAGACGGTGATCATTTCCTGCTGTGGCTACAGAAAGACGAAGAAGATCCTGATAATCATCTACCGCTTTGATCACTGCACACAGAAACAACAGAAACTGCGCATTTTCATAAGGAGTCTCTCCTGGAGATAAAAGATTTACTCCTGTATCGGTAGCCAGTGACCAGTTATTATGTTTTCCGCTTCCATTTACCCCTGCAAATGGTTTTTCATGAAGCAGACAGACCAGTCCATGTTTAGCGGCTACCTTTTGCATGATCTCCATAGTCAACTGATTATGGTCTGTGGCAATATTGGTTGTTGTATAAACAGGAGCCAGTTCATGCTGTGCAGGAGCTACCTCATTGTGCTGTGTTTTTGCAAGAATACCCAATTTCCACAATTCCTGATTCAATTCTTCCATATAAGCTTCTACTCTGGGTTTGATCACTCCAAAATAGTGGTCGTCCATCTCCTGTCCCTTAGGTGGTTTGGCTCCGAATAAAGTTCGTCCTGTAAACTGAATATCTTTTCGCTGATCATACATTTCTTTTGTGATCAGGAAATATTCCTGCTCCGGTCCTACAGAAGTATGAACGCATTTTACATCCTGATTTCCAAAAAGACGAAGGATTCGAAGAGCCTGTTTATTTAACGCTTTCATAGAACGAAGTAACGGAGTTTTCTTATCCAGCGCTTCGCCTCCATAAGAACAAAATGCAGTGGGAATGCAAAGAGTTTTTCCCTTGATAAAGGCATAAGATGTGGGATCCCATGCAGTATATCCTCTTGCCTCAAAGGTGGCACGCAAACCTCCGGAAGGAAAAGAAGAAGCATCCGGTTCTCCTTTAATCAGTTCTTTACCGGAAAATTCCATAATCACTCCCCCATCCGGTGAGGGGGAAATAAAACTATCGTGCTTTTCAGCAGTAATGCCAGTCAACGGTTGAAACCAATGGGTATAATGTGTAGCTCCATGTGCCACAGCCCATTCTTTCATAGCTTCAGCCACTGTGTCGGCCACTCGCTCATCCAGCTTTGCTCCCTCGTCAATAGTTTTTCTCAGGGATCGATAAACCTTTGCCGATAAATTTGCTTTCATTACTCTGTCATCAAATACAAGACAACCAAAATACTCTGAAACATTTTTCATACTAACTCCTCCTTACTTTTATCAAAAAAGGCAGGGATACCTTTCACATAAACACATGAAAGACACCCTTGCCTTTTCCGGAAATATAAGATGAAAAAGAAAGGCGCCTCTGAGACCAAAATCTCAAAGACGCCTTTGCCTTTACGAACTGCATGATACACCGACAATAAAAATTTGTCAACTGTTTTTTTTGTTTTTTTCCGATACTGGTTTTAAAGATTTAGATTTAATGCTTTTTGACAAAGTAATCGCCTTTGATCACTGGAAACAAAAAATTATTTTCATCGTCAATATAACTCTTGATAACTGGAAAGAAAATTATAACAAAGCAGTTATTCAGTTACATCAAATGATCGATCTGCTGCACCATGGAGAAGCCGTTCAGGAATCAGGTATCCGGAAGAAATAAAAATTCTGCAGGAAATGGGTGCTGATGGAGTTTTGATTGGAGAAATTCTTATGAATGCTCCTGATAAAAATAAAAAATATCTCTCCCACACATGCAGGCAGTTGGAGTGTTTGTGAATGAAGAACCGGAAATTATTGCCCGCTTTCTTGAAGAAGGTATCATTGATATCGCCCAGCTTCACGGTTCGGAAAAGCTTCCGTTGCAGATGGTGTTATTGTGGGGTCTGCCATTGTAAAATTTATGGAACTATACGGAAAACTGGCTCCAAAATATATCGGTCCCTACATAAAATCAATGAAAGAAGCCATAATTTTTCCAAATTCTGATTGACAAAACAGAAAACTGGTTGTATATATATGCATATGAGCAAAGGCGTTCATTTTAAAACAGATAGATTCTGTCTTAGAATGAACGCCTTTTTTATTTTATTATACCTATTTTGCTGAAAGGAAGGTAATGATATGAAACTTGAAGGTCAGGTACGAATCCCCTCCGGCTGCGCTATTGCTGCAGTTATTTCCAGAGAAGGGAAAAAAATGTCCGGAGAAATGATTACAAAGGGCATGAAACCCATGCATGACCGTTCCAACGGACTGGGCGGTGGATTTGCCGGCTATGGTATTTATCCGGAATATAGAGATTTTTATGCATTTCATATGTTTTTTAATACACGGGAAACGAGAAAAGAATGTGAAGCTTTCCTGAAAGAACGATTTGAGATCGTACAATCAGAAATCATACCCACCAGAAAAATTCCTTCCATTACGGAAGAACCTATTATCTGGAGATACTTCGTTACTCCTCTCAAATCTGTTCTTACTTCCATGCAGATTGATGAAAAGGAATTTGTTGTCCGTACAGTAATGAAAATTAATACCAAAATGTCCGGAGCTTACGTTTTTTCCAGCGGTAAAAATATGGGAACTTTTAAAGCAGTGGGATATCCGGAGGATGTGGGAGTGTTTTATAAACTGGAAAACTATGAGGGATATTCATGGACAGCCCATGGCCGTTATCCCACAAATACACCGGGATGGTGGGGAGGCGCCCATCCCTTTACTCTTTTAGACTATTCCATTGTCCACAATGGAGAAATCTCATCCTATGATGCCAACCGGAGATTTATTGAAATGTTTGGCTATAAATGTACACTGCAGACGGATACAGAAGTTATTACTTATGTTATGGATTATCTTCTCCGGGTACAGGGACTTACTTTGAATGAAGCTGCCAGTGTAGTTGCCGCTCCCTTCTGGAGTACTATTGCAGCAAAAACAGATCCATCCCAACGGGAAAAAAATATTTATCTGCGGAATGTATTCTCAAATTTACTGATTACAGGTCCGTTTTCCATTGTCTTTGGATTCCAGGGCGGCCTGATGGCTCTTAACGACAGACTGAAACTCCGCTCTATGGTGATCGGTGAAAAAGAAGACCGTGTATTTATTGCCAGTGAGGAAACCGCTATCCGCACTATGGAACCGGAAGCAGAAAATATATGGGCTCCCGGGGGCGGCGAACCTGTTATCGTAAAAGTAAAGGAAGGGGTATTATTATGAGTATTGAATTTATTTATCCTGAATTTGAAGTGGTACGAAATGAAAGCCGATGTATTTCCTGCGGAATTTGTGCAAAACAATGTTCTAACGGAGTACATATCTATGATAAAGAAACCCGGAAACTGGAATTCGATGAGTCAAAATGCGTCAACTGCCAGCGTTGTGTTTCTTTTTGTCCCACACGGGCGTTAAAAATCCGAAAAACAGACTGTTCTTATCGGGAAAACGCCAACTGGTCAGAAAATACCATGAAAGAAATTTTTAAACAGGCCAATAGCGGAGGAGTTCTTTTGTCTTCTATGGGAAACCCCAATCCTCTTCCCGTTTATTGGGACAAAATTCTGATCAATGCCTCTCAGGTTACAAATCCGTCCATTGATCCTCTCCGGGAACCTATGGAGACTCGTGTGTTTCTCGGAAAAAAGCCGGAAAAAATACATCGTTCCCCTGAAGGAGAATTGATCTGCAATCTCCCACCCCAGTTGGAACTTTCCATGCCGGTTATGTTTTCTGCCATGAGTTACGGTTCCATCAGTTACAACGCTCATAAATCTCTGGCAATGGCTGCCACGGAATTAGGTATTTTATACAATACAGGAGAAGGCGGACTCCATGAAGATTTCTACTGTTATGGTGACAATACCATTGTTCAGGTAGCCTCCGGACGTTTTGGAGTTTATGAGGATTACCTGAATGCCGGCGTAGGAATTGAAATTAAAATGGGACAGGGAGCAAAACCGGGAATCGGCGGACATCTCCCCGGTACAAAAATTGTAGGTGATGTTTCCCGTACCCGTATGATTCCCGAAGGCTCTGATGCCATTTCTCCTGCGCCCCATCATGATATTTATTCTATTGAAGATTTACGACAACTTGTATTTTCTTTAAAGGAAGCTACTCAGTATAAAAAACCTGTTATTGTGAAAGTAGCTGCTGTTCATAATATCGCTGCCATTGCCAGCGGCATTGCCCGCAGTGGGGCTGATATTATCGCTATCGACGGTTTTCGTGGAGGAACAGGCGCTGCTCCCACCAGAATTCGGGATAATGTGGGGATTCCCGTGGAACTTGCGCTGGCCGCCGTTGACCAGAGACTTCGAGATGAAGGAATTCGCAATCAGGTATCACTTGTTGTTGGCGGAAGTATCCGAAGCGCTTCTGATGTGGTAAAAGCCATTGCACTGGGGGCAGACGCCTGTTACATTGCTACTGCTGCCCTGCTGGCTTTAGGCTGCCATCTTTGCCGGACCTGTCAGAGCGGTAAATGTAACTGGGGAATCGCTACACAGTGCCCGGAGCTGGTACAGCGTTTAAATCCCGAGAAAGGCAGTGAACGTCTGGTCAATCTGATGACCGCATGGAAACATGAAATAAAAGAACTTATGGGTGGAATGGGAATCAATTCTATTGAAGCTTTACGAGGCAACAGACTTATGCTGAGAGGAATCGGATTGACTGAAAAGGAACTGGAGATTTTAGGAATTTCCCATGCAGGAGAATAAAAAAACTATACCATTTTATCAAGGAGATGTGCTATACTATGAAAGTAATCGATGCTTCTGATTTAGATTATAGAACTTTGAACAATCTGCTGCGGCAAAGTGAAAGTCATTATACCGTCAATGGATGTTGTGGACAGCGTTTTCTTGCGGCAGGTATGTCTGATAAAGAAATTATTGTAAATGGAATTTCAGGCAATGCTCTGGGAGCATATCTGAATAATGCGCATATTATTGTCAATGCCAATGCCCAGGATGCCGTAGGAGATACCATGAATGATGGGAAGATTCTGATCCACGGCAGTATCGGGGATGCCGCAGGGTATGCCATGCGGGGAGGAAAAATTTATATACGGGACAGCGCCGGTTATCGGGCAGGTATTCATATGAAAGCCTATAAAGAAAAAATTCCTGTAATGATCATTGGACAAACTGCCGGAAGTTTCCTGGGAGAATACCAGGCGGGTGGAATTATTATTGTACTTGGTCTGAAAAAAGGAAATCGTCCTCTCGTTGGAAATTTCCCCTGTACCGGTATGCATGGAGGGAAAATGTTCCTTCGGGGAGATTATCAGAATATCAAATTTCCTGCTCAGGTTACAGCAGCGCCGGCAACCGAAAAAGATCTGTCTGAAATATATAATGACCTGTCTGAATATTGCTCAGACTTCCATTACAATATAGGAGAGATTCTGTCCTCTCCCTTTACAGTAATCACACCGGACAGTAAGAATCCGTATAAACAAATGTATATAGCAAACTAATAGAAAGCAGGTACTCATTTATGAAATATTCCAAACAAGAGGTTATGCAGTATGTACAGGAGGAAGATGTTAAATTTATCCGTCTCGCTTTCTGTGATGTGTTTGGCAGACAAAAAAATATCTCCATCATGCCTTCTGAACTGCCTCGGGCATTTGAATATGGAATTGCCATTGATGCTTCTGCCATTGAAGGCTTTGGTGATGAAACCCATTCCGATCTCTTTCTTCATCCTGAAACCGATACTCTGATGCCTCTTCCCTGGAGGCCGGAAGAAGGAAGAGTTGTACGTATGTTTTGTGATATTACATACTCGGATGGACGAAATTTTGAATATGATACCCGAACACTTTTGAAAAAAGCAATTTCTGCCGCATCTCAGGCAGGCTTACAATTTTATTTTGGTACAGAACAGGAATTCTATCTTTTCCGTGAGGATGAAGAGGGAAATTCCACCCACATTCCCTATGATTCTGCAGGTTATATGGATATTGCTCCTGAAGATAAAGGCGAAAATATTCGTCGGGAAGTATGTCTTACCTTAGAACAGATGGGCATATGGCCGGAAAGCTCCCACCATGAAGCAGGACCTGGACAAAATGAAATTGATTTTCGTTACTCCGATCCTCTGACTGCTGCAGATAATGCTATGACCTTTCAGACTGTTGTAAAAGCTGTCGCGCTTCGCAATGGACTTGTGGCAGATTTTTCACCAAAACCCTTAAAAGTTCAACCGGGAAATGGATACCACATTAATATCTCCGTACAGTCCCGGGATCACAGCGATCATATGGATGCCATGATCGCCGGTATTTTAGATAAAATATCAGATATGACTGTATTTTTAAATCCTTTAGAAGACTCCTATCTCCGTTTCGGACAGGACAAAGCGCCGGGCTATATTTCCTGGTCCAGCGAAAACCGCTCTCAGCTTATAAGAGTTCCGGCAGCAATGGGAGAATACCGCCGGGCAGAACTGCGCTCTCCCGATCCATCGGCTAATACCTATCTGGCCTTTTGTTTGCTGATTTATGCCAGCCTTCATGGAATTCAAAATCATCTGGAACTTGCCGAACCTGCAGACATTAATTTCTATAATGCCTCTGAAGAAGTTTTATCCCGTTTCGACAAATTGCCGGATTCTCTGGAAAAAGCAGTTCAGCTTGCCGCCCAAAGCAGTTTTATTCAAAAATATATTCCAAAAGGTATTCTTGATATTTACTGCCGCCGTTGAAAATTTATAAATGAGGAGGGGAACTTATGAGTTTAAAGGAACGTAGCTACAATGTACTGATTGTTTCATCTAATGACAACTTTAACTCTGTTCTTTCCGGTCTGCTTCCAATGTCAAGATATCGCCTGATCTCCGTTGCTCCCAGTATCAGCGCAGCTAAACGTATTCTGTCTGAAAACACCTTTGACTTCATCGTAATCAATTCACCTTTACAGGATGATACGGGAGTCCGCTTTGCCATTGATACGGGAACAACCCGACAGTCTGTTGTTTTACTGCTGGTAAAAAATGAACTCCATGGGGAAATACATGATAAAGTTTCCCCCTATGGTGTTTTCACCCTGCCAAAGCCTACTTCAAAACTCACTCTGATCCAATCCTTTTACTGGCTGGAAAGCGCCAGGGAAAGATTGCGTCAATTCGAAAAAAAAGCACAATCCATTGATGAAAAAATGGCAGAAATCCGTCTGGTCAACAAAGCCAAATGGCTTCTTATCAGCGAACTGAAAATGAGTGAGCCGGATGCCCATCATTATATAGAAAAACAGGCAATGAACCGTTGCATATCCAAACGTTTTATTGCGGAAGAAATCATAAAAACATATTCCTGATCTGGAATCATTTCCGGAAAAGGAATTTTTTTTTCATTTCTGCATACATTGCAAAAAAAGCTTGTAAGGATGCTCATGAATAAATTACAGGAAGTCATCTATTCTGATGCATATGCCGATATCATTATCCCTTATGCTTACACTACGCCGGAACGATTTCTTCAGTCTAATGAACAATATTTTCCTCAGATTATTGATAAAGAATACGGTTTTCTTCATCTCCCCACCTATATGAGTACCACAGGAGCCAACACCAGTTTCTTTTACAGCCTGATTCCCAACCTCTTTGTCCCTTTAGATACTACCAGTCTGGAGGAAGCAGGCATTATCAAAGCACAAACCCAGCCCGCCCTTATGCTCAGTGGTAAAAATATTCTCCTTGGACTGATTGATACCGGTATTCAATACACCCATCCTGCTTTTCAGCTTCCGGGAAAACGTACCAAAATTGTGCGAATCTGGGATCAGACTATCCCTTCGCCCTCTAACGATGGTCCTTTTGGATATGGAACAGTATTTACAGAAGAAGACATCAATCGCGCGCTGAACAGTGATGATCCTCTTGCGGTTGTGCCGTCCACAGATTTAAATGGACATGGCACTTATCTGGCGGGAATTGCCGCCGGAACGCCGGATGCTGCCAATAATTTTCTTGGAGTTGCCTATGACGCAAAAATTGCCATGGTGCGTCTGAAAGAAGCGAAACCCCATTTGAAAAAATTTTACTATTTTTCCGGCAATGTGCCTGTATATCAGGAAACAGATATTATGACCGGCATCCAATATTTACTTACCTTATCCCGTCAACTTCGATTACCTTTAGTTTTATGTATCGCCCTGGGAAGCAATCAGGGGGATCACATGGGATATACTCCTTTGGATCTGAGCATCCGGCAACTGACATCTTTACCTGGAGTCGCAGTAGTCATCGCCGGTGGAAATGAAGCTGGAAAAGCTCATCACTATTTTGGCACCGTCCCCTCTCAGACAGACTATAAAAGCGTGGAAATATTTGTCCGTGAAAATACAAAAGGGTTTTTCCTGGAATTATGGGGACAGCCCCCGGAATTATTTTCAGTGGGCTTTCGTTCTCCAACAGGAGAAGTGATTCCCCGGATTCCCGCCAGCCTGGGACAGACGGAAGTTGTACGTTTTTTTCTCGAAGATTCCAGAATTATCATCAATTACGACATTATTCAAAACACTTCCGGCAATCAGCTAATATTTATCCGCTTCGAAAATCCCACACAGGGAATATGGACTATGGATGTATACTGTAAAAATCGGCTTAACGGAGAATTTCATACCTGGCTTCCGATCAGTGGTTTTCTCTCTCCTGATGTGACTTTTTTGTCCCCGGATCCTTTTACCACCATCACCACACCGGGAAATTCTGTACAGGTAATTACTGTTTCCGCTTATAACGCCTACACCAACAGTATTTTTATCAATTCCAGCCGGGGCTATTCCCGGAGTAATCAAGTCAAACCGGATTTTGCAGCGCCGGGTGTGGATGTAACTGGTCCGGACCTCAGAACCGGATATATAAACAACAGCGGAACCAGTGCTTCCGCAGCTCTCACCGCCGGAAGCGCCGCTCTTCTTCTGGAATGGGGAATAAAAGAACGATATCCTCTCTATTTATCTACCTATGAAGTTAAAAATTTTCTGATCCGGGGTGCCACCCGGCATCCTGAACTGGTTTACCCCAATCGGGAATGGGGGTATGGAACCTTAAATCTTTATCAGGTATTTTCTTCTATTTCCACCACATGATTTTGTAACACATTTTCTGTCTGCACCATAAGATAAAGTGTAATCAATAAAATCTTGGAGGATTTAAAATGAGTGATATTACAGCAACAAACTGTGGATGTGAGCATGATTGTGGATGTGGATGCGGAAATACCAATACAGGATGCGGTATTTTTAATTCCAATGGAGGATGCTGTGACATTATCCTGTTACTCCTGATTCTCTCCAGTTGTGGGGGATGGGGAAATGGAAATAATGGCGGATGTATGGGCGGCGGCGATAATTGCTGCTGGCTGATCTTGATTCTTCTGTTCTGCTGCGGCGGATGGGGAAACAACGGTGGCTGCTGCTAAACAGATAAAAAGCCGGATACCGACTAATATAAGTATTTTATAGAAAAGAGGGATAATCTCGTAAACCGGGGTTATCCTTTTTTCTATAAAAAAACTCCGCCGTACAAGAGAACGTATCAAAGTCTCCTTATACGGCGGCAGACAAATTATTTACCGTCTTTTCTGCTTTTCTTCTCTTCTCTTTTTACAGATTCCGTGTTTTGAAAACAGTCTTTTCCTTTTTTTCTTTTTTCCATACATTCCAAATCTATTTCATACAATTCATTTCCATGAATAATTAATTTTTGCTTTTTTTCTTCCATAAAATTTCCTTTCTCTGTCTTAATATAATATATGCAGAAAATAACAAGAAGAAACTAATCGTCATCTGTATGAATAAAACAGTTCTATCTGTCACCCTTTCCGCATATCTTTTACAAAAAGCCAGGAGGCAATTTATGGGAGAAGAACAAATTCCCTGTCAGACTCCTCTGGATACACAAGTTTCCCAGGATACTCTGCAGATCATGAAAGCTGCAATTCCTTATATGCCACAAAAAGGACAGAAATTGCTTGCCATCTATGCCAAAATCAGGGAACTGTCCAATACTCTGTCGTATTTTCGTTCCTCTCAGCCCGAGTTATCCATCATGTCTATTTCTCCTGTCCAACCGGAAGAAATGCTGAATGATATGAAAAAATATGCATCCGATTGTACACGAAATCAGATAGACCAACTCTTATTTGCGCTAAACACGATTCAGTTAATTCAAATGTATCAGGAAAATTCCCCAGGAGGTGAAGAATCATGAATCAGGATTGGATGAATCATCCGGGCTTATCTGGCATCGATCCGGCAAAAATGGCATTACTTCAAAATCTTGTTTCCCAGGGAGCGGGAAAATCTCAAAATGAAATGCTGAATTTTCTCACCGGAGCAGCCAACACTTCTCAGCAGCAGGGACTTCAATTTACTCCTGATGAAATGGATATGGTGGTAGAAGTCTTAAAAGCGGGAAAATCACCTCAGGAGATCGCAAAAATCAACCGAATGGTGGGACTTTTAAAAATGATGAAAAAAAGATAAAAAAACGGAGTTGTCGCATGAAACGAATATTTCAGAATCATGTTGAAAGCGACAGCTCCGTTTTCCAATAATTACAGACTGCAATAATAATGTTTCAGGATACTTTCTCTTAAAAGGATTAAGGCCTGTACCACCGCCTGTTCACGGATTTTACTTCTGTTTCCGTTAAAATGAAATTCTCTCACTTCTGTTTTGTCTTTGCAGCAGCAGCCAATATATACCAATCCCACCGGTTTTTCTTTGGTTCCTCCATCCGGACCGGCCAGACCGGTGACAGAAACACTCACATCACAGGACGTGCTGGCAACGGCTCCCTGAGCCATTTCCTTGGCAGTGCGGGCGCTGACAGCCCCTTCCGTCTTCAATGTGGATTTTTTTACCAGTGTGAATTTTCGTTTTGCCTTATTGGAATAGGTGATTAATCCCTGTTTCAAAACCTCAGAAGCTCCTGGCACATTGACAAGGCGGGCGGTTAAAGCTCCTCCTGTACAGGACTCCACTGTAGTTAATTCCAGTTTTCTGTCTTTTAAAAGTTCTATCACACACTCTTCCAAAGTCTTTTTTTCGTCTGTGGTATAAATCTTTTCCCCGAAGCGTATTTTCAATTCTTTTACCACTGGCTTAATCAGTTTCTTCGCTGCCGCTTCATTTTCTGCCCTTGCTGTAATACGCAGGTGAACCTCCCCTGTCTTTGCATAAGTTGCAATAGTAGGATTTGTCTGGCTGTCAATCAGATCGCGGATCTGATCTTCTACCATACTTTCCCCTACGCCGCATACCTTTACCATCTTTGAAAAAATAATTTCCGGTTGCTTTTCCTGCAGATAAGGCGCAACCTGTTCTTCAAACATGGGCTTTAATTCATTGGGCGGACCGGGAAGCAAGATCATGCTTTTTCCTTCTTTTTCCAATATAAGTCCCGGCGCTGTACCATTGCCATTGTCCAGAATAATAGCATCCTCCGGAACAATTGCCTGTTTCCAGTTATTCTCAGTCAGGCGAAGACCAGGATGGCTCAGCAGATAATTATCCATATATTCCTGGATACACTTTCTGGTATGCGGATCCTCCACCAGCTTCTTTCCCATCACTCTGGCTGCCACTTCTTTTGTCATATCATCCTGGGTAGGTCCCAGACCTCCACAGAGAATCACCACATCTGAACGCTCCAACGCCTGACGGATCACCTGGGTCATCCGTTCTTCATTGTCACCTACTACAGACTGATAATACATATTCAATCCCAGACCTGCACATTTTTCTGCAAGATATGCAGCATTTGTATTTACGATATTTCCCAGTAAAAGCTCAGTTCCCACACAAACCAGTTCTGCAATCATAGTATTTCTCCTTTTTAGTCCTGAAACGAAAGAACGCTGCGGTTCTGCCACAGATAAGTTACCAGAGAAATAACTGTCAGAGCAAGGGATGCGTAGATTAAAATCTGTTCCAGAATAACAAATCCGCCTCCCAGATCAGCAATAAGCACAACGATCATAACCATCTGACAGACTGTTTTTAACTTACCCCAGTAATTTGCCGCAATTACCACTCCATTATCGGAAGCGATCAGCCGGAAACCACTGATAACAAATTCACGTCCAATGATAACAATTACCACCCAACTGGGAATTCTTCCCAATTCAATCATACAGATCATGGCAGAGCAGACCAGCAATTTATCTGCCAGAGGATCCATAAATTTTCCAAAATTTGTAACCAGATGATCCCTTCTTGCCAGATAACCATCCAGAGTATCTGTCAGACTGGCAATTACAAAAATCGCCAATGCAGCCCATTTACTCCAGGAACCAAAATCAACTAACATAAACACTACAAAAAAAGGAATCATAATAATACGAAGCATAGTAAGTTTATTCGGTGTATTCATCTTCAATCTCTCCTATCAAATCATATTCCAGGGCGCCTGTAACCTTCACCTTAACAAAGTCTCCGGACATGAGCAATTCTCCCGTATTGATAAAAATATAGCCGTCAATCCCCGGCGCGTCTGCGTAGGTACGACCCACATATGCATTTTCATCTGCCACTTTTCCTTCCACCATTACCATCATGGTTTCTCCGATACGGGAATCGCCATATTCTGCTGAAATATCCTGCTGCAGTTCCATCAGATCTGCCTTCCGGTCCTCTTTGATCTCTTCCGGAATCTGCTGATCCATAAGGGCTGCCGGCGTATCTTCTTCCGGGGAATAAGTAAATACTCCCAATCGTTCGAATTCCATTTCATCCACAAAATCCATCAATTCTTCATGATCTTCTTCTGTTTCTCCTGGAAATCCGGTGATCAGGGTAGTACGAAGAACCATATCCGGTATTTCTTCCCGTATTTTCCCGATAATATCTGTCAGTTGCTGCCGTGTGGTACGTCTGCCCATACGTTTCAAAATACGGTCACTGGCATGCTGAATAGGAAGATCCATATAATGACAGATTTTCTTTTCTTCCCGGATCGTCTGAATCAGCTCAGGATAAATCTCTTCCGGATAACAATACAACAATCGGATCCAGTAAATCCCCGGAATCTTACATAATTCTTTCAATAAAAGATGCAACGATTTCTTTCCGTACAAATCTTTTCCGTAAATAGTAGTTTCCTGGGCTACCAGAATCAGTTCTCTCACACCCTGTTCTGCCAGTTTTCTTGCCTGCTCCACCAAGCGCTCCATGGGAACACTTCTGTAATTTCCTCTGATTTTCGGAATAATACAGTATGTACAGTGTTTTTCACAGCCTTCTGCAATCTTGAGATACTCATAATATCCCCCTGTGGTTACCACACGTTTTCCCGGCAAAGTGGGAATTCCTTCCAACGGCTTAAACTCATGAACAGTATGACCTGCCAGCGCTTCTCTGGCTGCCTTTAATATCTCTCCATGGCTGTTAGTCCCCAGAACTCCATCTACTTCAGGAATCTCTTTGGTGATTTCTTCCCTGTATCTTTCTGCCAGACAGCCTGTAACAAGCAGCGCTTTACAATTTCCCTGGGTCTTATACTCTGCCATCTCCAAAATAGCCTGAATACTCTCTTCTTTCGCATCATGGATAAAACAACAGGTATTAATCACGATCACATCAGCTTCCTCTTCGCTGTCTGTAATCTCATACCCTTCTGAAACAAAAGCTCCCAGCATCTCTTCTGAGTCCACCAGATTTTTATCACATCCCAGTGACATAAAAAATGTCTTCATAGATCTTTCCCTTCTGATTATTACGGTTTTAGACATAAAAGGGGGCGCCTCATCCCTGAGACATCCCCCTCCCATATGATTACTCAGTTACTGTTTCTTCTGCTGGTGTCTCTGCAGTATCAGTCATCTCTTCCTCTTCTCCTGTGTCCGGAAGAATCTTAACCTGCCCTTTATAAACCTCTTCCACTGCGATAGAGAGAGGTTTGTTAAGAGGATAATAAACCAGCGGATCTGCCCCACCAATAATCTGTCTTGCTCTCTTGCTGGTAGCCAAAACGATAGAATAACGACTGTTACATACCGGAGTATCGTCCTCCTCTACCTCACTGTTAACTGCCTGAATCAATTCTGTATAAGATGGATGTATCATAATTTATTCTCCTTTCATTTCTTTTAATTCTTTTTGTAATTTTGTAACCATGTCTGTATTTGCTTCCATGCGAAGATGTTCCCGCTGAATTAACTGATGAACTTCTGTCACACAGTCATCCAACTGATCATTAATTACCAGATACTCATATCTGTCCATCAGTAAGGACTCTTCCGCCGCCCGGTTCATCCGTTCCCGGATCACTTCTTCTGATTCTGTTCCCCGATGAAGCAACCGATTTCTCAATTCTTCTGCTGACGGGGGCGTTACAAACAAAAGCAGCGCTTCCGGATTCTTTTCTTTCACCTTTAAAGCGCCCTGTACTTCAATTTCCAGGATCACATCTTTTCCGGCAGCCAGTTGTTCCTGAACGTATGCTTTCGGTGTGCCATAATAATTCGACACATAGCAGGCATACTCATATAAGGCATCCTGCCGGATCAGCTCCTCAAATTCCTCTTTGGTCTTGAAAAAATATTCCCGGCCATTTACTTCTCCTTCCCGGGGCGCCCGGGTAGTTGCAGAAACAGACAGAGCATAGCAGTCATAGCGGGTCATCAGTTCTTTTACCACTGTACCCTTACCTGCTCCGGAAAAGCCGGAAATAATTACCAAACTTCCTTTTTTACTCATCCATATCACCTTTTTCTTCTATGATATTTTTATCAGACTGGAACCGCCGGCCTATAGTATCCGGCTGCAATGCGGAAAGAACAATGAAAGAATCTTCCGTGACCAGCACGCCTTTCGTTCTTCTTCCCTGCGTGGCATCTATTACCCGTTTTTCTTCCTTTGCAGTCTGGATCAGACGCTTTACAGGAGCAGCATCCGGGCTGACAACCGCCACGATTTTATCAGCATTTACAATATTTCCAAATCCTATATTTACAAATCTTGCCATGGCGCTGCCTCATTCAATATTCTGAATCTGTTCTCTGATCTTTTCGATCTCCGTCTTCAGATCAATAGCCAGATTTGACGTTTCCAGATCATTTGCCTTAGACAAAATCGTATTTGCCTCCCGGTTCATCTCCTGAGCAATAAAATCCAATTTTCTTCCGATTCCGCTGCCATCCTGAAGAACCTTTCTCATATGTTCCACATGACTCTTTAACCGGACAGTTTCTTCGTCCGTACAGATCTTATCTGCAAAAATAACAACCTCGGCTGCAATCCTGTTTTCCTCCAGTTGTGTATCGGCCAGTACTTCTTTTAACTTCTCTTCCAGCTTTGCCCGATACTCTCTGATGATTTCCGGAGAACGAACTTCAATCTGTGTGACTTTTTCTGTCATATCATCCAACTTCAGATACAGATCATTTCTCAGATGTTCGCCTTCCATCTGCCTTGCATGGGAAAACTGTTCCCCGGCGCTTCGCAGAGCCTTTTCCAGAAGCTCCCATATCTCCTCCTCATCTACAGAGCCTTCTTCCATGGTAAATACTTCCGGACATCGTCCCAACTGTGTTACCGTCACATCATCTTTTAATCCAAAATCTTCTGCCATCTGTCGAAAATATGTCAGATACTGCGCTGCAATATCTTTCTTATACTGCAAAACAACATTGGAAGGTGTATAGTCTTCATAAGAAATAAATACATCTACTTTTCCTCTCTGCATATATTCTTTCAAAATACCTCTGATTGCATTTTCAAAAAATACAAGTTTCTTTGGCATCCGGATATTGAAATCCAGATATCTGTGATTTACCGATTTTATCTCTACGGTAAACTTCCGTTCGGAATCCTGAACTTCAGCTCTTCCGAACCCTGTCATACTTTTAATCATAGTTAATACTTCTCACTTTATTCTTTTTTACTGCAGGAATTCTTATAAACTTTTTAAGAATCCATTAATATGCATATGTTATTATTATAATTCAAGACAAAACCCTAGTCAAATCCTTTTTTTGTGGTTATAATAACTTTAGCAGCAGTTTACTGCAGACTTTATCTGAAAATAGGAGAAAAAAGCAATATGGCATTTGACGGAATTACGATTGCAAACATTGTATCAGAATTAAACCATACTATCACAGGAGGGAAAATTAATAAAATCGCCCAACCGGAAAATGATGAACTGATCATCACTATAAAAAATCAGAGACAGCAATATCGTCTCTTTCTCTCGGCCAGTGCATCTCTCCCGTTGATTTATCTTACAGAAGCCAATAAACCCAGCCCTCTCACCGCTCCTAATTTCTGTATGCTTTTAAGAAAACATATTGGAAGCGGAAAAATCCTGTCTGTCGCCCAACCGGGAATGGAACGAATCATTCGATTTACCATTGAACATCTGAATGAACTGGGGGATCTGTGTATAAAATATTTGATTGTGGAGATCATGGGAAAACACAGCAATATTATTTTTTGCAATGAAAATGACCAGATAATAGACAGTATTAAACACGTATCCGCCCACATGAGTTCTGTGCGGGAGGTACTTCCTGGAAGACCTTATTTTATTCCTGTCACCCAGGAAAAGAAAAACCCTCTGGAACTTACAGAAGACATTCTTTCCAATGAAATTCTTTCCAGACCTGTTGCTACGTCAAAAGCGCTTTATACAGGAATTACCGGCATCAGTCCTCTTATGGCAGAAGAAATTTGTCACAGAGCAAATATTGACGGAGGTATTCCCACAGACGGACTGTCTTCTCTGGAAAAACTTCATCTTTCCCATACCTTACTCTCCCTTCTGGAAGATATAAGATCAGAGTCCTTCACCCCGAATATTGTATATCAGGGGCGGGAACCGGTGGAATTTGCTCCATTTCCTCTGACCCAGTATGAAGATTTAAAAACAGTAGAGTATCCATCGATTTCTCAGGTACTGGAAACCTATTATGCAGAAAAAAATATTGTTACCAAAATGCGTCAAAAGTCTGTGGATCTTAGAAAAATCGTACAGACTGCGCTGGATCGTAACCTAAAAAAATATCAGATTCAGCAAAAGCAGATGAAGGATACGGAAAAAAAAGAAAAATACAGGATTTGGGGAGAACTGATCAATACATACGGCTATGGATTAGAACCTGGAGTAAAAAGCATGGAGGCTCTCAATTACTATACTAATGAAAATATTACCATCCCCTTGGATCCCACTCTGACGCCGCAGGAAAATGCAAAAAAATATTTTGACAAATACAGCAAAATGAAGCGGACGGCAGAAGCTTTGGATCATCTTCTTCAGGAAACCAAAAGCGAAATCGAACACCTGGAATCTATTTCCGCTTCCCTGGATATTGCCTTATCCGAAGACGATCTTGCTCAGATCAAAGAGGAAATGATAGAATACGGTTATATCCGCCGAAAATATACCGGCGGAAAAAAGATAAAAATCACATCGAAACCTTTTCACTATCTTTCCAGTGACGGTTATCATATTTACGTGGGAAAAAATAATTTTCAAAACGAAGAACTTTCTTTCAAATTTGCCACAGGTAATGACTGGTGGTTCCATGCCAAGGGACAGCCAGGTTCCCATGTGATCGTTAAAACCAACGGCGAAGAATTACCGGACAGAACTTTTGAAGAAGCCGGCAGACTGGCCGCTTACTTCTCCCGGGGCAGACAGGCGCCCAAAGTAGAAATTGATTACACACAAAAGAAAAATCTGCGCAAGCCAAATGGAGCAAAGCCCGGATTTGTAGTGTATTATACCAACTACTCACTCCTTATAGAACCGGACATCTCAGGGCTTACCCAGCTACAGTAAGGAGGATGTCATGAAAACACGAACAACAGAAAAGAAATCCGAACTGATCCGACAACCTGTAAAGCGGATAGAATCCTCTCCAGCGCTTGGCCTTACCCGGAAACAGGCGGAAGAAAGAATGGTAAAAGGATGGAATAATGCTCCTGTGGATCCGCCTTCAAAAACGATAAAAGAAATTATTACTTCCAATCTTTTTACCTATTTCAATCTGATATTTGCAATTATTGCAGCATTGCTGATCTTTGTAGGCGCTTTTCGGGATCTCACTTTTCTCCCGGTAATTTTATGTAATACCATGGTGGGAATCATCCAGGAAATCCGTTCTAAAAAAGTACTGGATAACCTAAATGTATTGAATGCGCCGAAAGCCACCGTGATTCGTGACGGCAAACAAAACGTTCTTCCCGCCGATCAGGTTGTCTTAGATGACGTTGTGATTTTTGCCGCAGGAAATCAGATCTGTGCCGATGCCATTGTGCTGGACGGCGAAGTACAGGTCAACGAATCCCTGCTCACCGGAGAGTCTGATGAAATCACAAAAAAACCGGGGAATTCTCTGATGTCCGGCAGTTTTATTGTTTCCGGTTCCTGCCATGCCCGGCTGGACAAAGTAGGGGCTGATTCCTACATTTCAAAACTTACTCTGGAAGCCAAAGCTACCCGTCAGGGAGAACAGTCTGAGATGATCCGCTCCCTGAACCGGCTGGTTCAGATCGTGGGCTTTCTGATCATTCCCATCGGAGTCGTACTATTTGGCCAACAGTATCTTCTGGGAAATAGTTCCATCAAAGAAAGTGTCCAGGGGATGGTAGCCGCCGTAATCGGCATGATTCCAGAAGGATTGTATCTTCTGGCAAGCGTAGCCCTGGTAGTCAGCGTTATGCGCCTGGCAGGAAAAAAAGTTCTTGTTCACGATATGAAATGCATTGAAACCCTGGCCCGGGTTAATGTACTGTGTGTAGATAAGACAGGTACCATCACAGAAAATACCATGAAGGTGAGTAATATAGTTCCTCTGCAGCCTTATGACCCGGATACCATGGAACCCCTTCATTCACTGATCGGAGACTTTGCCCATGCCATGTCCCGGGATAACATTACCATGGCGGCAATGCAGGAATACTTTACAGAAAACACAGGAAAAATTGCCAGTTCGGTAACTTCTTTCTCTTCTGCTTTCAAATACAGCAGCGCCACATTCGAAGAAACTTCCTATGTGCTTGGAGCCCCGGAATTTGTACTTCGGGAAGATTATGCTTCTTATCAGGAAATCATCGAAAGTTACGGAAACGAAGGATATCGTGTGCTGGTATTTGGTGTATATGAGGGAATACTCGATGGAAAAGAACTGACAGAAACAGTCACTCCCTATGGTCTGGTTCTATTGGCAAATCCCATTCGAAAAGAAGCATGGGAAACATTCCAGTATTTTGCCGACCAGGGTGTGGACATTAAAGTAATTTCCGGAGATAATCCGGTAACAGTATCTAAAGTTGCCTCTCAGGCCGGAATTGCCCATTCAGAAAATTATATTGATGCCAGTACTCTCAAGACCAACGAAGAAATTGATCGGGCAGTATTGGAATACACAGTATTTGGCCGGGTAACTCCTGCTCAAAAACGTCAATTTGTCCGTTCTCTGAAAAAAGCTGGAAAAACGGTAGCTATGACCGGAGACGGCGTCAATGACGTGCTTGCTCTAAAAGATGCGGACTGCAGCGTGGCCATGGCTTCCGGAAGCGATGCCGCCGCACAGGCATCTCAGCTTGTATTACTGGAATCTAATTTTTCCTGTATGCCTTCTGTAGTTCTGGAAGGCCGCCGGGTTGTAAACAATATTGAACGTTCCGCCAGTCTGTTCCTGGTTAAAAATATCTTCAGTTTCCTTCTGGCCATGTTTTCCATGGCCTTTATGATGACCTACCCGTTGGAACCTTCTCAGATTTCACTGATTGGAATGTTTACCATCGGCATCCCCGCATTTTTGCTGGCAATGGAGCCAAACAAAAAAATGATTCAGGGACATTTCCTTTCCAACGTGTTATTGAAAGCTCTGCCTGCCGGACTGACAGATGTGTTGATCGTAGGTTTCCTCACCATATTCGGGAAAGTCTTCGGACTGACAAATGAAGAAATCTCCACCGCTGCCACTCTCCTGCTGGCTATTGTGGGATTGATGATTCTCTTTAATATCAGTAAACCTATGAATAAATTCCGCTGGGTAATCTGGTTTGGAATGGTGGCTGGACTTCTTTTTTGCAGCATCTTTCTGAAAGACCTTTTTGCCATCGGCAAAATCACTACAAAATGTGGTCTGGTATTAATCATTTTCGCCATTGCCACAGAGCCGTTGCTCCGCTACATTTCCATTCTGATAAGAAACATCAGTAACTGGAAAAAACGAAGAAATGAAAAGAAAATGGAAAAGAAATTGAAAAAATCACGTTCAAAAAACATATGATCCCTTTAAAATAACCAGAAAACAGGCAGTCTGAAAATATCTCGTTTCAGACTGCCCATTTTATTAAAACTCCCACTAATTTGGGAAAATCTCCATAAAGATATCATGGTCATTTTCGTCATATTTTGTAAAACCACAATCCTCATATACGTGAATCGCTCTCTTATTATATGGATACACTTTGAGAAATACTCTTGTCAATTTCAATTCAGAAAAACCATAGTCCAACATTTTGTGGATTGCTTCCCGTCCATACTGTCTGTTCTGTTTTGATGCTGTAATTGCGATACCCAGTTCTCCACAGCCATCCTCTATATCCATAAATTCAATGTTTCCAATAAAATCCCCAGTTTCTTTATCCAACATGGAAAAAATAACTGCATTTTCCGCCAGCTTATTTTCAATAAACCTTAACTCTTCCTCTCTTGTATATGGCGTTGTCCTCTCACCTATAAATCTTGCCACATTTTCCAGATCATTCACCATCTCCAGATAATCCTGCACAAGATACTCACTGATTTTCACAAATGCAATCCGTTCAGATTCAAAAACTGTGTCCGATAATTTTTCCCCAGATAATTGTGCTGCCATAATATATTCCTCATCCTTATCCAACAGAATCTTAAACCCTGCTTTTTCATACATTTTCGCTGCATAATTAGCCTTCTGAACGGAAAGCGATACCCGTTTATAACCTGCTTCTTTCAAAATCCTCAAAAGACTTCTCAACAATTCAGATCCAATCCCCTGACCTCTGTATTCCTTATACAACGATATGGCAATGGAAGGAGTATCCTCATCAATATGGCCATAATCATCCATGATCCTTGCCCAGGCTGCGCCTACAATCTTACCATCTGCTTCTGCAACTAGAGCATAATCATCTTTCAGCTCACCAAAATGTTTCACATATACCTGCAGATCCGGCTGATATATAATAGATTTCTCCGGAGGCTCCTCCCCCTCTGGCACAAAAACAGCTTCATACAAAAAGTCCTCCAAATAACCATACTCTTCCTGTTGCATTCTTCGTATTTTATACATACTCCACACCTGCCATTTCTTTTTATCCGTCACTTTATCCTTGTTGTATTCCTTTGTTTTTCATTATATGGTCATTCGTTTTTCTTTAAAAGCAAAAAACAACCGCATAAAGCGATTGATCAATTAAAGAACTATTTCAGATTTCGTAAACCTTTTATTTAAAAGAAAATCGGGGCAACAGGATTTGAACCTGCGACCTCACGGCCCCCAGCCGTGCGCGCTACCAAGCTACGCCATACCCCGGTAAAATGTATTATAGCAAATATATGCTCAATTGTAAAGTATAAAATTAAATTTTTAAAATTTTCTTATTTTTCGCATCATTTGATACTATTTCAGAATGCCATGCCTGTATAAACCAGGCACAGCATCTGAAGAATATAATTAATTTTGACTATTAATATAATTTACCAGACCTTCAGCTTTTATAATTTTCTGCATAAACTCCGGAAACGCCTGACCTTTAAATTCTGTTCCCTTGGTTTTGTTATATATCATACCACTGTCAAAATCCACTTCCACATCATCTCCTGCCTCTATCCCCTGAGCCGCTTCCGGACATTCAATGATAGGTAATCCGATATTAATGGCATTTCTATAAAATATCCGGGCAAACGTTTCAGCAATAACACAACTTACTCCTGCCGCTTTAATGGCAATGGGTGCGTGTTCTCTGGAAGAACCACAGCCAAAGTTTTTATTTGCCACAATAATATCCCCTTTTTTTACCTGATTTACAAATTCTTTATCAATGTCTTCCATGCAATGCGTAGCCAATTCCGCCGGATCCGAAGAGTTCAGATATCTGGCCGGAATGATCACATCAGTATCTACATTGTCTCCATATTTAAACACTTTTCCTTCTGCTTTCATTTTATATCGCCTCCTAGAATTCCAGTTCTTCCGGTGAAGAAATCTTTCCGGTTACCGCACTGGCAGCCGCTACTGCCGGACTTGCCAGATAAATCTCTGATTCCACATGTCCCATACGACCCACGAAATTACGATTTGTAGTAGATACACATCGTTCCTGTTCTGCCAGTATGCCCATATAGCCTCCCAGACAGGGACCGCAAGTTGGCGTGCTGACAACTGCTCCCGCTTCGATGAAAATTTTCAGCAATCCTTCTTCCATGGCCTGAAGATATATATTTTGTGTTGCCGGAATTACGATACAACGAATTCCTTTTTTCACTTTATGATCTGCGAAAATTTCTGCTGCTATCCTTAAATCATCTATTCTTCCATTGGTACAGGAGCCGATCACTACCTGATCAATTTTTACTTCTTCTGTGATTTCATCAACGGTTTTCGTATTTTCCGGCAAATGAGGAAATGCAACTGTGGGGCGGAGCGTACTAAGATCAATAGTATATTCCTCATCATAAACTGCATCTTCATCAGCTTCAAATACTTTCCAGGAACGTTTGGAATGTTCCTTCATATAGGCCATTGCCACATCATCCACCGGGAAAATTCCATTCTTTCCTCCTGCTTCTATTGCCATATTTGCAATTGTAAATCGGTCATCCATAGACAGGTTATGAATACCTTCTCCCACAAATTCCATGGACTTATATAATGCTCCGTCCACACCGATCATACCAATAATATGCAAAATCACATCTTTACCGCTGACCCATTTGGAAGGTTTGCCCACAATATTAAATTTGATAGCAGAAGGAACTTTAAACCAGGCTTTTCCGGTTGCCATACCTGCCGCCATATCTGTACTTCCCACTCCAGTAGAAAATGCTCCCAATGCTCCATATGTACATGTGTGAGAATCAGCGCCAATGATCACATCCCCTGCTACAGTTAAACCTTTTTCCGGAAGCAGAGCATGCTCAATACCCATTTCACCCACATCAAAATAATTCGTTATCTCATGTTTACATGCAAATTCACGTACGCATTTACAATGCTGCGCTGATTTAATATCTTTATTCGGAATAAAATGGTCCATAACCAAAGCAACTTTATTTTTATCAAAAACAGTATTCACTGTCATTTTTTCCATTTCATGAATTGCAACGGGAGAGGTAATATCGTTTCCCAGAACAAGATCAAGATCAGCCTCAATTAACTGTCCTGCCTCTACCTTATCAAGACCTGCTGCCGCTGCAAGAATTTTCTGCGTCATCGTCATTCCCATATCCTTCATCCTCCTGAATATTTTCTGGTTGCTATTCTAACACATTTCCTGTTATAATACTAATACATATTAAATATATTTATCATAACCTGTAGTTATGATAATATTCTCTTATTACAATATTTATACCAGGAAAGGAAATCTATGGAAGAAAATCTTACCCTTTACCACGTATTTCACACAGTAGCAAAAAATGGAAATATTTCCCGGGCTGCCAAGGAACTCTACATCAGTCAGCCTGCCATCAGTAAATCGATCCGAAAACTGGAAGATAACCTGAATACTATTTTATTTAAAAGAACCTCCCGTGGAGTTTCCCTGACTCCGGAAGGAGAAATCTTATACCAACATACCTCAGAAGCTTTTTTTGCTTTAAACAAAGGGGAAGAAACCATTGCCCGCCATCACTCTCTTGGTATTGCCCAATTGCGTATAGGAGTGAGTACGACTTTATGCCGCTATATTTTGCTGCCTTATCTGCAGCGATTTATCAAAGCATATCCTCATGTGCAACTTTCTATTTCCAACCAGTCTACCTATCAGACATTAGCTTTGTTGGAAGAAAATAAAATAGATATCGGACTCATCGGAGAAACTTCTTCTCAAAAAAATATTTATTTTCAGTCTCTCCAGGAAATTCAGGATATTTTTGTTGCTACCGAATCATATCTGGAGCATCTGAAACTTCGCTCGGATCCAAAAGAATTCTATCAGACAGCCACTTTCATGATGTTAAACGAAGAAAATATAACCCGCCAATATGTCAACCGTGTTTTTCTTGAAAAGGGTATGGAACTTACCCATGTTCTGGAAGTTTCCACAATGGATCTCCTCATTGAATTTGCTAAAATCAGCCTGGGAACCGCCTGTGTCATACGAGAATTCGTTCAGGAAGAACTTGCCAGCGGAAAACTGATAGAATTGCCTCTTGACTTATATTTTGCTCCCCGAAAAATAGGATTCGCCTGTAGAAAAGAAGAAAAGGAACTCTCTGTAATACAAAATTTTTTCAATGTGTAACACCTTTTTACAGACACATCATGATCCATTCAGAAACAAAAGGATATACGACTATTTTCAAAAAAACAACCAGCAAAAATACAATCATACATTCCCGCTTCTCCTGTCGGCTCTGCAAAGGACTGCTCCATAACTTTTTCCAACCGGGGAAGCATTTTGTTATTATCCAATAACATCCATATCCCGCCGCTCCTCCAAGTGTGTTCATAAGCAGATCATCAATATCTGTGGCACGAAAAGTAAACAACTGTACGCTTTCAATGAAAACAGATACCATAAATCCTGCAACAGCCATTTTCCAAAGAGATCTGTAATTTTTCCATAAAAGAGGCAAAAGAAAGCCCAGGGGCATTATCATTACAACATTGGCAATGCATCCAAACAGACTAAAGTCCTTAAATGGCACAAGACTGATATTTCCCCTTATTTCCCAATGGAACGCAGTAATTCCCGGCAGACCGGTCACATTCCATACCATTCCCAGATAAATCCCCAACAAAATAATTCCTAATCCATGAAAGAAATTCATTTTTCTCATCTCATACTCTCCTTCGTTATTTTCAAAAGATAATATCAGAAAAGTATTAAAAATATTTTCCGTTATTTCTTAATAATTTATAAAAAAGACATAATCACTCCCCGTAAGAAAGTGATTATGTCTTTATGAAAGTATGGTTGTTTCTGTTGATTGTCAGTTGTAATTATTAGTTGTTGATCAGTTTATCTTCTCCGTTCCAGCTATACAGTTTACGAACTTCTTTTCCTGTAATTTCAGACGGATGTTCTGCTGCCAGTTTACGCATAGCTTTAAAATGTACCTGACGTCCTGCCGGAGACATATCCAGAAGGAATTCTTTTGCAAATGTACCATCCTGAATATCAGAAAGGATTTTTCTCATAGCTTTTTTGGTATCTTCTGTAATAATCTTTGGACCTGTAACGTAATCGCCATATTCTGCTGTATTAGAAATGGAATATCTCATTCCTTCAAAACCAGACTGATAAATCAGATCAACGATCAGTTTCATCTCATGAATACACTCAAAATAAGCATTTCTTGGATCATAACCTGCTTCTACCAATGTTTCATAACCTGCCTGCATCAAAGCACAAACACCGCCGCAGAGTACAGCCTGCTCACCAAACAAGTCTGTTTCTGTCTCTGTACGGAAAGTGGTCTCCAAAACTCCTGCTCTTGCTCCACCGATAGCCAGCGCGTAAGCCAGCGCCCGATCCATAGCTTTTCCTGTAGCATCCTGCTGAACTGCAACCAGACAAGGAACACCTTTTCCTGCCTGATATTCACTTCTTACTGTATGCCCCGGTCCCTTCGGCGCTACCATAGTAACATCAACGTCAGCAGGAGGAGTGATACATCCAAAATGAATATTGAAACCATGAGCAAACATCAGCATATTACCTGCTTCCAAATTTGGCTCAATATCTTTTTTATACATATCAGCCTGAAGTTCATCATTGATAAGAATCATGATAATATCGGCTCTTTTTGCAGCTTCTGCTGCTGTGTATACTTCAAATCCCTGAGCCTCTGCTTTTGCCCAGGATTTACTTCCTTCATACAGACCAATAATTACATTACAACCGGACTCTTTTGCATTCAGAGCATGCGCATGACCCTGACTTCCATAACCGATTACTGCAATTGTCTGTCCTTCCAATAAAGATAAATTACAATCTTCCTGATAAAAAATCCTATTCTCCATCGTTAACTCCTCCTAAGTTATGTATTGATTTGGTAATCGCTCCCCGATTCAGGTAAGAAAACATAAACCAGATTACTGCGATTATTTATGGTTAGGGGGTCTCCCCTCTAGCGCTCTTATAAAAATAAAACGTAATCAGAACCTCTGGACAAACCAGAAACTCCTGTTCTTGCCAATTCCAAAATCTCATTGCCATCACTGAGAAGATTAATGAATGCTTCCAGTTTAGACTTGGTACCTGTAAGTTCCAATACCATGGAATCAATGGATACATCAATTACTTTTGCTCTGAAAATATCTGCTATTGCAGTAACATGCTGCCTGTTAGCTTTTGATACTCTCACTTTGATAAGAATCAGTTCACGAACCACACTGGAATCCGGCTCAAGAACCTTGATATCTCTTACATCCACCAGCTTATTTAACTGCTTTGCAATCTGATCCAATACCTGATCGTCACCACTGCATACAACAGTCATACGGGAATAATTAGGATCAGCAGTAACACCTACTGTTAAGCTGTCAATATTATATCCTCTTCGACTGAAAAGTCCTGAAACACGACTCAGAACACCTGCTGTATTGTCTACTAATATAGATAAAATTCTCTGTTTCATATCACACCCACTTTCTCTTAGTAATGCGTCAAACAGCTTTGACACCAATTCTACCAATTATCACTTTTTTTGTCAATGAAAAATATAACTTTTAGACAGAACTTTTCATCCATTTTTTTCTGTGGAAGATCACAGATGACACAATCAGCCCTAAAATCCATCCTATAGGCTCTGCATACCAGATCGCCACATAGCCAAAAATCTTCGCAAAACAAATAGATAACCCCACTTTTGCAAACAATTCCACCATGGATGAAAGAATAGTGGCCTTTACATACCCTACACCTCTGAGCGCATTATTATAAACCCATATTGCTCCCAGGAAAACATAGAAAAAGGACACAATTCGGATCATTTGAATGGAATCTTTTAGTATTCCCACTTCATCCGCCTTTAAAAACAATAAGGATACCTGTTTGGCACCGGCAAATATAACGACGGAAGAAACTGCGCCGAGAGTAACTACCATAAACAGCGCTTTTTTGATTCCTTTCATAATCCTGTCATATTTTTCCGCTCCGAAATTTTGTCCGGCAAACACAGCAAAAGAAAATGCTAACTGTCCAAAAGAAACTGTGGCAATCTGATTTACTTTTCCTCCCACAGTATAAACGGCCACAATATCAGAGCCGAAAGAATTGACTACTCCTGTCACCACCATCATACCTACGGCTAAAAGAGCATTTGTCAATCCCAGAGGAATACCAATTCTGAGGATTTCGCCCATAATCTTTCTATCCGCTGCCGCTTCCTTCCTGTCAAAGCGCAAAACAGCATACTTTTTAAACATATAAACAATACAAAGAACTGCAGAAATAATCTGAGAAATCACAGTTGCCCAGGCAACTCCCTGTACTCCCTGATTCCATATTAATACAAAAATCAAATCCAAAATAACATTCAAAACAGAACAAATAATCAGGAAGTACAACGGAGTTTTAGAATCTCCCAATGCTTTTAAAATTGCCGACGCCCCATTATAAAATAACTGACCGGCGATCAAACCGCCATAAATCTGAATATATACCACCGATTGATTTATAATATCCTTCGGAGTTCCCAGTAATTTCATTAAAGGCTCTGCTCCAAAAAACATCCCTATTCCCAGTAAAACACTCATCACTGCCGTAATCCACAAAGAATTTGATACCGTTTTTTTCATTCTTTCTTCCTGCTTTGCTCCAAACTGATGGGAAAGAACCACTGTAAAAGCATTTGTTACTCCCACAGCCACTTGCAAAAGCCCGAAGGTAGTTGTATTTGTTGCGCCAATAGCCGCTAAAGCATCTGCTCCCACGAACTTACCAAGTATAATGCTATCTGTCATATTATACATGAGTTGAAACAACGCCCCGATAAATAAAGGAAGGGCAAACATAATCAACTGTTTTAAAATTGGTCCCTCTGTCATGTCACCCTGACGAACTTCTGCCCTCTCTTTTATTTCCTTTTCCATTTTTCATAATCCTCCCTGTTAAAACGCTTTACACTGTTATCAGTATAGCACGATTAATTTTCAATCTCAATCCCTCTCAAATAGCAAAAAATACTCGTGTTTCAAAATATCCTATGATATAATACTTATATTTCATTATTTTCTTTTAAATAGTTTAAAAAGCCCTCACAGCCCTTCATTACATCCTCATAAGTCGCATCAAAATTTCCCGTATACCACGGATCCGCTATGTCTTTATCAACTCCGGTAAAGCTAAGGAACTTGTAAATCTTCCCCTCCGGATCTCCATTAAGCATCCGATTAAGATATTTTATATTAATCCCATCCATACCAATAATGTAATCGAACTCATCATAATCAGCTAATGTTATCTGCTTTGCCCTATGAGGTACTAAAGGAATCCCTACCTGTCTCAGTTTATTTACTGTTCCTCTGTGAGGAGGATTGCCAATCTCCTCCCTGCTGGTCGCAAAACTATCTATTACAAATTGATCCCCTAAACCCAAAGCATTTACCTTGTGGGTAAATACACTCTCACTTAAAGTTGACCTGCAAATATTGCCCCAACAAACGAATGCCACTCTTATCATTAAAAATTCTCCTTGTTTTACATAGTGAACTCACACCAGTATACTACGATATCGGCAAGATCATTAAATTTTTTGTCATATTAATTTACGTAATAACTGAAATTTCAATTTAATATTAATATTATTGATGCCAGGGTCAAAAGGTCATAAACCACGTTGTGCTTGCACATAAGTGGTCTTATGCCTTTATGACC
>DETV01000113.1:0-70248 GCA_002361775.1 Eubacterium sp. UBA3279
ACAGGAGAAGTTTCAGTTGAAGAGGGAAGAGGCGGAGAGATTTTTGAGTACATAGCTGCAAAGCCTATGGGTATGCTATTTGAATAAATTACAAAGGATTTAGTGTCTGCAAAAAAACAGCCATGCTTCTGCCAAGGAATTTGAAATTTGATTTATAGACATTGCTTTTTCAGGGGAGAGAACAATATATTATTCTGTTTTTTGTTTTTCCAATTATATGATGTTGGGGTCAAAAGATGCCTGACGAATTGTTTCGTGCTGTGCACTTTCACAATTCTGCCCCAAATTCGGATATCGTGGGGCATACGCCCCACTTTTATCCTCATATTGGGGCGGGTCATAAAGGCATAAGACCACTTATGTGCAAGCACAACGTGGTTTATGACCTTTTGACCCTGGCATCATTATATTATATAAGTATGAAGATAACTACATTCTTCGAAAAGTCGTCTTGGATTTGGGAATTTCACTCCAGACAGATGAGAAATAAAAACTTTTACATATTATTCGGCTAAAATGTTGAAGTGTAAAAACAATCATGATACAATAAGGAGAAATACGTAGCTGTTGCCGAAATTGTCTGTACAGACAATTTCCCAACAGTGATAAAAAAACAGAAATGAGAGGGTGTGCGTATGAGTTTTATTTCCTATTTAATTAACGGACTGAGCCTGGGAAGTGTATATGCGATCATCGCACTTGGGTACACCATGGTATATGGTATTGCAAAGATGCTGAACTTTGCCCATGGAGATGTCATCATGGTGGGCGCATATGTAGCGCTGATGTGTATGACGAAAGCAGGATTGTCTCCGATTCTTGCGGTGATCAGCGCAGTGGTGATCTGTACCATACTGGGAATCGTAATTGAAAAAGTGGCTTACCGGCCTTTGAGAAATGCGGCCTCACCGCTGGCGGTTCTGATTACTGCCATTGGTGTCAGTTATCTGCTTCAGAATCTGGCGCTGCTGATTTTCGGCGCTAATGCTCAATCTTTCCCTACAGCAGTAAAATGGAAAGGTTTTTCTTTGGCAGGGGGAGCGTTAAATATTTCCGGAGAGACAATTGTAACGATTCTTGCCTGTATTGTGATTATGATAGTTTTGTCTCTGTTTATAAAGAAAACGAAAGCGGGGCAGGCGATGCGGGCTGTATCAGAGGATAAGGGAGCGGCACAGCTTATGGGAATTAATGTAAATGGAACTATTGCGTTAACCTTTGCTATTGGTTCTGCTCTTGCAGCTATTGCAGGTGTTCTTCTTTGCTCTGCATATCCCAGTCTGACCCCCTATACAGGAGCCATGCCGGGTATCAAAGCTTTTGTGGCGGCAGTGTTTGGAGGAATCGGCTCTATTCCGGGAGCATTTCTCGGAGGAATCCTTCTGGGAATCATAGAAATTTTGAGCAAGGCATATATTTCTTCTCAGTTGGCAGATGCTATTGTGTTTGCCGTGTTGATCGTGGTGCTTCTGGTGAAACCTACGGGTATTCTCGGAAAAAATATTCAGGAGAAAGTGTAGGTGAACAGATATGTTAAAGAAGATGAATAAGACAACAAAAGATAATATGATAACCTATGGAATCGTGATCGTGGCTTATCTGGTAATGCAGTCTCTGATCATGACAGGAAATATTTCCAGTTTGTTGGAAGGGTTGATGGTTCCGTTATGTACCTATGTGATTCTGGCAGTTTCATTGAATCTGGTGGTAGGTATTTTGGGAGAATTAAGTCTGGGCCATGCGGGATTTATGTGTGTGGGAGCTTTTGCCAGCGCTTTCTTTTCCAAATGTACGCAGGATGTGATTACAGCAGCTCCGATAAGATTCTTTTTGGCGTTGGTGATCGGAGCAGTGACGGCGGCGATTTTTGGTATCCTCATCGGTATTCCGGTACTTCGGCTGAAGGGAGACTATCTGGCTATTGTAACTTTGGCATTTGGAGAAATTATTAAAAATCTGGTAAATGTTCTGTACATAGGAAAAGACAAAAATGGTTTTCATTTTTCTATGAAAGATGTATTGTCCTTAAATATGCAGCCGGATGGAAAAGTAATTGTAAATGGTCCTCAGGGAATTACGGGAACGCCCAATGACGCCAGTTTTACAGTGGGTGTGATTCTTGTTCTTATCACGTTGTTTATAATTATCCGTATTGTACATTCCAGAGATGGAAGAGCAATTATGGCAATCCGGGATAATCGTATAGCGGCAGAATCTGTGGGAATTAACATTACAAAATATAAATTGATGGCGTTTACAGTATCAGCCGCGCTGGCTGGACTGGCAGGGGTGTTATATGCACATAATCTGTCCACACTGACAGCTACAACCAATAACTTTGGATATAATATGTCCATTATGATTCTGGTATTTGTGGTACTGGGAGGAATCGGTAATCTGAGAGGCTCTATGATTGCAGCGGTAGTTCTTACTCTGCTGCCGGAAATGCTGAGAGGATTGTCCGATTATCGTATGTTGATATATGCGATCATACTGATCGTGATGATGTTGTTTAACTGGTCTCCTAAAGCTATAGAGTGGAGAGAACGTCATCTGTCATGGAGAAAAAATAAGAAAAAGGAGGTTCAGTAATTATGGCAGCTACAACATTATTAGATGTAAAAAATCTGAGCATCTCCTTTGGTGGACTGAAGGCTGTAAATGATTTTGATATTTCCATTGAAAAGGAACAGCTTTATGGTCTGATCGGACCGAACGGCGCTGGAAAAACTACAGTATTTAACCTTCTTACAGGAGTTTATCGTCCAGATACAGGGCGGATTACTCTGGGAGGAAAAGATATTACGGGACAGAGTATTATTGAAATCAATAAAGCCGGGATTGCCAGAACTTTTCAAAATATCCGCTTGTTTAAAGAATTGTCAGTTATGGACAATGTAAAAGTAGGACTTCATAATCAGCATCCATATTCTGCCCTGGAAGGTATTTTCCGTCTTCCCCGCTATCGGAAAATGGAAAAAGAAATGGATGAGCGGGCAATGGAACTTTTGAAAGTATTTGGTCTGGAAAAAGAAGCAGGTTACAAGGCGGCTAATCTTCCTTATGGAAAACAGAGAAAACTGGAGATCGCCAGAGCGCTGGCTACAGATCCCCAGCTTCTGTTGCTGGACGAACCGGCAGCGGGAATGAATCCCAATGAAACAGGAGAATTGATGGATACGATCCGGTTTGTGAGAGAACAGTTCCATATGACCATTCTTCTGATTGAACATGATATGAAACTGGTGGGCGGAATCTGTGAAAAACTGACAGTATTAAACTTCGGGCAGGTTCTGACACAGGGAGATACGGCAGATGTATTAAATGATCCTCAGGTTATTACCGCATACCTGGGAGAATAGGAGGAACGGCTATGGCAATGTTAGAGGTTAAAGATCTGGAGGTATACTATGGTATGATCCAGGCGATCAAAGGCGTATCCTTCGAAGTTAATCAGGGAGAGGTTATCGCTCTGATCGGAGCAAATGGCGCAGGGAAAACAACCATTCTTCATACGGTTACAGGATTGCTGGCGCCTAAAAAGGGTTCTGTTTTATTTGAAGGAAAGGATATTACCAAGATTCCCGCTCATAAAATTGTATCTTTGGGTATGGCTCATGTGCCGGAAGGACGAAGAGTATTTGCAGATCTCAGTGTGTATGAAAATCTGAAAATGGGCGCTTACACACGAAAAGATAAAGAAGAGATTGAAAAAAGTCTGGATCGGGTATATGAAAGATTTCCTCGATTGAAAGAGAGAAAGAACCAGTTGGCAGGTACTTTAAGCGGCGGAGAGCAGCAGATGCTGGCAATGGGAAGAGCCTTAATGTCCCAGCCGAAAATTATTTTGATGGATGAGCCGTCTATGGGATTATCTCCCATTTTGGTAAATGAAATTTTTGATATTATTCAGGAAGTATCTAAAAGCGGGACAACCGTACTTCTGGTGGAGCAGAATGCAAAGAAAGCATTGTCTATTGCAGACAGAGCGTACGTTTTGGAGACAGGAAAAATTGTGCTGGATGGAAAAGCAGAGGCGCTTTTGAATGATGATTCTATTAAGAAAGCATATTTAGGTGAATAGGGGGTTGATTTTATGGAAAAAATCATAGTGACTATAGCCAGACAGTATGGAAGCGGGGGAAAAACTATCGGAGCCATGCTGGCAAAAGATCTGGGAATTAATTGTTACAGTCGGGAAATTCTGAAAATGGCATCAGAAGAAAGCGGGATTAACGAGAGACTTTTCGGTCAGACCGATGAAAAACTGAAGATATCCAGTTGGTTCAAACCTTTGAAACGTCCCTATGAAGGAGAATTGATTCCGCCGGAGAGCAGTGGCTTCGTATCTGATGAAAATCTGTTTAATTATCAGGCGAAGGTGATCAAAGATCTGGCAGAATCGGAATCCTGTGTGATCGTGGGAAGATGTGCGGATTATGTACTGCGTAATTACCCCAACGTGATGAGTGTATTTATTCATGCGGATAAGGATTTCTGTATGGAAAGAGCGCTGGAGCGAAACAGTATGACCCGGAAGGAAATGGAAAAATTTATCGCAAAGACAGATAAATACAGAGGAGATTTCTACAAATATTATACGGGACGGGAATGGACAGATGCGAGAAATTATCATCTGTGTCTGGATTCGGGAAAACTGGGATTTGAAAAATGCGTAGAAGAAATCAAAGCATATATGAAGATTCGGTTTGATCTGTAGGGATAGACGGAAGGAAAAAACCAAAGAGTATAAACGTTAAAAAACGGATACTCTTTGGTTTTTTTATTGACAATCCAGTAGGATTATTATACGATTTCTTTAATTGAAAGTGACCATGGAAGAGGAGGAATGTATTATGGGTAAGCAAGTATATATTTTACCCCAGCCACAGAACAGAAAGGATGGGGAAGGAAGTTTTGTGCTGAAGTTCGATCACAAAATTTTATTAGAAAATTCCTGTGGCAGAGAGAGTTATGAACATGCTGTTTTGCTTCAGAAAGAAGTAGAAGAACAGGCTGGTCTTACTATGGAAATCACAAGAGGAGGTTCCGCAAAAGCCGGAATTTTGCTGGGAGTGGATGAAACACAGCAAAAAGAGGGATATCACCTTTGGATTGATGAAAAAGGAGTACGGATTCTGGGAGGAAGCAGTAAAGGTTTGCTTTATGGAATTCAGACTCTTCGTCAGATTCTCAGACAGAAGGGAGCTTATCTTCCATTTACAGAGATAGAAGATTATCCGCAGATGGAAAACAGAGGATTTTATCATGATGTTACAAGAGGAAGAGTTCCGAAAATGTCATGGTTAAAGAGACTGGCAGATACACTGAGTTTTTATAAGATGAATCAGTTGCAGCTTTATATTGAGCACACTTATCTTTTTGAAGGGTTAAGTGAAATGTGGAGAGACGATACTCCTTTAACTGCGCAGGATATTTTGGAGTTGGATGAATACTGTGCGGGACTGGGAATTAAACTGATTCCATCTTTGTCCAGCTTTGGTCATCTGTACAAGTTGCTCCGTACTCATACATATTGTGGTTTATGTGAAATGCCGGATCCGGAGAAAGAACCTTTCAGTATGCATGACCGTATGGCGCACCATACGATCAATGCTTCCCGGGAGGAAAGTTACGAACTGCTCACTGGACTGATCAGCGAATATATGTCTCTGTTCCGTTCCGATTATTTTAATATTGGTGCAGATGAAACCTTTGATTTGGGTAAAGGAGTGACAAAAGAAATTGCAGACAAATCCGGAGTGGAGCGCTTGTATATTGATTTTGTAAATAAAATCTGTAAATTCGTGGTATCTAAAGGAAAAATCCCTATGTTCTGGGGGGATGTCATCTGTGGTTTCCCGGAATACATCAGAGAACTGCCTAAAGAAACCATTTGTCTTAACTGGGGATATGCGCCGGATCAGAGTGAAGAAAGTACACAGAAACTGGCTCAGGCAGGAGCAGTTCAATATGTATGCCCGGGAGTGGGTGGATGGAATCAGTTTATGAATCTGTACGATTCCTGCTATCAGAATATTTCTAAAATGTGTATGTATGGACAAAAGTACCATGCGATTGGTATGCTGAATACAGACTGGGGTGATTTTGGTCATGTGAATCATCCTTCCCTGAGTATTCCCGGACTGATTTACGGAGCATCATTTTCATGGAATCTGAATATTCTTCCTATGGAAGAAATTAACCGTCAGATTTCCCGGATCGCTTTTGGTGACCGGAGTGAAAGTGTGATGGAGATTCTCACTGCGTTGTGCGAAAAAAGCGTATTTACCTGGTGGAGAGCGGTTATGTACCAGGAAGCAATGGAACTTCACAGAGGAAAAGAGCAGGAGTACCTGTTAAATAAAGAGGAACAGGAAAAAGCAGTTTTGTATAATCAGGAGATCAGGGATCTTATGGTTCAACTGGCAGAGGTGATGGAGTATATGGATGCTCCGCTTCGAAAAGAATTGCAGCCATGCTTTATTGCAGGAGAAGCAATCAGTCTGTTTAACCGCATTGGATTAAATCTTTCCCGGGAAGAGGGAGAGGATTCGGCTATGCTGGCTGCAGAACTGGAAGGATGGTTCTATCAGTATAAAAAATTGTGGAGAACAGTAAGTCAGGAATCTGAACTGTTCCAGGTGACACATATTATAAGCTGGTATGGTGACTGGCTGAGAGACAGAAAGTAGGAAAGAGGTACAAATATGAAAAAACAGTGGATTCATAATGGTTGGCAGATGTGCTGTCTGAAGGATCAGGAATGGATGGAGGCTACAGTTCCAGGCGATGTGTATTCTGATCTGCTGGCAAATGGAAAAATGGAAGATCCATTTTTTAAAGATAATGAATATCAGGCAAAAGCTCTGATGGAAGAAGAGTATGAATATCGGACAGAGTTTGAATTTTCTGAAAAAGAATTTGAAAACGCAAGAAAGATTTTTCTGCATTTTGACGGAATTGATACCCTGGCAGATGTTTATCTGAATGAGAAACATCTGGGAGAAACCATCAGTATGCACAGAATCTGGGAGTTTTCTGTAAAAGAACTGTTGAAAGAGGGAAAAAATCAGCTTCGGGTGGTTCTTCATTCTCCTTTGAAATATATGGCGGAAGCATTTGAAAAATATGGAAATATCGGAAATGACGATACGATTGAAGGCTTTATGCATCTTAGAAAAGCTCATTATATGAGTGGATGGGACTGGGGGGCGTGTCTTCCTAACGCAGGAATTTTCCGCCCAGTCAGTCTTTTGGGAGTGGAAGAAGCCAGATTTGACAGTGTGTATCTTCGTCAGCGCCATGAAAATGGCCAGGTGACACTGGTACCGGAAGTTTCCATGGAATTGCTGGAGGGGAGTCAGGAGGAACTGACTTATGAACTGAAAATTACTCATCCGGATGGAACAGTTCAGACGGCGGATGGTTCACCGGAGGAGTTGCAGATTCAGAATCCTCAGTTGTGGTGGCCGAACGGACTGGGAGAGCAGCCTTTATATCAGGTGGAAGTTTTCCTGAAAAAAGGTGACAGAGTGTTAGATACCTGGTCTGGAAGAATTGGTCTTCGTACCATGACTGTGAGAAGAGAAAAGGATCAGTGGGGTGAAAGCTTTGCCCATGAGGTAAATGGAGAGACAGTTTTCGCCATGGGTGCAGATTATATTCCGGAGGATAATATGCCGGGACGTACCAATCCGGAACGTACCAGAAAACTGTTGGAAGACTGTAAAAGAGCAAATTTCAACGCTATCCGCGTATGGGGCGGCGGATATTATCCGGAAGACTGGTTCTTTGATCTGTGCGATGAACTGGGTCTTATGGTATGGCAGGACTTTATGTTTGCCTGCTCAGTTTATGAACTGACGCCGGAATTTGAAGAGAATATCCGCCACGAATTTACAGATAATGTGAAGAGAATCCGTCATCATGCCAGCCTGGCGCTCTGGTGCGGCAATAACGAGATGGAAATGTTTGTAGATCAGAGATGTTGGGTGACGAAGGATACGGAAGTACGTGATTATCTGTTTATGTATGAGAGAATTATTCCCCGTATGTTAAAAGAATTGGATCCGGATACTTTCTACTGGCCGGCAAGTCCCTCCTCAGGCGGATCTTTTGATAATCCTAACGATCCTGACCGGGGTGATGTGCATTATTGGGAAGTATGGCATGGAAACAAGCCGTTTTCAGAGTACAGAAAATATTTCTTCCGTTATGCTTCAGAATTTGGATTCCAGGCATTTCCATCTGTAAAAACACTGGAGACAATTACAGATGATCCGAAAGATCTGAATCCATATTCCTATGTAATGGAGAAACATCAGAGAAATTACGGTGGAAACGGTAAAATCTCTCAGTATATGCAGGCCGCTTATCGTTATCCGGAAAATTTCAATGATTTTGTTTATGCCTCTCAGCTTCTTCAGGCAGATGGAATCCGGTATGGTGTGGAGCATTACAGAAGAAACAGAGGACGGTGTATGGGAGCTATTTACTGGCAGTTAAATGATTGCTGGCCGGTAATTTCCTGGTCTTCCATTGATTATTATGGAAGATGGAAAGCCCTTCATTATTATGCAAAACGATTCTTTGAGCCGGTGATGGTATCCTGTGAAGAACAAAGCTGGATGACCGCAGGAGCCAATATGAACCGTCAGCATTTTGAGTTCGAAAAATCGATTCGCCTGAATGTGGCAAATGAAACGCTGGAAGACCGGAAAGTTCTGGTTCGTTTTGCAGTGAGAAATGCAAAGGCAGAGATTCTTCGCCAGGAAGAACAGTGGGTAGAGGTAAAACGTCTGTCCAGTACCTGGCTGGATAAAGTGGAACTTCCGGATATTGACTGCTTCCACGAATATGTAAGCTATGAAGCAGAAGAAAATGGCGAGATTATTTCTCAGGGAACAGTAATTTTCTCTTATCCGAAATATTTTGTATATGAAGATCCGAAGCTTACCTGCCGTGTGGAAGGAGAGGAAATTGTCGTAACAGCTCAGGCATATGCAAAGAGTGTGGAAATCCAAAATGAGTCTGATAATCTGGTTCTTAGCGATAATTTCTTTGATATGAACGGAGGCGAACGGAGAGTACAGATTATTTCAGGAAATCCGGAAGGGTTAAAAGTTCGCAGCGTATATGATATCTAGGAGTTGTTTTATGGGAAATAAAAAACAATGGCTGGCTGGTGGAAAATTCCTGGCTTTGCTGCTTCTGTTGGGAAGCAGTCAGTGGCTTTTGGGAGAAGACGGAAAAGTATTTTTATCCTGGTGGCTGGCCATGGTGGTTTTGGGAATAGTGGTTTTCCCTGTGACGGGACAGCTTTTTTCCCGGTTTCGGGACAAAGGATGGATAGTGGCAAAGGTGCTGGGGACTGCCGGAGCAGGCTTTCTTACCTGGCTGTTGGTATGCTGTCATATACTTCCCTTTACTGGTATGAGTTGTGTTCTTTTAACCGGAGTTCTGGCATTGTGCTGTTGGAGTCTCTGGTTATGGCAGCGAAGAAAGAAAAAAACGAACAGGAGAAAATGTGAGATTATTTCTCTTGAAAGTATAAATGGAATGCTGGATGGAGAATTGGTGTTCACCTTGTTTTTCCTGTTGTGGACATATGCTGCGGGATTTCGTCCCGCGGCATATGGAACAGAAAAATTCATGGATTATGGATTTATGATGGCTATGATGCGAAGCAGAGAACTTCCGGCAAAAGATCTGTGGTATGCCGGGGGAACCCTGAATTATTATTATGGCGGTCAGTATTTTGCGGTGTGGCTGACAAAACTCACATCTACACAGGTGGCGCAGACGTATAATCTTATGCGTACCCTGGTGGCAGGATTTGCGTTTGCGCTTCCATTTACGTTGGTACGCCAGATGATTCTGGACAGAAAACAGCCGCAAAAGAAAGAAAAAGCAGCCGTTTTGGGTGGAATATTGGCTGGAGCAGGAGTATCTCTGGCGGGAAATATGCATTATGTTCTGGTGGGGAAAATCCTTCCCTGGATGAAAAATATTTTAGGACTTCCGGCAGGAGACTATACTTACTGGTTTCCCAATTCTACCCGATATATCGGATACTATCCGGAGGGAAATGATAAAACTATTCATGAATTTCCCTCCTATTCCTTTGTGTTGGGAGATCTTCATGCCCATGTGGTAAATGTGATGTTTGTTCTGGCAGTGATCTGTGTGATTTATGCCATGGTACAAAAATACAGGGACAGCTCTGAGAGAATGACGAGAAAAAATCTCGAGAACTATGGAAAAGTAGGCAACCTGAAAAAAGACTGGAAAAGCGACATCCTCCGTTCTTTAGGGGAACCCTACGTTCTGGTGTTTGCTTTTTTTATCGGTTTGTTTCACTGGACCAATTACTGGGATTTTGTGATTTATTATGTGATGGGCGGTATGGGAGTGATTTACTGTAATTTCCTGCGCTTTGGCCATGTTGACCGGATCAGGGAGAGAATTACTCTTACTGCTATACACAGTGGGATTCATGCAGTGTGGGTATTTTTACTGGGAAGTATTTTTGCTCTTCCTTTCACCCTTCAGTTTGAAACAATGGTGAGCGGAATCGCTCTGGCGCAAAATCATTCCCGGCCTTACCAGTGGTGGCTGATTTGGGGATTACAGATTTTCATGACTCTGTTATTTTTCTGGTGTGTGTTCCGGGAAAAAAGAAAAGAGGATATTTTACCGGAGTCAGCGGATTTTTTCGGGGTTATTCTGGGAATTTCTGCTGTCGGTCTTATCCTGATTCCTGAGATTGTTTATGTGAGAGATATTTATGAGAAAGAGTATGCCCGTTCAAATACCATGTTTAAGCTGACGTATCAGGCATTTATTCTGTTTGGAATCCTACTGGGATACAGTTTTGTGCGGTTGTGGATGGAAAAGAAAAGGTGGTTTCGAAAAGCGCTGACTACCGTTGGTTTTGTCTGCTTTGCAGGATGCTGCTGCTATATTGGCACAGCGGTTCATTCCTGGTTTGGTCAGGTATGGGAAAAAGATCTGAGGCAGGGGTTGGATGCCACAGCTTTTTTAGAAACCAGTTTTTCGGAAGATGCCTCTGCTATACGTTGGCTGAATGAAAATGTGGAGGGAAATCCTGTGGTGCTGGAAGCAAACGGAGACAGCTACAGTGATTATGAGCGGGTATCCGCCATGACAGGACTTCCAACGATTCTGGGCTGGTATGTCCACGAATGGCTTTGGCGAGGCGGTACAGAGGAACTGAATCTGCGGGGCGCGGAAGTGGAAAACATATATACCTCCAATGATCAGGCTTTGGTGGAAAACCTTTTGACAGAGTATCAGGTGGAATACATTTTTGTGGGCAGGATGGAGAGAGAAAAGTACCCCCAGCTAAATGAAGTGATGCTTCAGACTGTGGGAGAGATCGTGTACCGAGATGAAAATACAAATACTTATATTGTAAAGATTTTGTAATAAAGATGACAGTAAAATAATGTAAATAAATATTGCATTTTCTGAAAAAAATGATAAAATAATGACAAAGAAAAGGGAGTAGCTGCCATTTGAATATAATCCATATTCAGATGGTACATGAAAGCGTCAGAACGATAGAAATATCCGCATCATGTAAGTGAATAGCAAGACTTTTATTTCCGAAAGGGAATAAAAGTCTTTTTTTATCTCATAAGATAATCCCTTCTTTTTTTATAATCTGTAACAGTGGATTACAATATTTCTTTTTTGAAAGGAGAAAACTTATGTGGAAGTACGGAGAAAATAATCAAGTGTTTCAAAACTCTCCCCAAAAGAGGGGAAATTCCTTCAAAGTTGTGAAGAAGGTTCTGGCGGGAGGAGCAATTGTTGTGGTAGTAGCCGTATTGGCCTTTGGTTCTTTTTATCAGATTCAGGAGCAGGAACAGGCGGTTCTCACCACACTGGGTAAACCAAAAGCAGTGACAGAAACGGGACTTCACTTTAAAATCCCGTTGATTCAGCAGGTACAAAAGGTAAATACCACGATTCAGGGATTTGCCATCGGCTATATGGAAGATGATAATAATGTGGTGGATCCAGAGGGAATTATGATCACAGAAGATTATAATTTTATCAATGTGGATTTTTATCTGGAATACAGAATTGCTGATCCGGTTCAGTATCTGTATCAGTCACAGGAACCGGAAGAGATTTTAAGAAATATCGCTCAGGGAGATATCCGCAGTGTGATCAGTACGTATTCAGTGGATGAGGTGCTTACCACCGGAAAGAGTGAGATTCAGTCAAAGATTAAAGAAGATATTATGAAAGATCTGGAGAAACAGGATATCGGTATTCAGTTGGTGAATATTACCATACAGGATTCTGAACCGCCAACAGTGGAAGTGATGCAGGCGTTTAAAGCAGTAGAGACAGCAAAACAGGGAAAAGAAACAGCTATCAATAATGCCAACAAATATAAAAATGAAAAATTACCGGAAGCAGAGGCAAAGGCGGATCAGGTAATCAAAGAGGCAGAGGCGAAGAAAGAAACAAGAATTAATGAGGCGGAAGCACAGGCAGCTCGCTTTGAGAAAATGTATCAGGAATATCAGAAAAATCCTGCAGTCACAAAACAGAGAATGTATTTTGAGGCAATGGAGGACGTTCTGCCCGGTCTGAAGATTGTGGTAGACAATGGAAATGGGGTACAGAAAATGTTGCCTCTGGAACCATTTTCATCAGAAAGTGAGAAAGAGGATGAGACGGTTTCTCAATCCCAGAACCAGGGGACACAGCAGTCATCCGCTAATGGTCAGTCAGAAAATACAGAAGGATAGAATTTATAGAATGGAGGAAAAACCATGAAAAAAAGAACAGTGATTGGTTGTATCGCTGCGGCAGCAGTGCTTATTATAGGAGGATCTTCAATTATTGTAACCCAGCAAAATGAATATAAGCTGGTACGTCAGTTTGGAAAGGTGAATCGAATTATCGACACACCGGGGATCAATTTTAAGATACCATTTATTCAGTCGGCGGATACACTTCCGAAAGAAACCCTGTTATATGATATGGTTCCTTCTGATGTGATCACCCGGGATAAAAAAACCATGATCAGCGACAGCTATGTATTGTGGAAAATAGAGGAACCCCTGAAATTTGCTCAGACTTTAAATTTCTCACTGGCAAATGCAGAAAGCAGAATCAATACGGTGGTGTATAACGCCACAAAAAATGTGATCAGCAGTATGAATCAGGATGAGGTGATCAGTGGCAGAAGCGGCGCGCTGGCAGAGGCGGTGATGAAAGAAGTGGGAAATAACATGGAACAATATGGAATAAAAGTTCTTTCCTACGAAACAAAGCAACTGGATCTTCCGGATGACAACAAGGAGGCTGTATATGAACGGATGATTTCGGAGAGAAATAATATTGCGGCTACATATACTGCTCAGGGTGAGGCGGAAGCGAAAGTGATCCGAAACAGCACAGATAAAGAAATCGCCATTAAACTTTCAGAAGCGGAAAAACAATCGGAGATACTGGAGGCAGAAGGAGAAGCAGAATATATGAAAATACTTGCAGATGCCTATTCCGATGAAAATAAGCAGGATTTTTACTCCTTTGTACGCAGCCTGGATGCGCTGAAAGCATCTATGACAGGAGAAAATAAGACGGTGATTCTTTCAGAGGATTCTCCTATCGCTCAGATTTTCGAAGGAAAGTAAAAAGCAGAGATTTTTATTGCATTTTACAAAAAGGACTACTATAATGGGGATGTTAAAGAGGAATAACCCGTTTGTAGAAAGGATAAGCTCATCATGTTAAAGGGAAAAACAGTAGTTCTGGCTGTTACCGGGAGTATTGCAGCTTATAAGATTGCAACTTTAGCCAGTCAGCTTTCGAAACTTCATGCAAATGTTCAGGTGTTAATGACGAAAAATGCCACGAATTTTATTAATCCGATTACTTTTGAGACGCTCACCGGCAATAAATGTCTGGTGGATACGTTTGATAGAAATTTTCAGTTCAGCGTGGAGCATGTGTCTCTGGCGAAAATGGCGGATGTGGTTATGATTGCGCCGGCTTCAGCCAATGTAATAGGAAAGATTGCTCACGGCATTGCAGATGATATGCTGACAACAACGGTGATGGCATGTAAATGCAAAAAAATTCTTGCTCCGGCAATGAATACAAATATGTTTGAGAATCCTATTGTACAGGATAATCTGAAAACACTGGAAAGATATGGATATGAAGTGATCCAGCCGGCAGTGGGGTTACTTGCCTGCAAAGATGTGGGAAAAGGTAAGATGCCGGAACCGGAGGTACTTCTTGAGTATATTTTGCGGGAAATCGCATATTCCAAGGATCTGGTGGGAAAGAAAATTCTGGTAACAGCGGGACCTACCCAGGAACCGGTGGATCCGGTACGGTATCTTACCAATCACTCAACCGGAAAAATGGGATATGCCATTGCCCGGGTGTGCAGTTTTCGAGGAGCTGACGTTACTTTGGTCACAGGAAGAACCAGTTTATCCCGTCCTTTATTTGTGGATGTGGCGGAAGTTACAACTGCCAGAGAAATGTATGAGGCGGTGACAGAAAGATTTTCTGACCAGGATATTGTGATTAAAGCAGCCGCAGTGGCAGATTACCGCCCTAAAGAAGTAAGCGATGAAAAAGTGAAAAAATCAGATGGCGAGATGGTGATTGAACTGGAGCGCACAGATGATATTTTGAAATATTTGGGATTGCATAAAAGAGAAGATCAGTTTTTATGCGGATTTTCCATGGAAACGGAAAATATGTTGGGTAATTCCAGAGCGAAGCTTGCAAAAAAGAACCTGGATATGATCGTGGCTAACAACCTGAAAGTACCGGGAGCCGGATTTGCAGGCGATACCAATGTGGTGACTCTGATTACACAGGATGGGGAAGTGGAACTTCCATTGCTCAGCAAGGAAGAGACCGCAGTACGTATTCTGAATAAAATTCTGGAGGAAATCTCCAGGAAAATGTAACCCGTTTACCTGGGTCTTCGGACCCGCTCATGTATTGTATCCTTAATGAAAAAGGAATAATAACAAGGAGAAAAAACAATGAAAAATCTATCAAGAACAATGCAACTGACAATCCTGGGTCTTATGACAGGAGTATTACTGCTGATGGCATATACTCCTCTCGGTTATCTGAACATAGGACCGCTGGCTATTACCTTTAACATGATTCCGGTGGCGATCTGCGCAATCACACTGGGACCGGTGGGAGGTGCAATCGCAGGAGGAGTGTTTGGTCTTACCAGTTTCCTTCAGTGTATTGGCGTAGGCGGTACCAGTGCAATGGGTGCTGTACTATTTGGCATCAACCCATTTCTGGCATTTATACAGAGATTTGTTCCCAGATTACTGGATGGTCTGCTGATCGGATTCATTTTCCGGGCAGTGAGAAAACGTGGAAATTCTTATGTGGCCTGTGCCGTGACAGGATTCTTCTCAGCATTTTTAAATACGGTGCTGTTTATGGGATCCCTGGTGTTGCTGTTTGGCAATACAGAGTATGTGCAGGGACTGATGGGCGGTCAGAATGTGCTGATTTTTATCTGTACATTTGTGGGAATTAATGCAGTGATGGAAATGATTTCTTCTACTCTGATCACAGGCGCGGTGGGAGCGGCGCTGATCAAAGCCCGGGTAGTACCGGTGCAGGTAGGAAAAAAGCCCTGTCATAATCAGAAAAGGCTGTTGTCGTAAAAGTGAATCCGGCAGCCGGGAGGGTTATAGAGAAAGAGAGTAAAGTATGATTTTAGCTATTGATATAGGAAATACAAATATTGTGATCGGCTGTGTGGATCAGGAAAAAACTTATTTTATTGAACGGATTTCCACAGACCGGAGTAAAACAGAACTGGAATATGCTATTATGATCAAAAATGTTCTGGATATTTATAGAATTGCTTCAAAAGATCTGGAAGGAGGAATCGTCTGTTCTGTAGTGCCTCAGATCACTCAGATCGTGCGTATTGCGGCAGAGAAGATTCTCCGGAGAGATGTGATGGTACTGGGACCGGGAATCAAAACGGGGATGAATATTCTCATGGATAATCCGGCACAGGTGGGAAGCGATCTGATCGCAGATGCAGTAGGAGCCATCAGTGAATATCCGGCGCCGCTGATCATATTTGATATGGGAACAGCCACTACAGTCTGTGTGGTGGATAAAAATAAAAATTACATCGGTGGAATGATTCTTCCCGGCGTTCGCACAGCTTTGGATGCGCTGACTGCAAGAGCGGCACAGCTATCGGGAATCGATCTGGTGGCGCCAAAGCGGACCATCGGCAAAAATACTACCGAGTGTATGAAAAGTGGAATTATTAACAGTAATGCTGCCAGTGTGGATGGAATCATTACCCGGATAGAGGAAGAACTGGGAGAAAAAGCTACAGTGGTAGCTACCGGAGGCCTGGCAAAATGCATCATTCCTCATTGTCATCAGGAAGTCATCATGGATGAAGACCTGTTGTTAAAAGGACTGCGAAAGATATACGAAAAGAACAGATAACGAGGTATGGAAAATGAAGCTGATTGAGGGAGAAACAGGGAAAAGCTATATAGTGGAATCCATGGAACTGCCAGTTCAGACAGGGAGGCGGCTGGAGGCTCTCGGTATGACGGAGGGGACTCAGGTGACAGTGATGAACCGAAAAAAAAGAGGAGCGCTGATCATTAAAGTGAGAGGTACCCGTTTTGCCATAGGAAAATCTATAGGCGAAAATATTGAAATCAGAGGGGAGGAACAGTTATGAAAGAATTGCATGTAGGATTTACAGGTAATCCAAACTGTGGGAAAACCACTCTGTTTAACGCCTATACAGGGGCAAATTTAAAAGTGGCAAACTGGCCCGGAGTGACAGTGGAGAAAGTGGAAGGCACATATAACTATAAAGATTACCATATGAAACTGGTGGATCTGCCAGGTACATACAGTCTGACTTCTTATACTATGGAGGAGAAAGTGGCGCGCCAGTATATCTACAGCGATGATGTGGATGTGGTGGTGGATGTGGTAGATGCTTCTACTCTGGAAAGAAATCTGTATCTGACTCTTCAGCTTATTGAATTGGGAAAACCGGTGGTTATCGCTTTAAATATGATGGATATTGTGGAAAAAAGAGGAATGGAAATTGACCTGCACCGCCTTCCGGAAATGTTGGGGGTGCCGGTAATTCCTGTCAGCGCCAGAAAGAAGAAGGGGCTGGATATTCTCATGCATGCGGTGGTGCATCACAAGGATTTTTCCGAGCAGGCACCCCTGATCCATCATCATGAGGAAGAAGAAAAGAAAAGTACTCATGCCCACGATCACCACAAAGACATGGTGATGGTATACAGTGATGAGATTGAAGATAAAATCGATATGGTAAAGGATGCTCTGAAAAAGAAATATCCGGATATGCAAAAATATCGCTGGCATGCCATTAAGCTTCTGGAAGGTGACGAGGAAATGAAAGAAAAATATCCTCTGGAACTTCCGGGAATTTTGGATGTGAGCTGGGAAAAACAGATTATTAATGAAAAATATGATTTTATTGAAGAAATCATTTCTGAAGTGCTGGTAAATAAGAGCGCAAAAGAAGAGAAAACGGACAGAATCGACCACTGGCTCACCCATCGAATCTGGGGGCTGCCGATTTTTCTGGGGATTATGGCTCTTGTATTTTTGTTCACCTTTACTCTGGGGGATTGGCTGAAGGAATATTTTGCCATGGGAATTGACTGGATATCCTCGGGATTACGGACAGTTCTGGAATCTGCCCAGGTGCATCCGGGAGTGATTTCCCTTGTGGTGGATGGAATTATTGCAGGAGTGGGGGGGATTCTTACATTTTTGCCCAATATTTTTATTCTGTTTCTTGCTTTAGCTTTTCTGGAAGACAGTGGCTATATGGCGAGAGCGGCCTATGTGATGGATGGGATTATGGGAAGACTGGGACTGTCCGGACGTTCTTTTATTCCCATGCTTCTGGGATTCGGCTGTACGGTTCCGGCAATTATGGCTTCCAGAGCTTTGGAAAATAAGCGGGATCGGATGAAAACCATGTTGATTACGCCTTTTATGTCCTGCAGCGCCCGTCTTCCTATTTATCTTTTGTTTTCGCAAATGTTTTTTGCGGAACATGCTATGCTGGCGGCGTACTCCATGTATGTTCTGGGATTGCTGACGGCGATTTTAGTGGCCTTTATTCTGCATTTGGTTGACAGAAAGAAGGCTGATAACAGTCTTTTGATCGAATTACCGGAATACAAGGCTCCCAGTGGTCATACGGTGTGGATTTATGTGACAGAAAAAGTAAAGGATTATCTGACCAAAGCGGGAACTACCATATTTGTGGCTTCTATTATTATGTGGTTTATTCTTAATTTTGGTGTTCATGGATATGTGACGGATATCAGTGAAAGTTTCGGAACTCAGATTGGAAAATTTATTGTTCCTGTATTTGAACCTCTGGGCCTGGGATATTGGCAGATTGTGGTGGCTTTGATAGCCGGAATTTCTGCAAAAGAAGTGGTGGTATCCAGTTGTTCCGTATTGTTTGGCGTGGGAAATGTGACTTCTCATGCAGGTCAGGCTACTTTGATGGGAATTCTGGGCGGCGCCGGATTTGGCGCGTTGAACGCATATTGTCTTATGGTATTCAGTTTGTTGTATATTCCCTGTCTGGCTACTCTGGCAACCATCAAAAGAGAGTCGGGAAGCGGAAAGTGGGCATTGTTTACAGCATTATTTCAATTGGCAGTAGCCTGGGTAATTACATTCCTCATTTATCAGGTGGGAAGCCTTCTTCTATAAAGGAAATGCTTGCATTTCCTTTTTTTTTCGTCTAAAATATGGGGCATAGGTAAATTTTAAAATTTATAAAGAAAAAGGTGAGTAACAATGAAAAAAGATACAATCTGTGTTCAGGGAGGATGGGAACCGAAAAATGGTGAACCCCGGGTACTTCCTATTTATCAAAGTACCACTTTCCGCTATGAGACAAGCGAAGAAATGGGAAAATTATTTGATCTGGAAAAAGAAGGCTATTTTTATTCCAGACTGCAGAATCCTACCTGTGATATGGTGGCAAAAAAGATTTGTGATCTGGAAGGAGGAGTGGCGGCTATGCTCACATCTTCCGGTCAGGCAGCTACCATGTTGGCAGTGACAAATATTTGTGAAGCAGGCGACCATGTGATTTGTGCTTCTAAAGTGTACGGGGGAACATCCAATCTTCTTTCAGTCACTTTGAAAAGATTTGGTATTGAGACCAGTCTGGTAGATCAGGATCTTCCGGCAGAAGAACTGGAAAAATATTTCCAGCCGAATACCAAGGCAGTGTTTGCTGAGACAGTTTCCAATCCGGCAGGAGTTGTTCTGGATATTGATAAGTTTGTTCAGCTGGCACACAATCACGGAGTTCCCATGATTTGCGATAATACTTTTGCAACTCCTATCAATTGCCATCCTTTTGAATTTGGGGTGGATATTATCACACATTCCACTACAAAATATATGGATGGTCATGCCACATCTGTGGGAGGCTGCATTGTGGACAGCGGTAATTTTGACTGGGAAGCTCATAAGGAAAAATATCCGGGTCTTACTACTCCGGATGAATCTTACCACGGAATTATCTACACACAAAGATTTGGAAAAGGCGCTTATATTACAAAAGCAACGGCACAGTTGATGCGTGACATGGGAGCGTGCCAGTCTCCTCAGAATGCATTTTTGACTAATCTGGGATTGGAAACTCTTCATCTGAGAGTTCCCCGTCACTGTGAAAATGCATTAAAAGTGGCAAAATTCCTGGAAAATCATGAAAAAGTAGCCTGGGTAGAATATGCAGGTCTGGAAAGCAGTAAGTATTATCCGCTGGCACAAAAATATATGCCCAATGGGGTGTGCGGTGTTTTATCTTTCGGTCCTAAGGGTGGAAAGGATGGAGCAATGCGTTTTACAAATGCGCTGAAACTGATTGAGATTGTGACTCATGTGGCTGACGCCCGTTCCTGTGTACTTCATCCGGCAAGCCATACCCACCGTCAGTTGAATGAAGAACAGCTTTTAGAGGCTGGCGTACTTCCGGATCTGATTCGTTTGTCTGTAGGTATTGAAGATGTGGAGGATATTATCGCAGATTTGGATCAGGCTCTGGCAGCAGTGTAAGACATAGAATAATGGACAAAATTGTGAAAGCAGGCAGCAGGAAACAATTTGTGGGGCGTTATATACCTGAACATTAATAATAGAAAGAAGGCAGAAAAATGGTAGCAGATATTTTAAACAACAGAAAATTGGATGCAATGGTAATTACAGATCCTTTTAATATGAGATATGTCAGCGGTTTTAGAGGAGGAGAAGGAATCCTTTATATTTCCTCAACTCAGAAGGTGCTGATTACAGATTCCCGTTATACAGAGCAGGCAGAAAAAGAAAGTGATTTTACTGTTGTGGAAGAAAACAGCGGTCATCCGAGAAATACAATTTTGAAAGAGTGTATTGAAAAGGAAGGAAAAGCAGAAGGATTCCGCATGGGATATGAAGATCAGTCTCTCCTTTGCTGTCAGTTTGATAAGATGAAAGAAGCATTGGCTGTAAATGAATGGGTGCCGGTGCATGGAGACGTGGACGATCTTCGTCAGATCAAAACAGAAGAAGAATTGTCTTATCTTGCAAAAGCAGAAGAAATCGGCGATATTGCTTTTGAAAAAATTCTTAAAATTCTGAAACCGGGAATGACAGAACTGGAAGTGGCTGCAGAACTGGAATACCAGATGAAAAAAGCGGGAGCAGAAAATTTCAGCTTTTCCACTATTGTAGCTTCCGGACTGAATTCTTCCATGCCCCACGCTATTCCGGGAGAGAAGAAACTGGAAGAGGGAGATTTTGTAACCATGGATTTTGGATGTACTTACAAAGGTTACTGCTCCGATATGACACGTACCGTTGTTTTGGGAAAAGCCAGCGATAAACAGAAAGAGATTTATAACACAGTTTTGAAAGCGCAGCTGGCTGCTCTGGATGCAATTAAAGCAGGCGTTACAGGAAAAAGTGTAGATAAAGTGGCAAGAGATATTATCACAGAAGCCGGATATGGCGATTGCTTTGGTCATGGTCTGGGACACAGCGTAGGTCTGTTTATTCATGAAGAACCCAGATTGTCACCAAAAGGTGAAACTTTACTGGAAGAGGGAATGATTGAGACAGTAGAACCGGGTATTTACGTTCCGGGATTTGGAGGCGTTCGTATTGAAGATATGGTAGCTGTGACAAAAGACGGCTGCATAAACTTTACTCATTCTCCTAAAGAATTGATTGAGATTCCTGTATAAGAAAAAAGGGGGCTGTCGAAAACAGCCCCCTTTTCAATTTCCATAGAGGGATACGGACATTGCCCGTTTTTCTTTTTTGGAACTTTTTTCCTATACGCATAAATATTCCTGTCTTTCTTCCCTTACCTTATCACAGAAAAATAGAAAAATCAAATTTTGCATAGATTCATCTTGTAAAGAACTATCCTGTAGTTGTAAAATAATCATAGCCATATAAAAGGCGAAAGAATTGGGAATTGGTTTGAAATAGGAGCAGGAGGACAAATTTTATGGGAGAAATAGCACAAAGTATAATACAGGATATTCAGGAGGGAAGAACCAGTCTGGGAATTGAACTGGGTTCTACCAGAATAAAGGCTGTGTTGATCGGAGAAGATCACAAACCTCTGGCATCAGGAAGCTATGACTGGGAAAACCGATATGTGAATCAGATATGGACCTACAGTCTGGAAGATATCTGGGAAGGTCTGAAGGACTGCTATAAAAGTTTAAAAGAAGAAGTGAAGAAAAAATACGGGGTTACGTTAAAAACAACAGGTTCTCTGGGAATCAGCGCCATGATGCATGGATATATGGCTTTTGACGGGAAGGGAGAATTATTGGTTCCTTTCAGAACATGGAGAAATAATATTACAGAAGAAGCCACAAAGGTTCTGACTCCGTTATTTGGGCAGCAGATTCCCCAAAGATGGAGTATAGCTCATTTGTATCAGGCAATTTTAAATGAAGAAGAACATGTGAAACAGTTGGATTATATGACTACCCTGGCAGGATATATTCATTGGAAACTGACAGATAAAAAAGTTCTGGGAATCGGAGATGCTTCCGGAATGTTTCCTATAGATTCCCGGATAAAAGATTACCAGCAGAAGATGGCGGATCAGTTTGATCAGTTGATTGAAGAGAAAAATTATCCATGGAAAGTGAGAGAGATTCTTCCTGAAGTTTTGTCGGCGGGAGAAGATGCCGGATGTCTTACACGGGAAGGAGCCAGACTTCTGGATGAGGCGGGAGATCTGGAAGAAGGAATTCCTCTTTGTCCTCCGGAAGGAGACGCGGGTACGGGAATGGCGGCTACCAACAGTGTGGCGGAGCGTACCGGTAATGTTTCTGCAGGAACTTCAGTATTTGCCATGATCGTACTGGAAAAACCTTTGTCAAGGGTATATCCGGAAATCGATCTGGTAACTACGCCGGATGGAAGCCCGGTGGCTATGGTACATTCTCAGAACTGTACTTCCGATCTGAATGCCTGGGTGCATCTTTTCGGAGAAACACTGGAAAGTTTCGGTGTGAAGACGGATATGGATACTCTTTACGGAACTTTATATCGAAAAGCGCTGGAAGGAGATAAGGATTGCGGAGGACTGCTTTCCTACTGTTATTTTTCGGGAGAACATATCACTCATTTTGAAGAGGGCCGTCCGTTGTTTGTCCGCCGTCCGGACAGCAAATTTACCCTGGCGAACTTTATGAGAACTCATTTGTACACTTCCCTGGGAGCTTTGAAAATGGGAATGGATATTCTGTTAGAAGAAGAGGGAGTAACAGTGGAAAAGATTCTCGGTCACGGCGGATTTTTCAAGACGAAGGGTGTGGGACAAAAAGTGATGGCGGCAGCTATGAAAACTCCAGTTTCTGTTATGGAGACAGCGGGAGAAGGAGGAGCCTGGGGTATTGCGCTGCTGGCAGCCTACATGAGAAGAAAAGAACAGGGAGAAACACTGGCTGCTTATCTGGAAGAAAAGGTATTTTCCGGTGGAGTATGTGTACAGGAAGAACCGGATCAGGAAACGGCAGAAGGATTTGAAAAATTTATGACGGATTATAAGGCAGGTCTGGCTGTAGAACGGGCAGCGGTGGAAAACCTTTAAAATATGGAGGAAAAAATATGTTGGAATCATTGAAAAAGGCGGTATATGAGGCAAATATGCTATTGCCCAAGTACCATCTTGTAACATTTACCTGGGGAAATGTCAGTCAGATAGACAGAGAAACAGGATATTTTGCCATCAAACCCAGTGGGGTTGATTATGATAAGCTTACTCCGGAGGATATGGTAATTATGGATCTGGAGGGAAATAAAATAGAAGGAAGATACAATCCTTCATCAGATACTCCCACCCATCTGGAATTATATAAGGCGTTTCCTGAAATAGGTGGAATTGTACACACCCATTCTTCCTGGGCAACCAGTTGGGCGCAGGCCGGAAGAGGGATTCCCTGCTATGGAACAACCCATGCGGACTATATATATGGAGAAGTTCCCTGTCTTCGCTGCCTGACAAAAGAAGAGATAGAAGACGATTATGAGAAAAATACAGGTCTTTTGATTACGGAATATTTTCGGGATAAAGATTATATGGCTGTACCGGCAGTATTGTGCAAGAATCATGGTCCCTTTACCTGGGGAAAGGATGGATATGAGGCGGTACATCATGCTGTGGTATTGGAGGAAGTGGCGAAGATGGCTGCCCGGTGCGAACAGATCAATCCTCAGGTACAGCCGGCTCCTCAGGAATTGCAGGATAAACATTATAACAGAAAACATGGAGCAAACGCATATTACGGACAGAAATAACAGACTGTGGAGAATGGTATAAAGAAAAGAGAGGAATGAAACATGATACACAAAGTAATCAATATTCAGGTGGATTATAAAAAAGCGGGAGCAGTACAGGATGGATATCAGCCGTTGCTGTATACATATATTCAGGAGTATTCGGAAGAACTGGCAATTTCAGGAAAAAGACCGGCAGTCATCATCTGTCCGGGAGGCGCTTATCGTTTCAAATCAGACCGGGAAGCGGAAGTGGTGGCTCTTCGTTATCTGGCGGCGGGGATGCAGGCTTTTGTACTTCAGTATAGCGTGGCTCCCTCTCGTTATCCCAGCGCTATGCTGGAACTGGCTGCCAGTGTGGCCTGGGTAAGAACCCATGCGGAAGAATATTGGGTGGATCCGGATAAAATTGTGATTGCAGGATTTTCAGCGGGGGGTCATCTGTGTGCCTGCCTGGGAAACCTTTGGGATGAACCGGTTCTGGAAAAAACATTAGGAGAGACATATCCGGTAGAAACGGGGGATAACCCGGCTCATACGGGGAAAAAACCATGGAAGCCGGATGGCATGATTCTCAGTTATCCGGTGATAACTATGGGAGAATTTACCCATGAAGAATCCAGAGAACTGCTTTTGGGAGAGGATTTTACTCCGCAAATGGCGAATGAGCTGTCCATGGAGAACCGTGTATCTCAAAAAACAGTGCCTGCTTTTTTGTGGCATACCTGGGAAGATGATGCTGTTCCTGTGGAAAATACTCTTCAGATGGCAGCCGCTTTGAGAAAAAATCACATTCCTTTTGAAATGCACATTTATGAAAAGGGAGTTCATGGCCTGTCGCTATGCGATGATACTGTAGACGATAAGGTGAGATACTTCCCGGAAGACAATAGAAACTGGATAGATATGGCTATTCGCTGGCTGAAAAGGTTAGCGTAACAGTTCAGCCGTACAGTGGCGTTAGCCGGGATAAGCACGCGGCGCGGTTTTACGAATGGCGCGGTTGAACAGTTACGACAGAATTTGACAAATACCTGTCAGGGTGGTATTATTCTAAACAATAATGCGAAGAAACGATGGGAGGTTCGTCTGAATGTCAGAGCATGACGAGGATCACAGTAAGGAACAGAATTTTTCAGAAGAACAGGAGACTTCGGAAAATACAAAAAAGAAAATGTCGAAAAAAAAGAAAGCGGTAATTGCAGGAATTGTAATACTTGGCATTTTGCTGGCAATAGCCGGTCTGGTATATTATGTGGGACACCGCTATTACGCAAAGACAAATTACGTTACTGATGAAGAAGCAACCCGCCAGATTGAAGAACAGAAGAAGCAGCAGGAAGAAGAGCAGCAGAAAGAGGAAGAACAGGAAGAAGAAGTGATAGATCCGGAATTACTGGAAGCGCAGCGAAATATGGAAAGATATGCTTCCACAGAGCCGATTACCACGGATGGAAATGTATATAATGTTCTTTTAGTAGGTCTGGATACCACAAAGGATAACTGGGTAGGAAATTCGGACTCCATGATACTGGTTTCTGTAAATTATCGCCTTCACAAGATTTCCATGATTTCTCTCATGCGGGATCTCCATGTAAATATTCCGGGAGTGGGATACCGAAAATTAAATGCTGCGTATCCCAATGGCGGCGGTCCGCTGCTTACGCAGACGATTGAAGAAAATTTCAAGATAGATGTGGATCGATATGTGACAGTTGACTTTGGCGCTATGATTGATATTATTGATGAGATCGGAAAAATAGAGATTACATTCACGCAAAAAGAAGCTGAAAATGCAAATAAAAGTATTAAACAGCAGTGCAGGATTCTGGGAAAGAAATCAAAGAAATATCTCATTCCGGGAGAGGGAACTTATGAATGCAACGGTATGCAGACGGTGGCTTATGCCCGGATACGAAAAGTAGGAAATTCCGACTATCAACGAACGGAGAGACAGCGGGAAGTCCTTATGAAGCTTCTGGAAAAGGTGAAAGAGATGAGTCTGGAGGATATGGACAGGCTGGCAACGCGGATTTTACCTATGTTAACCCATAATATTCCGGAAAGTGAATTCTGGGGATTGCTGGCGAAAGCGCCCACGCTTCTTTCGTATAATATTATTCAGGACAGAATTCCCTATGACGGTATGTTTCACAGTTATAACGGAAATCTGGTTCCGGATTCGGAAAGTACGATCCGCAAGTTAAAGGAAACCATATATGGAGCAGATATGCTGGATGAGGAGGGAAATGTGATCACTCCTACACCTTCAGCTACTCCTCAGACCACCAATCAGCCATCGGTTGAAGAAGGGACAGTTACAGTAACGCCGGAACTTACCCAGAATCAGGAGGGAGAGGTACAAAATCCTCAGGTTCTTACTCCGGAAGTGGGAACAGGAGATCCTTCCGCTAAGTTATCAGCAGGAGCAGAACGGGATCGTCTGGCGCAGGAAACTCTGGCTCAGGAGAAAAAAGCTGCGGTTATTGCCGATAATGTGCAGGGAGCTGCAGAGGAACAGGAAAACAAGCTGGAAAATGAACTCATCAGAAATCCTTATGAACGTCCGGTTTTTGTACTGAAAGTGCCGAATGCACCGGAAGAGAGACATAAAACTCTGGTGAATGGGAATTATCAGTGGATGAAGAAAAAAGTAAATCAGGGATTTTAACCCACAAAAAAAGAAGGAACGGCTGTTCCTTCTTTTTTTGTGGGTTATTGTCTGCCGTGTTGTCCGAAAAAAAACAAAAACCACATAAAACCAAGGGGAAAACCCGGGGAAAACCAACATAAAACCACGATTAAAATGTTGGTTCTTGTTGACTTAAAAGGAGAAAAAGAGTATAATAAAAAGAATAATATATGAAGATATCAGGGGAATCCAACATTATACACAGAGGTTGCGGTGAAAGGAGTATTATGAAACAGTTTGATAACAGAGAGATAGAAAAATCTCCGAGAATTTCCCGTCTGATCGATTGTTTGTTTGAGAATATGCCTGTGATTGAGTCGGCAAGAGCGGTTCTTTTAACGGAATCCTATAAACAAACAGAGGGAGAACCGATCATTGCCAGAAGAGCGAAAGCATTTGCTCATATTTTGGAGCATATACCCATTGTCATCCGGGAAGAAGAGTTGATTGTGGGCAGTACAACAATAGCCCCCAGAGGATGCCAGACCTATCCGGAATTTTCATTTGAATGGCTGGAAGCAGAATTTGATACAGTGGCAACAAGGGAGGCTGATCCTTTTTACATAGCGCCTGAGACAAAAGAAGAACTGCGGAAAGTGCATAAGTATTGGAAGGGAAAGACTACCAGTGAGCTGGCCACTTCTTACATGGCTCCGGAAGCGATTCAAGGGATAGACCATCATATATTTACACCGGGAAATTATTTTTATAATGGTGTGGGTCATGTGACGGTACAGTATGAGAAGGTTTTGGAGAAAGGTTATCTGGGGATTATTTCTCAGGCTTCGGAAGAACTGGAAAAATGCAGCGTGGGAGATGAAGATTATGCCAGAAGAACACAATTTTTAAAAGCGGTGATCATAAGCTGCCAGGCAGTTATACGATACGCAGCAAGATATGCAAAACTGGCCTGGGAGATGGCGGAAACCTGTGCTGACCAGCAGCGGAAGAAGGAGCTTATTCAGATTGCATCCAACTGTGAAAAAGTGCCGGCTCATGGAGCGGATACTTTTTGGGAAGCCTGCCAGTCTTTCTGGTTTGTGCAGCAGCTTTTGCAGATAGAATCCAGTGGTCACTCCATCTCTCCGGGAAGATTCGATCAGTATATGTATCCTTATTATAAAAAAGATATGGAACGGGGAGCGATCACAAGAGAATTTGCTCAGGAACTGATGGATTGTGTATGGGTGAAGTTAAATGATCTGAATAAGTGCAGAGATGCAGAATCGGCAAAAGGTTTTGCCGGATATAGCCTGTTTCAGAATCTGATTGCGGGAGGGCAGGATAAAGACGGAATGGATGTGACAAATGATTTGTCATTTATGTGTATTCAGGCTTCCATGCACGTACATCTTCCCCAGCCATCTTTTTGCGTGAGAGTATGGAATGGAAGTCCACATGAATTTTTGATCAAGGCGGCAGAACTTACCAGAAGCGGTCTGGGACAGCCGGCGTATTATAATGATGAAGTAATTATTCCTTCACTGGTAAGCCGGGGACTGACGTTACAGGATGCCAGAGAATATAACATTATTGGCTGTGTGGAACCACAGAAAGCAGGAAAAACAGAAGGGTGGCATGACGCGGCATTTTTCAATATGTGCCGTCCGCTGGAGCTGGTATTTTCCGATGGCATGGATCAGGGAGAACAGATTAGTATCCACACGGGAAATGTGGAAGAAATGGAAAGTTTCGAAGAATTTTATGATGCATATAAAAAACAATCCCGTTATTGCATCGAATTAATGGTAAATGCAAACAATGCCATTGATGTGGCTCACGCAGAAAGATGTCCTCTTCCTTACCTTTCCTGTATGGTAGAAGATTGTATACGCAGAGGAAAAACGGTGCAGGAAGGGGGAGCGGTATATAATTTCACAGGTCCTCAGGGATTTGGCGTGGCAAATATGGCGGATTCCCTTTATGCTGTGCGTCAACTGGTTTATCAGGAAGGGAAGTTTTCCATGAGAGAACTAAAAGAAGCGCTGGAGTGGAATTACGGTGAAGGATTTGACCATATTACCGCAGCCAGTGTGGCATCCCGGGCGGCGCGGGATATGGCAAAAGCGGGAAAAACCATGAGTCAGGAACAAATAGAAGAAATTGTGAAAACAGTTCTTACTATGGAACCAGCTCCGGATAAGAAGAAAAGATACCAGGAAATCCGCCGGATGATAGAAGAAATCCCAAAATTTGGAAATGATATTCCGGAAGTGGACAGATTTGCCAGAGATGTGGCTTATACGTATACAAGACCTTTAGAGGAGTACAAAAATCCAAGAGGAGGACAGTTCCAGGCGGGACTTTACCCGGTATCAGCCAATGTACCTCTGGGAGCGCAGACGGGAGCGACACCGGATGGAAGGCTGGCGCATACACCTGTGGCAGATGGAGTTTCCCCGTCGGCGGGAAAAGATGTGAACGGACCTACAGCGGCTGCAAATTCAGTGGCCAGACTGGATCATTACATTGCCTCCAACGGAACTTTATTTAATCAGAAGTTTCATCCATCTGCGTTAAGCGGAAGAGAAGGATTGGAGAAATTTGTGGCTTTGATCCGGGCCTACTTCGATCAGAAAGGAAGCCATATGCAGTTTAATGTGGTGAGCAGGGAAACGTTGGTGGATGCTCAGAAACATCCGGAAAATTATAAACATCTGGTAGTGAGGGTGGCAGGGTACAGCGCTTTATTTACCACCTTATCCAGATCTTTGCAGGATGATATTATCCGCAGAACGGAACAGGGGTTCTGATATGACACATTGGGAGACAAAAGGAAGAATTTTTGATATTCAGAGATTTTCCATTCATGACGGACCGGGAATCCGGACGATTGTATTTCTGAAAGGATGCGTGCTTCGGTGCAAATGGTGCTGTAATCCGGAATCTCAGGAATACAGAATCCAAAAGATGATGGTTCAGGGGGAAGAAAAAATAATCGGAAAAGATGTTACAGTGGAAGAGGTAATGGAAACTGTGGAAAAGGACCGGCCTTATTATCAGCGGTCAGGAGGGGGGCTTACCCTTTCGGGAGGCGAAAGTCTCTGTCAGCCGGATTTTGCAAGAGATTTATTGAGGGCGGCAAAAGAAAGAGGCATCAATACTGCTCTGGAAAGTATGGGATGCGCGCCGTTTTCGGTGATAGAAGAGATTCTTCCTTATCTGGATACCTATCTTTTGGATATCAAACACATGGACGGAGAAAAACACAGAGAATTTACAGGGCGTTCCAATGAATTAATGTTGGAAAATGCAGAAAAGATTGCGGTTACGGGAAAAACAAATCTGGTGATCCGGGTACCTGTGATTCCCGGGTTTAATTGCACAAAAAAAGAGATACAGGATATTGCCGTTTTTGCTGACCGGCTTGCGGGAGTGAAGAAAATTCACCTTCTTCCTTATCACAGACTGGGACAGGACAAATATGAAGGTCTGGGAAGAAAATACGAACTGGAAAGATTGCTTCCACCGGAAAACGGGCAGATGGAAGAACTGAGAGAGGCAGTAAGGATGGTGTCGGATTTAGAATGTCAGATAGGAGGTTGATCGGAAAAACAACAAAAACCACACAAGTATTTCCAAGAAAACAACAAAAAACCACAAAACTATGTTGACAAAGTGGGCCTATAAGGGTATCATGTCAATAGAAACCAAAGAAACCAAAATTTGTTTCAGGAGGAAAATTATAATGATGAACGAATTTGAAATCAAGAAGATGATGTGTGACATTGGAAAACGTGTTTACAACCGTAACATGGTCGCAGCAAACGATGGAAACTTTTCTGTAAAACTGAATGATGATGAATTTCTGTGTACACCTACAGGAGTATCAAAAGGATTTATGACTCCAGAGTATATTTGTAAAGTAAACAGAAAAGGTGAAGTAATCCAGGCAAATCCAGGATTCCGTCCTTCATCTGAAATTAAAATGCATATGCGTGTATATGAGAAGAGACCGGATGTAGGCGCTGTAGTACATGCTCATCCTTCTTTTGCAACCAGCTTTGCTATTGCAGGTATTCCGCTGACACAGCCGATCATGCCGGAAGCAGTTATCGCTCTGGGATGCGTGCCGATAGCTGAGTATGGTACACCTTCTACAAATGAAATTCCGGATAATCTGGAAAAATATCTTCCATATTACGATGCAGTTCTTCTTGAGAGCCATGGAGCCCTTACCTGGTCTACAGACCTGATGGCTGCATATCTGAAAATGGAATCTGTAGAGTTTTATGCAGAACTTCTGTACAAATCAAAAATGTTGGGCGGACCAAAGGAATTTGATAAAGAGCAGATCGCAAAACTGTATGAAATCAGAAGAAAAATGGGTCTTCCGGGAAAACATCCGGCAAACCTGTGTGCAGAACTGAACGGAGCCGGAAACGGATGTCATTCCTGCCCAAGCTGTAGCTGCACAGAAACTTCTTGTACAGAACCTAACAAAGATATGGTTGCTGAGATCACAAGAAAAGTTATGGAACAATTGGGAATGAAATAATTCTGGTGAAAAGGGAGGTAATTCTCGTGCCAATAAATGAAAATATGGTTCAGGACATTGTTCAGGAAGTGTTGGCAAAGATGCAGATTCAGGAAGCCCCCACAGGGAAACATGGTGTGTTTAAAGATATGAACGAAGCCATTGAAGCTGCAAAAACAGCACAGCGGACTGTCAGAAAAATGTCCATGGATCAAAGAGAAAAAATCATTTCCATTATCCGGAAGAAAATCTGTGAAAATGCAGAAACTCTGGCACGTATGGGCGTAGAAGAGACGGGAATGGGAAATGTGGGAGATAAGATCCTGAAACATCGTCTGGTGGCTGAAAAGACACCGGGAACAGAGGATATTACCACAACAGCCTGGTCGGGAGACAGAGGTTTGACTCTGATCGAAATGGGACCTTTTGGTGTGATCGGAGCAATTACTCCGTGTACCAATCCCAGCGAGACTGTGCTGTGCAATACCATGGGTATGCTGGCAGGAGGAAATACTGTAGTATTTAATCCTCATCCGGCGGCAATTAAAACATCTATTTATGCTATTAATCTTTTAAATGAGGCGTCCTTAGAAGGCGGCGGACCGGATAATATTGCCTGTACTGTAGAGAAACCTACGTTAGAGACAAGTGATATTATGATGAAGCATAAAGATATTCCGCTGATCGCTGCCACAGGTGGTCCCGGAGTGGTGACAGCAGTACTCTCTTCAGGAAAGAGAGGAATCGGAGCAGGGGCAGGAAATCCTCCGGCGCTGGTGGATGAGACTGCCGATATCAGAAAAGCAGCTCAGGATATTGTAAACGGCTGTGTATTTGATAACAATCTGCCCTGTATCGCAGAAAAAGAAATCGTAGCAGTTTCTTCCGTTGTGGATGAACTGATGCATTATATGGTAACAGAACAGGGATGCTATCTGGCTTCAAAAGAAGAGCAGGATGCACTGACAGCAGTAGTTCTTGCGGGAGGCCGTCTGAATCGTAAATGTGTGGGAAGAGATGCGAAAACTCTTCTTTCCATGATCGGTGTGGAGGCGCCGGATAATATCCGTTGTATTACATTTGAAGGACCGAAGGAGCATCCTCTGATCGCAGAAGAGCTTATGATGCCGATCCTGGGTGTGGTAAGAGCGAAAGATTTTGAAGATGCTGTGGAACAGGCAGTCTGGCTGGAGCATGGCAATCGTCACTCTGCTCATATCCATTCCAAAAACATTGACAATATTACTACATACGCAAAAGCAATCGATACGGCTATTCTGGTAAAAAATGCCCCGTCTTATGCGGCGTTGGGATTTGGCGGTGAAGGATACTGTACATTTACCATTGCCAGCCGTACGGGAGAAGGTCTGACCAGCGCAAGCACCTTTACAAAGAGAAGAAGATGTGTTATGTCAGACAGTTTGTGTATTCGTTGATCAGGAGGAGATAACATGGACGCAAATATCAATATTGAAGAGATTGTGAAACAGGTTCTGGCTGGAATGACCGGCAATACTCCTGCAGCAGCACCGGCAGCATCCGCTCCTGTATCCACAGGAAGCATTCCGAAAACTGCACATGTGGCTATGCTGACAGGTCTGGAACATTTTGATGTAAAAGAATATCCCATGCCGGAAGTAGGCGATGATGATATTCTGGTAAGAGTGGAAGGCTGCGGCGTGTGCGGTACAGACGCTCATGAATTTAAGAGAGATCCATTTGGACTGATTCCGGTAGCACTGGGCCATGAAGGTACAGGGGAAATCATTAAAATGGGTAAAAATGTTAAGAAAGATTCCGCAGGAAAAGATCTGAAGATAGGTGATAAAGTTGTTACCTGTATGATCTTTAAAGATAATCCGGATATTACCATGTACGATCTGAATAAACAGAACGTGGGCGGAGCTGATGTATACGGACTTCTCCCGGATGATGATGTTCATCTGAATGGATGGTTTTCTGATTATATACTGATCCGTGGTGGTTCTACTGTATTTAACGTAAGCGATCTTGATCTGGATTCCCGTATTCTGATCGAGCCTTGCGCCGTTTTGATCCACGCAGTAGAAAGAGCAAAAACAACAGGTATCTTAAGATTCAACAGTCGTGTTGTTGTTCAGGGATGCGGACCGATTGGTCTGATCTGTATCGCAATTCTCAGAACTATGGGAATTGAAAATATTACTGCTGTAGACGGAAATGAAATGCGTCTGGGCTTTGCAAAAGAAATGGGTGCAACAGAGACTGTAAACTTTATGGAACATAAAGGAATCGAAGCACTGACAGCAGCAGTGGAAGCAAGTTTTGGCGGACATCCCGCAGATTTTGGATTCCAGTGTACAGGTTCTCCTGTAGCTCATGCAAATATTTACAAATTCATCCGCAACGGCGGTGGACTTTGCGAACTGGGATTCTTCATTAACGGTGGAGATGCAACTATTAATCCACACTTTGATATCTGTTCCAAGGAATTAACTATGGTAGGCTCCTGGGTTTATACTCTGAGAGATTACGCAACTACCTTTGATTTCCTGAAGAGAGCAAAAGGAATCGGACTTCCTCTGGAAAAACTGATCACTCACAGATTTGCTCTGGAAGATATCAATGAAGCGCTTCAGACAAACCTTGCTATGAAGGGATTGAAAATCGCCATCGTAAATGATGCGAAAAACAGATAAGAAATCCTGTGTGTAAAGGAGAGAACAGATGGCAGAAGCTGTAGGAATTCTGGAAGTATTTGGTCTGGTTACTGCATTTGCAGCAGGTGATGCGGGATGTAAGGCAGCCAATGTACGGATGGAAGTATTTGACAAAAATAAACCTGCCAATGCGGACAGCCTGCCAGTTCCGCTGCTGGTTACTGTGAAGTACCGGGGTAGTGTGGCAGATGTGACAGCGGCAGTTGAAGCAGGAGAGCAGGTGGCTAAAACTCTGGGAGGAGTGGTTACAAAACACGTAATCCCCAATCCGGAGGAAGGAACACGCAAGATGCTGAAAATCAGTGCTTTAGATAAGGACTGATTTGTGGTAAAATAAAGAAACAGATAAGAAATGGTTAAATATCAGGAGGATATGATAATGGCTAAAGAAGCATTAGGAATGGTAGAAACAAGAGGACTTACAGCAGCAATTGAAGCAGCAGACGCTATGACAAAAGCAGCAGAGGTTACACTGGTAGGAACAGAAAAAATCGGTTCCGGACTGGTAACTGTTATGGTTCGCGGCGATGTTGGAGCAGTAAAAGCAGCAGTAGAGAGCGGAAGCGCAGCAGCATCCAGACTGGGAGAGCTGGTAGCTACACATGTAATTCCGAGACCTCATGAAGATGTGGAAAAAATTCTTCCAACAGTATAATTACCCAGACTGAAGCTGAAAAGGAGTTTATCCATGGGAAAATCATATGGCTTTGTTGAAATAACAGGCGTGGTTGCGGCTATTGATGCTCTGGATATTATGCTGAAGGCGGCGGATGTAAGCCTGGCAACCTGGGAAAGGAAGCTGGGTGGCCGTCTGGTGACCATGGTGATCGAGGGAGATGTGGCAGCAGTGACTGCGGCGGTGGATGCGGCAGTTGCCGGTGCAATCAAGAAACCTGTATTGCATACAGTCATTGCTCGTCCCCATGAAGAAACAGTACGAATGGTAGAATTGAGTGCTAGTCGCTGGAAAAAATAGGGGGACTTACGATGGCAGAGATTAAGAAAACAACATCGAAGACTCCGGCGCCAAAGAAGACAGCCCCGAAGACGGCGGCTGCCAGAAAAACAGCCGGAACACGGAAAACTGCCGAGGTAACAACAGCCCCGGCGCAACAAAAAGTTGAAGCGGTTATTGAGACAACAAGTACAACAAATAATACAATCCATAAGGAGGAAAAAAGAATGACACAGGAAGCTTTAGGAATGGTTGAAACCAGAGGTTTGGTAGCAGCAGTAGAAGCAGCAGACGCTATGTGTAAAGCAGCAAATGTTACACTGGTAGGAACAGAAAAAATCGGTTCCGGACTGGTAACTGTTATGGTAAGAGGCGATGTTGGAGCTGTTAAATCAGCAGTAGAAAGCGGAGCAAGCAGTGCATCCAGACTGGGTGAGCTGGTAGCTACACATGTAATTCCAAGACCACACACAGATGTTGAAATGATTCTTCCGAAGGTAACAGAATAAGAATCATGTAAAACCTGGAAAGTAGGTGTTGTACTTGGATATGCAGAATGTTGAATTGATTACCAGATTGGTCATGGAAAGCCTGAATAAGCAGGAGGAGAAATCCGGAAAAGGGTACATGGTTCCCATCGGAGTTTCTGCCAGACATATTCATCTGACTCAGTCTGATCTGGAAGTATTATTTGGACCAGGGTATCAGCTCACAAAGAAAAAGGACCTGATGGGCGGACAATTTGCATCCAACGAATTGGTTACTATTGTGGGACTGAAATTAAGAGCTATCGAGAATGTAAGAATTCTCGGACCTTGCAGAAGCAAATCTCAGGTGGAGATTTCTGCTACAGATGCGATGAAACTGGGGATAAAGGCTCCTCTTCGGGAGTCCGGTGATATAGCCGGATCTGCTCCTATCGCACTGGTGGGACCTAAAGGCGCTCTTTACCTGAAAGAAGGCTGTATTGTGGCTGCAAGGCATATCCATATGTCGCCGGCAGATGCCCAGGCAGCCGGAGTGCATGACGGAGATTTCGTATCTGTAAAAGCAGATAATGAAAGAGGAACTATATTTAATCACGTAAAGATTCGTGTGGACGAAAGCTTTACTCTGGAGATGCACATTGATACTGACGAAGCAAATGCTTCTCAGATTGCAACTGGTATGACAGTTTCAATCGTAAAGTAAATGATAAAAAATGTAACTAACGGAGGGTAACTATGATTGTAGGTAAGGTTGTAGGAAGCATTGTGTCTACCAGAAAAAATGATAAGCTTATTGGCAATAAATTTATGATTGTAGAACCTGTGCATCATATGAAAGCCGATCTCAATCAGATCGTTGCCATTGATAATATCGGAGCCGGTATTGGAGAGTATGTTTTAGTTGCACAGGGCAGCGCGGCCAGAATAGGCTGCGGTTTAGAAACGGCACCCGTTGATGCGGCGATAGTTGGAATCATTGATGACGGTGCAGGATTGGAGTAATCGCATGGATATCAAAGAGTTACAAAAAATCATACAGGAAAATGGTGTGGTTGGCGCCGGCGGTGCGGGATTTCCCACATACGTAAAGATTGATGAACGTGCAAACACCATTTTGATGAACTGTGCGGAATGTGAACCTTTGTTAAAATTACACAGACAGCTTTTGAAACAGCACGCATATGAAATCATGAAAACTTTCCATATGATCGCTGAGACAGTAGGTGCGAAAGAAGCAATTATTGGTGTAAAAAAATCATACAAAGATACGGTGAACGCATTGAATGAGCATCTGGGAGAATTTCCGGGGATGCGGCTGGCTCTTCTTGATGAAGTATATCCCATGGGAGATGAGATCGTATTGATTTATGAAGCTACGGGACGGGTAGTAAGACCGGGCGGACTTCCCATTGAAGAAGGGGTTGCAGTATTTAATGTGGAAACTGTTTACAATATTTATCGTGCAGTTGAAATGAATCATCCGGTTACGGATAAACTGGTTTCTGTAGTTGCAGAAGTGGAACATCCGGTAACCGTCAGAGTTCCTTTGGGAACACCGCTTTCTGAAGTGGTAGCTATGGCAGGGAAGACAACCGTAAAGGATGCGGTATACTTTGTAGGCGGTCCCATGATGGGAAATATTGGAACTGGCAGCCAGCCGGTAACAAAGACTACAAATGCCATTCTGGTACTTCCTCCAGATCATACCATTGTTCAGAAAAAAATGAGAAAATCATCCATTGATATGAAGCGTGCAGCGTCCATCTGCTGTCAGTGCCGTACATGTACGGATCTTTGTCCGAGAAACAATCTGGGACATCCGATAGATCCGGCGCTGTTTATGAGAGCAGCCGCAAATCAGGATTTTCAGGATATGAATCCATATCTTAATGCAAACTTCTGCAGTTCCTGTGGAGTTTGTGAAATGTATGCATGTCCTCAGAGTCTGGCGCCCCGGTCTCTTCTGGCAGATATGAAAATCGGACTGAAAAAAGCAGGTGTTCGTCCTCCTCAGGGAGTTTCGGCGGCGCCGGTACAGGAGTCCAGAGAGTACAGAAAGGTACCGGAAGAGCGGTTAATGGCTCGACTGGCATTGACAAAATACGATAAAGACGCACCTTTGGATGATCAGGTCGTACCAGTGAAAAAGGTTACAGTGAATCTGAGCCAGCATATTGGAGCTCCGGCCCAGGCTATGGTTTCCATTGGAGACCAGGTAACTGCAGGCCAGATGATCGCAAAACCGGCCCAGGGCTTAAGCGTAGCTATTCACGCATCCATCAGTGGTGTGGTGACCAATGTATCAGACAAAGTTGTAGTGATTGAAGCAAGGTAGAAAGGACGTATACTGTATGAGTAAAGCAATCGGAATGGTTGAATTTAAAACTACGGCAACCGGTATTACAGCGGCAGATGCCATGGTAAAAACTTCAGAGGTAGAGCTTATTGAAGCACAGACAGTTTGTCCTGGAAAATATATTGCTATTATTTCTGGAGATTTAAGCGCTGTGAAAGCAGCAGTTGATACAGCTTCCACTCAGTATGAGGAGCAGCTTATTGACAATTTTGTTCTGGGAAATCCCCATGAATCCATCTTCCCGGCTATTTACGGATCCGCGCAGGTGGAGAAAGTAAGCGCATTGGGAATCCTGGAAACTTATGACGCAGCATCTATTATTGTGGCAGCAGATCTGGCAGCCAAGACAGCAATCGTTGATCTGATCGAACTTCGTATTGCCAAAGGTATGTGCGGAAAATCTTATATGCTGATCACAGGAGAGGTGTCTGCTGTGGAAGCATCCATTGAAAAAGCGAAAGCGGCAGTGGGAGAAAAAGGAATGTATCTGGATTCTTCTGTAATCGCTCATCCGGATGCAAAAGTTATCGAAAGATTTTTATAAGGATGTACAGGGAGGTGTTCCGGGAAGCATTTTTGAATATTTATAAATGTCTAAGCCTGGCGCCTCCTTTGCACATAAGGGAAAAGACATAAAAGGGGGACAAGTTGTATGCTAGCGTTAGAGAGAAGAAATCTGATTCTGGAGAAGCTTCAGGAAGAAAAACGTGTAGTAGTCAGCGAATTGAGTCAGCTATACAACGTGTCAGAAGAAACCATCCGGCGGGATTTGGATAAGCTGGAAAATGAAGGCTATGCCATCAAAAGTTATGGGGGAGCAGTGATCAATGAGAATATGAGCATTGATATGCCCTTTAATGTACGAAAAAACCGGAATGTATTGGGAAAACAGAAAATTGCGGAAATAGTTGCCGATATGATTCGTGACGGAGATCAGATTATGTTGGATGCCAGTACCACTGCTGTTTTTGTTGCCAAAGCAATTAAAGAAAAACAGAGACTGACAGTGATCACCAATTCCATTGAGATTATGATTGAACTGGCAGATGTGTCCGGGTGGAATATTATTTCCACAGGGGGAACCATGAAAGAAGGATATCTGGCGCTTTTAGGCTCAAAGGCTGAGGCGGCCCTGAGAGGATACTATGTGGATAAGGCGATTGTTTCCTGTAAAGCTTTCGACATGGAACGGGGAATCATGGATTCCAATGATCTGTTTGCTCAGGCAAAACAGACAATGATGAATTCAGCCAAAGAAAGTATTTTGGCTGTAGACCACAGTAAATTTGACAATATGTCGTTTTCAAAAGTGACAGATACTCACAATCTGACAGCGGTTGTGACAGATCAGAAACCCTCGGAGCAGTGGCTGGAATTTTTGGAAGCGCATAAGATAAAATGCTATTATCCGGAATAGAGAAAGGAAAAATCATGGATAGTTTTGGAATAAAGACGCAGATTTATTTTGGAGAGGGAGCTTTGTCCCGTCTGAAAGAAATTCCATACAGAAAAGTTCTGGTGATTACAGATCCTTTCGTAGTAGAAAGTAAAATGATCGATCTTATTACGGAACCGCTCCGGGAGGGTGGAATACAGTATGAGATTTTTCATGATGTGGTACCGGATGCTCCAGTAGATAAGATTTCCAATGGAGTGAAGAAGTTTCTGGAATATCAGCCGGAAGCTATTGTGGCAGTGGGCGGAGGCTCAGCCATTGATTCTTCAAAAGCAATTCGGGAATTTTCATTGAAAATCAATAATTATGGTCCTGTGGGATTGATCGCGATTCCAACCACCAGCGGTACAGGTTCGGAAGTTACCTCTTTTGCGGTGGTAAATGATACAGAAGCCAAGGTAAAATATCCTCTGGTATCAGAAGGACTTACAGCGGATGAGGCAATTTTGGATGCAGAACTGGTAAAAAGTGTTCCGCCATCTATTACAGCAGATACAGGAATGGATGTATTTACCCATGCTCTGGAATCTTATGTGAGTACGGATCACAATGAATTCTCTTCTGCGCTTTCTGAGAAAGCAATTGAAATCTGCGGTGTATTTTTACTGCGGGCATATCTGGATGGAAACGATATGCATGCCAGACAGAAAATGCACGTGGCGTCCTGCCTGGCGGGACTGGCATTTAATTCTGCATCCCTGGGAATTACACACAGTATGGCTCATCAGTTGGGCGCTCTGTTCCATATTCCCCATGGACGTGCAAACGCTATGCTGCTGCCCCATATTGTAGAATTTAACGCCAATATCAATAAACACTCCAGAAGTCAGAAAGAATATCTTCCGGCAGTAAAGCGGTATGCCAATATTGCACATATTCTGGGACTTAGTAATTATAATGAGGTCATGAGTGTCAGGTCTTTAGTGAACTGGATACAATTTATGCAGAAAGAAATGAATATTCCGTTGACGATACAGGAAATTGGAACTATCACACCGGACGCATATTTTGCAGCGGTGGATAAGATGGCAGATGCAGCGTTGGCAGACGCATGTACAGCAACAAATCCAAGAGTTCCGTCGAAGGAAGATATCATTAAAATATATACCAAGCTGTGGTCCTTCTGAAAAATTATATAAACGGGAGGGACCGGTAATAGCTGCTGAGAACGAAAGGGATCAGAATTATGAAATCAAAGAGGATTGAAATACTGAACAACCGTTCGGTAAATAAAGACGGATTCATCGATGAATGGCCGGAAATGGGATTTGTGGCAATGAAAAGTCCATATGATCCAAAACCCTCTATTCGGATTGAAAATGGAAAAATCGTGGAGCTGGACGGAAAAGAAAGGAAAGACTTTGATTTTCTGGATCAGTTCATAGCAGATTACGCCATTCGGATTGAGAGGGCGCAGGAATCTATGGGATTTTCTTCTCTTGATATCGCCCGGAAAATCGTGGATATCAACGTATCCAGAAAAGAAGTATTGGATATTGTATCCGGTATTACTCCGGCAAAGATGGCAGAAGTAATCAATGAATTAAATGTGGTGGAAATGATGATGGGGATGCAGAAAATGCGTGCCAGAAAAGTGCCGGGAAATCAGGCTCATATAACAAACCTGAAAGACGATCCGGTACAGATCGCAGCAGATGCGGCGGAAGGAGCGCTGAGAGGATTCAGTGAAGAAGAAACTACCACAGGTGTGGCAAGATACGCACCGTTTAATGCGATTGCCCTGCTGATCGGTTCCCAGGTGGGAAGACGAGGGGTACTGACCCAGTGCGCAGTGGAAGAGGCCATTGAACTTGAGCTGGGAATCCGGGGATTGACAACGTATGCAGAGACACTTTCTGTATATGGAACAGAGAAAGTATTTATTGATGGAGATGATACACCGTATTCCAAAGCATTTTTAAATGCGGCTTATGGTTCCAGAGGATTGAAAGTAAGATTTACTTCCGGTTCCGGTTCAGAAGTGCTGATGGGAAGCAGTGAGAAAAAATCCATGCTGTATCTGGAATGTCGTTGTCTGTATGTGACAAAGGGAGCAGGAAGTCAGGGAATCCAGAATGGTTCAGTAAGCTGCGTGGGAGTAGCCGCAGGTGTACCGGCAGGTATCCGGGAAATCATTGGTGAAAATCTGGTGGCAGCATTGCTGGGACTGGAATGTGCATCTTCCAATGACCAGAGTTTCTCTCATTCTGATATGAGAAGAACAGCAAGAACCATGCTTCAGTTTATGCCGGGAACAGATTTTATTTTTTCCGGTTATGCAGGGGAGCCAAATTACGACAATATGTTTGCCGGATCCAATTTTGATGCGGAAGACTTTGATGATTACAATGTACTGCAAAGAGATATGCAGGTGGACGGCGGTCTTCGCCCTGTCACAGAGGAAGAGGTGATCCGTGTCCGCAGAGAAGCCGGAAAAGCAGTGCAGGCTGTATTTAAATATCTGGGTCTTACAGAAGTGACAGATGAACAGGTGGAAGCGGTAACGTATGCACACGGAAGTAAGGATACATTAAAAAGAGATGTGGCGTCGGATCTGATGGCAGCAGACGATCTGATGAAGAGAAAAATTACAGGTGTGGATATTGTAAAGGCGCTGGCAGAAAGCGGATTTGACGATCTGGCAGAGAGTATACTGAATATGCTGAAACAGCGTGTGATCGGAGACTATATGCATACTTCCGCGATTCTGGATGAAAATTTCCAGGTTATGTCAGGAGTGAATACTCCCAATGATTATATGGGCCCAGGTACCGGATACCGGGTGGACGGAAAACGTTGGGAAGAAATTAAGGCAATTCCCCATCGTATTAATATTAATGAATTTTAAGGAGGGCTGCAGGGATGGAAATGAATGAAAAATTAGTTCAGGCGATTACCCAGGCGGTGTTAGAACAGTTACAGAAGCAGCCTTCCGGGGACAGCAGGGAGGTTTCTCTGGCGGGAAAGACAAGAATGCGGCCAAAACATTCCTATGAGGGATATCCTCAGGCAAAACAGGGAACAGATCCCAAAGAAATTGTGATTGGAGTAGGAGCAGCTTTTCAGGAAGAGATTACAAAAACTATTTGTGGGTTACCCCTGGAAGAGGTGCTGAAGAATCTGAGGGCCGGGATCGAGGAAGAAGGAATGCATTCACGGGTAGTAAAAGTTCTGGATACTTCCGATGTGGCATTTATGGCTCTGGAATCTGCAAAACTTTCAGGTTCCGGTATCGGAATCGGGATTCAGTCAAAAGGAACAACGGTGATTCACCAAAAAGACCTTTATCCGCTTACCAATCTGGAACTGTTTCCTCAGGCGCCGCTGATCACTCTGGATATTTATCGTAAGATCGGACGAAATGCGGCGAAATATGTGAAAGGAGAAAAGGTAACTCCTATTGAGTGTACCAATGATCCTATGGTAAGAGCAAAATTTCAGGTGAAGGCTGCATTAATGCATATTATCGAGACAGAACAGTTGGATCCTGATAAGAAAATCATAGAATGGGAGGACAGGAAATGAGCAATTATCCATTAGGACAAAATGAGGCGGATTCCATTACTTCCAAAACAGGAAAAAAACTTTCTCAGATTACTCTTGAGGAGGTAAAAAAAGGTAATGTTCAGGCGGATGATATCAAGATTTCCAAAGAAATGCTTCATCGACAGGGGCAGGTGGCCAGGGAAGCAGATAACCCCGCTATGGAAGGAAACTTTGAACGAGCTGCAGAACTGGTAGATGTGCCGGATGAGGTGATTCTTCAGATGTATAATAAGCTTCGTCCTAATCGCTCCACAAAAAGGGAGCTGATAGAGATGGCGAAAGAACTTCTGGAAGTTTATCATGCGCCCCACTGTGCAAAACTTGTACTGGAAGCAGCAGAAATTTACGAAAAAAGAGGGATAACGAGGTAAGAGCATTGAAACTGGTTGCAGGTGTTGATATAGGAAATTCCACAACTGAAGTATGTATCGGCAGTGTAGAAGAAAATGGTGTATTTCATTTTCTTTCTTCCGCTTCCCGGATGACCACAGGAACAAAGGGAACTCTTCCCAATGTGCTGGGGGTCAGGGCGGCTCTTATGGAAGCCATGGAAAAAATCGGAAAAAACATCTCTGATTTGGATCATGTGCGGCTGAATGAGGCGGCTCCTGTCATTGGAGATACGGCTATGGAGACTATTACAGAAACGATCATCACGGAATCTTCTATGATTGGACATAATCCGTCCACTCCGGCAGGAGAAGGCCAGGCGGCAGGAATACTGATCAGCCTGGAACATCTGTATCAGGCTGAACCTGATAAGCCGTATATTGTTACTGCGTCAGAAAAATTTTCTTATGAAGCCATTGCAGAGAAGATGAACCAGTATATGCCGGGAAAGAAAATCAAAGGATTGATTTTGCAGGCAGATGAGGCCGTACTGGTGGAAAACAGACTGAAGGAGAAAATCCCTGTGATCGATGAGGTTCGCCATATCGAGGGGGTTCCGGAAGGGAAAATGGCGGCTATTGAAGTTGCCCCTGCAGGTACCAGTGTGAGAATGTTGTCCAATCCTTATGGGATCGCCACACTGTTACAGTTGAATCCGGAAGAAACCCGTATGGTTACTCCGATTGCAAAAAGTCTGATTGGAAAAAGAAGCGCAGTGGTTATTCGAACACCTCACGGTAATGTACAGGAACAGATTCTTCCGGCTGGAGAAATCTATATGCGGGGTGAAAGAAGCATTACGGTAAGTATTGATTCAGGAGCAGAAATGATCATGGAAGGGCTGCAAAGGGCAGGAGATATTCAGGACATCTGGGGGCAGCCAAATACAAATGTGGGTAATATGCTTCAGAGAATCAAAGAAGATATGGCTCAGGTATCCCGGGAAGAAAAGGAAAAAATCAGGATTACGGATATTCTGGCAGTCGATACCATGGCGCCGGTGGTGATATCCGGATCTTTGGCAGGTGAAACCTGTATGGAGAAAGCAGTGGGAATTGCAGCTATGGTAAAAACCCGTCACCTCCCTATGCAGCAGATTGCAGATAAGCTGGGAGAAGAGCTTCATCTTCAGGGAAAAGTGGCAGGAGTGGAAGCTGTTATGGCTTCTTTGGGAGCGCTTACCACACCGGGAACCCAATTGCCGCTGGCGATTTTGGATATGGGCGGAGGTTCCACCGATGCGGCATTGCTGCGGGAAGACGGTACAGTGGAAACCACTCATCAGGCGGGAGCAGGAGAACTGGTATCCATGCTGATCCAGACAGAATTGGGACTGCAGAGCCGAAATACGGCAGAACAGATAAAAAAATATCCTCTGGCAAAGGTGGAAAGCCTGTTTCACATGAGATTAGAGAATGGCTCCATGGAATTTTTTCAGGATTCTATCGATCCCAGATATTACGGTCATGTGGTTTTGCTGGCGCCGGGAGAACTTCTCAGGATAGAAGAAGATATTCCTATGGAAAAAATCCGACAGGTACGGCGGGAAGCAAAAAAGAAAGTATTTGTCACTAATGCAGTCAGAGCTTTGAAAAAAGTGGCGCCGGAACACAATCTGAAAAAAATACCAAACGTGGTATTGGTGGGAGGTTCTGCGGAGGATTTTGAAATACCGGAAATGTTGACAGAAGCGTTGGCGGAATACCGTATTGTGTGCGGAAGAGGGAATATCCGGGGAGAAGAGGGTCCAAGAAATGCTGTGGCAACGGGATTGTTACTGTCCTATCTGGGACAGAAGAATCAGGAGGTAGACCGATGATCGTAAATAAGCCGGGGATTCTTATTTATAGCTGGCAGCCGGATCCGGATTATCTTCGGGAAATATGTGCCGGAATTGAAGAAGAGGGCGTTCTCTACGAAATAAGGCAGAGTGAAGGAGAACTGGACGAGCTGGCATATACAGCGGCAAATGAATCTATGTTGGGTTCTGGAATCGGAATTACAGGTTCCCGGATGGCAATGCAGATGAGCCGCCTTCCCAAAGGGAAAAATGTATTTGAATTAGATACGCCTCGATTCTGGCAATGTCGGAATTTAGGCGCAAACAGCGCCCGGGCAATTAAAAAAATGCCGTTTAAGAGCCTGAGTTTTGAAAAAGTATTCGGAGATGAAGAGAAATGAAAATCTATACAAAAACTGGTGATGCAGGTACAACAAGCCTGGTACACACGAAAAATATAAGTAAATCAGATGACCGGGTGGAAGTGATGGGAACCATAGACGAACTTACCAGTCATATTGGCCTGACAAAAACAAAAATACAAGATGAACATACCATTTCTTTTCTGGAGAATATTCAGCAGACACTGATGACTATTATGGCAGGAATTGCTGATTCCTATAATATGAAGTATAAATTAAAAGATGAGAATATTCAGGAGTTGGAAAAAGAAATTGATCGTCTGGAAAGTTCGTTTGAAAGACCGAAAAAATTTATCCTTCCCGGGGCAAATCCTGTTTCTGCTCAGATGGATGTGACAAGAACAGTGGCAAGAAGAGCAGAAAGATGTCTGGCGGCGGTCAGTGTAAAGTTTGGCAGCGATAGCGGGGCAAGAAAATATATGAACCGTCTGGCAGATTATCTCTATGTTTTGGGGCGTTCATATGATGCGGCTATGGAAAATATTACTCACAGTGACAGTGTAGCAGGAGGAGCGCAGGTGATAAAGGAAGATATGACCAGAGAGGTTTCATCTCAGAGCGGAGAAAAAATCAGTGATGAAGAACTGATTCAACAGGTACTTTTGCGGATGGGACAGGGACGAATGACTTTGGAACTTTCCAAAAAATTAATTGAAAAAATTGAAGAGGAAGCCAAAAGAAGAGGAAAAAAAGCAGTTATTGCAGTCTGTGGTCCTGACGGCAATCCCATAGCAGTTCATGTGATGGACGGGGCTTTTCTGGTAAGTTTTGATGTGGCTGTGAGAAAGGCTTATACGGCTGTGGCAGTCAAAATGTCTACCATGGAGTTATCAAAACTTGCTCAGCCGGGACAGACATTTTACGGTCTGGAATCTTTGGATGGAGGAAAAATTGTTATTTTTGGCGGCGGAGTACCTCTGGTATATCAGGGAAATATCATTGGTGGTCTGGGAATCTCCGGGGGAACCGGGGAGGAGGATCACAGTTTGGCGGAATATGCCCTTTCTGTATTGACGGATTTGTTGGGATAAGTTAAACTAAAAGAAAATTTTTGTAACAGTTCGGTTATCCGGTGCAGGATAAGCGTCCAGTGTAGTTTCGGGAATGGCGGGAGCTGAACTGGTATGATTTTTTTTACAAATACAGTTACGACAGAGATGGGGGATGCATATGATTCAACAGAGAGATTTCTGGATGTTTTTAGTTTTGAATATCCTTACTTGCGGCCTTTACGGTTTGTTTTTCTGGTATATGTGGAATGAAGATGTAAACAGAATATGTGAAGGGGACGGACAGTCGGTACCCAATTATATTATTGTTATTATACTGGGGATTTTAACCTGTGGAATTTACACATATTACTGGATGTATAAGCAGGGAAACAGATTGCAGGCAAATGCGATGCGGTATGGGGTGCGGATACAGGAAAATGGAAGCAGCTTATTGCTGTGGGCTTTGTTGGGATATCTTACCTGTGCATTGACCGTCTATTACAGCTATTATCTGATGGTTCGGATGGTGAATCAGATCGCGCCGGGATATAATGCCGGAATGGGATATGGACAAAACCAAAGTTATGAATCTGGTCAGGGATTTGGTAATAGTCAATATTTTGACAGATACGGAAGTGGAAAGGGAAGAATTATCTGTCTTTCCGGTCCGGAACCTCAGAGAGTGACAGAGGTTACAGATGCGCAGACATTAGTGCTGGGACAGGATGGAAGTGTGTGCAACCATATCATTATGGGATTTGCCATAGAAGCAAAACATTGTTCCATAACATATCGAAAGTTCGACGATATGTATCTGGTGACAGATCACTCTGTGAGAGGAACGTATAAGGCGGCAGATGATACCAGGCTGAAAGGGGAAGAGATGACAGAACTTCCTGCAGGAAGCGTTATTTATCTGGGAGACAGAAGAACCATGTATCGGTTGGGATAAAGAAAGATAAAAAATACGGGCAAATGGAATCTATTCATTTGCCCGTATTTTTGACTTTCCGGGGGTAATACCTTTATACTTTTTATATGTTTTTATGAAATAACTCAGATCATTGAAGCCGCAATTATAAGCAACTTCTGTTACAGAGACGTCGGTGGTGGCGAGCTGGTAGCTGGCATGTTCGATTCTCTGATAATTCAGGTAATCGATGGGGGTTCTGTGAGTCATCTGATAGAAAAAACGACAGAAATACTTTGGCGACATATTGACGGAAGCGGAAAGCTGTTCCAGGGTCACGGGAGAGGAGTAGTTGGCCTCCATATAGTCCAAAACTTTCTTTAACTGCATGATTTTCCGATAATCTCTGCGATCTTGAGGAGAGTCGGAGAAATATAACTGCTCACTGAATACCACGCCAAAAAAGTGATACAATTCTCCAAATACGATCAGTTCATAACCGGTTTTTTGAGATTCCATGGCGTTAAATATATCCCAGACAATTTGGTGAATCTGCTGATTTTTCAGGGTAAAGTGATGATACACAAAAGCAGAATGATCAATAATCTGTTTGATGTAGGTGGAACAGCGGGGGTTATTTTTTAGGAAGGCATTCATATCAAAAACAATACACTGGTAAACACAGTCGGAGGGAATACCGGAATGAAGAATTCCGCTGTTTACGAATACGATATCTCCCGGAGTGGCAGTAAATTCCTTCTCATCCATGGTAACATGGAGAGTACCGGTGAGTATGCGAATGATTTCATATTCCACGTGCCAGTGATATGCCATCTCATAGCGGGGATGAGAACTGTCAACATGGTAAAATTCAAAGGGAAAATCAAAAGTTCCCCGTTGTTTGTTTTCACTGTAATTGTAATATTGCATAAAATACATCCTCCATATTTGGAAGAATTCACAAAAAGATAAAAAAGGTGAATATTCTTCTATTTTTAGCCATTATAACACGAGAAGAAAGAAAAGAACAGTAGTATAATTTGAACTAAGAAATGTGGCAATGCCGCAGTGCGATTGGTTATTCCGCTCAGAGCTGAGTAGTTCAGGAAACAGGAGTGGAGGATGAGCACAGCTTATTGGAACCAGGTAACGAATTACTATAAAAACATATTTCAGGAGGTATTTGTATTATGGCAAAGAGCAGATTGATCGGTAGTTACCCTGTAATCGGTATCAGACCTACTATCGATGGAAGAAGAGGAGCTTTGGATGTTCGTGGATCTCTGGAAGAGCAGACCATGAATATGGCAAGATCCGCAGCAAAATTATTTGAAGATAATCTGAGATATTCCAATGGAGAACCGGTAAAAGTTGTAATCGCAGATACAACTATCGGACGTGTTGGCGAGTCCGCAGCATGTGCAGACAAATTCAGAAAAGAAGGCGTTGATATCACAGTGACAGTTACACCTTGCTGGTGCTACGGTTCCGAAACTATGGATATGGATCCTCAGACAATCAAAGCAGTATGGGGCTTCAACGGAACAGAAAGACCAGGAGCAGTGTATCTTGCATCCGTTCTGGCAACACATGCACAGAAAGGACTTCCTGCATTCGGTATTTACGGACATGATGTTTGTGAAGCAGACGATACATCCATTCCGGAAGACGTACAGGAAAAACTCCTTCGTTTCGGACGTGCAGCAGTCGCAGCAGCTTCCATGAGAGGAAAATCTTATCTGCAGATCGGTTCTATCTGTATGGGTATCGGCGGATCTATTATTGATTCTGATTTCATCGAATCTTATCTGGGAATGCGTGTGGAATCTGTTGATGAAGTGGAAATCATCCGCCGTATGACAGAAGGTATCTACGATCATGAAGAATTTGAAAAAGCTCTGAAATGGGCAAAAGAGACCTGCAAGATTGGATTTGACAAGAATCCACCGGAACTGCAGATGTCTGATGAGAAAAAAGAAGAGCAGTTTGAATTTGTAGTTAAGATGGCAGTGATCATCAAAGAACTGATGAACGGCTGTGATAAACTGGATCCAAAATTCTCTGAAGAAGCGATTGGACACAACGCTCTGGCAGCAGGTTTCCAGGGTCAGAGACAGTGGACAGACTTCTATCCAAACGGAGACTTCGCAGAGGCAGTTTTGAATACTTCCTTTGACTGGAATGGAGCAAGAGAGCCATATATTCTGGCAACAGAAAACGACGTATTAAATGGTCTGGGAATGATGTTCATGAAACTTCTTACCAACCGTGCGCAGATGTTTGCGGATGTTCGTACATACTGGAGTCCGGAAGCAGTTAAAAAAGCAACAGGATATGATCTGGAAGGCGTTGCAAAAGAAAATGGCGGATTTATCCACCTGATCAACTCCGGCGCTTGCTGTCTGGATGCTTGTGGAGAAGCAAAAGATGAAAACGGCAACGGTGTTATGAAAGAATGGTGGAATGTAACAGAAGAAGATCAGAAAGCAATTATGGATGCTACCACATGGAATGCAGCAGATAACGGATATTTCCGTGGTGGCGGATTCTCTTCCAGATTCGTTACAAGAGCAGAAATGCCTGCAACTATGATTCGTCTGAACCTGGTAAAAGGTCTGGGACCGGTTCTTCAGATTGCAGAAGGCTGGACAGTAAATCTTCCAGAGGAAGTATCTGATAAATTGTGGAAACGTACAGACTACACATGGCCATGTACCTGGTTTGCACCAAGATGTACAGGTGAAGGCGCTTTCAAAACAGCATATGATGTGATGAACAACTGGGGCGCTAACCATGGAGCAATCTCCTATGGACATATCGGAGCTGATCTGATCACTATGTGTTCTATGCTGAGAATTCCGGTTTGTATGCATAACGTACCGGAAGAAAAAATCTTCCGTCCTGCAGCTTGGAATGCTTTTGGAATGGACAAAGAAGGAGCAGATTACAGAGCTTGCAAGAACTACGGACCACTGTACAAATAAGATAAAGATTAATACTAAGCTGCCATATCGCAAAAATGCGGTATGGCAGTTTTTTCTTTTCATATTTTGGGGAATAAAACATATTTTTTATGTGTCTGCCGTATGAGTGTATGTTAAGAGGGAAAATTCAGGGGGCAATGGGCATATGAGAAAAGAACATTTTGTATATGCCCAAATTCCACGAAAAAAACAGGGAGTTTTCCAGCATTTTGGGCATATAGCAGGTATAAGAAAGAAATCCATCCCGTGATAAGAGGATTTTGTGGGTATGAGAGAAGTGTAGTGACTGTATATGCCCAATCGGGAAAAAGAGGGAAGGGTAACAAAAAAAACGTCATGAAATCTGATGAATTCAAGAAAGAAAAGGGTGTTCCATATGGGAGTTTTGTGATAAAATAAAAGTCGGAGGGAAAATGTATGACAAGAGAAGAATTAATTAAAAAAGGCGGCATTTATTTTGAAAAAATCCAGAATGGAATGACAGATTACCATTGGGAAAGCCGATATTTCAGTCCGGGAAAAGCAGCAGATTTTATCCGACAGTTATGGGAAAAGAACGGAAAAGAGAATGCTTTTGTGGATTGCTATTTCCCATTTCTGGAAGAAGAGTCACAGGAGATGGTACTGGCAGCTTTGTCTTTGGAACAACAGGAATATCTGAAGAAGCTGAAAGTGGGAAAAGATGATTTGTTTTTACCTTTGGATGATATGCTGTTATCGATTGCAGTAACGTTAAATGATAAGGAACTGTTATTTTTCTCTTTTTATTTTACAAAAGAGCCCTGTACAGTCTGGGGTAATTATAAACAGGAGTATGTGATTTTCACATAATGATTGCAGGAAAAGCAAGGAGGCAGATTATGAGAATTTTTGCGCACAGAGGCTTCAGTGGATTATATCCGGAAAATACCATGCTGGCATTTCAGAAAGCAGCAGAGACAGGTTGTGATGGAATTGAATTGGATGTGCAGCTCACAAAGGATGGAGAAATTGTGATTATGCATGATGAAACAATTAACCGGACTACCAATGGAAAAGGTAATTTGAGAGATTATACATATGAGGAATTATGCAGATTTGACTGTTGTGGAAAATTTCCGGGGATGTATGATTTTCAGAAAATCCCCACACTTCGGGAATATCTGGAATGGGTAAAGCCCACAAGATTGCTCACCAATATTGAATTAAAGAACAGCGTATACTATTATGAAAATCTGGAAGAAAAAGTGATTGATCTGGTCAGAGAATTTGATCTGGTTGACCGGGTGATCTTTTCATCATTTAATTTGGTTTCCGTGGTCAAATGTAAAAGAATTATTCCGGAGATTCCCATGGGATTTCTTTCGGAAACCAGGGTGGATAATATGGGAGCATTTGCAAAAGAATACCAGGTAGAGTATTATCATCCGGACAAATCGTATCTGACAGAAAGTCAGGTGGAAGAATGTCACAAAAAAGGTATTGGCGTTAATGTATGGACCGTCAATAAAAAACAGGATATGGAACGGATGGCAGAGTGGAAAGTGGATGGGATTTTTACCAATTATCCGGATAGAGCAAAAAAACTGTAAATAAAACATAAAAAAGGAGGATTTGTTTATGGCAATGTTTGATGGATGTGAAGGCAACGCAAAAACATGGGTTCTGGAGGAAATGGATTGTCCCCAGTGTGGAAAAGTTCTGGAATATTATACATCCAGAGGAAGAATTGTGGAAGAAGTAACCTGTGATTGCGGTTATGTGCTGAAAGCGCAGGAACCGGTACCCATGCCGGTAAAAAAAGAAGGTTAAAAAAGAAGGACTGTTCTGAACATTCAGGACAGTCCTCTTTCTGAAGTAAGGAAGAATGATTATGAGTCAACCACAACACCTTTCTGCAGCATAATATTTGCATACAGAGCTTTTTCGCTGGTGGCAATGATTGCGTAAGCAGTTTTTGCTTCGTCATAGAAAGCAAATCTTTCGATATTTCCAATGGCTTTTTCGCCGCGTTCATCATATTTTGCAACAATTTCTTTATAGGTATCCCAGATGGGGGTTTCTACAGTATCTCCAGGCATAACCTCCATGAGATTTACCGGTTTTTCCACATATGTATCCAGAGGGAATACTTGCAGGATGGCATCCAGAAGCTCCGGTACCCCATGACCGTCGCAACGGATTACAATAGCGTCTTTTCCCATGGATTCTGCAGGGAAGTTCCCATCAGAAATAACAAGGCGGTCACTGTGACCCATTTCACATAAAACTTTTAACAATTCAGGAGATAATATTTTAGGAATTCCTTTTAACATGATTGTACTCCTTTCCCTTTCCAAAACTTTTCTGTCATCAGGCAAAGCCTGTCCGGATCACCCCGAAGACTTATGGGATAATAATATAAGAAAGCCAGAAGGAAAACAATATAATATTTTACTGAAAAAGGTAAAAAATCTGTTGATTTGACGGCGGCTATGTTTTTCCCGATATTGTCTCAACGGGGGTTTTGTGTTATACTGGAGTACAGACCAGAATAAGAGGGAAGAAGAGAAATGTTGCTTTTATTTGAGAGTATGGCAGCGAAAATTTCCCGGGAAAGGAATTTAGAGGGGTATGACAGTAGATCAGGTGTTTATTATCAGAAAGTTACAGAATCTGGAAGAGATGTTTGTAGTATATTCCGCAGTGACGAGAATGCCGTTTGCCACCTGTGATGAAGAAACATATAACGATCAGGTATGGATTTTTACTGAACAGGATAAAGTACAGGAGTTTGCGAAAAGCTATACAGAGAAGAAGATTCTTCTTATGGGAGTAAAAGTGAAAAAAGAAGAAGCTCCTATGTTTTATATGAATCTTTTTGCTATGGGTATCAATGAAATTGTATTTCAGGATGGAGACCATCAGCATAAACTGGAACTGACCAGCGTGGTGAAGATACCGGATTATACTAAACTTCCGGAAAGACAGAGACCAATTTTAAATCCACAGTTACAGCTTTCCGCCATTTATTTTCTGCAGGAATTGCGTAAACCGGGAGTGGAACCGGATAAGGAGACATTGAAAGAGCTGGAAGAAGAAATGTCCGTAAATCTGGTAAAATCCACTTATCTTATGCCGGTAGAAGTGGATGAGGAAAAGGAAGCTCCGGGAAATATCCGTTTACTCTATGTGCAGAATAAGCAGGGGGAAAAGTTTCAGCCGATTTTTTCTGACACAGGAGAACTGATGAAACATTATCGGGGAAAGGATCAGAAGCATCGTCTTTTACAGGTGAAGTTTGAACAACTTCCCGGATATATGATCAAAGACGTACAGGGTTACGTGCTGAATCCGGAGAGTATTAATCTGATTTTGAAAAAAGAGCAGATGGAGATTTTGATGAAATATTACGGAAAATCAGAAGAGTAACGTAAGAAATGGTTATGAATACAACAGTTACTGTGAACAGTAACTAAAACAGTCTGAATAGACTGAAAGAAGAGCGGGTTACAAGTGCTGCAAAGTCAGGAGTACCCGCTCTTAAAAGTAAATGGAGGTGTAGAGTTGCCGATGAATGAGTGTAGAGCTTATGAAATAGTAAAACAGCAGAGGATTGAAGATATACATGCAGATGGATATCTTCTGCGCCATAAAAAAAGTGGCGCCCGGGTGATGATTCTGAAAAATGAGGATGACAATAAAGTATTCAATATTGCTTTCAGAACTCCTCCGGCAGACAGTACCGGTGTGGCTCATATTTTGGAACACAGCGTACTGTGTGGCTCCCGTCAGTTTCCGCTGAAGGATCCTTTTGTGGAACTGGTAAAGGGGTCTTTGAATACATTCTTAAATGCCATGACCTATCCGGATAAAACCATGTATCCTGTGGCAAGCTGCAATGATCAGGATTTTCAAAATCTGATGCACGTGTATCTGGATGCGGTATTTTATCCGAATATTTATGAAAAAGAAGAAATCTTCCGCCAGGAAGGATGGAATTACCAGTTAGAAGACCTGGATAGTCCGTTAAAATATAATGGTGTGGTTTATAACGAAATGAAAGGCGCATTTTCTTCTCCGGATGAGATTTTGCAAAGAGAAATATTTGATGTGCTGTTTCCGGATACTCCTTATGGCGTGGAGTCAGGAGGAGATCCCAGAAAAATACCGGATTTGACTTATGAGGATTTTCTGGCTTTCCACAGCAGATATTACCATCCTTCCAACAGTTATATTTATCTGTACGGAAACATGGATGTGGAAGAAAAGCTGAATTGGCTGGATCAGGAATATCTCAGCAAGTTTGACCGGATTCAGGTGGATTCTCAGATTCCTTATCAGAAGCCTTTTGAAAAACCTTTGGAACATATTGTGTACTATCCGGTGGCAGAAGGGGGAAGTGAAGAAGAAAATACCTACCTTACTTACAATACAGTGGTGGGAAATTCTCTGGATGTGGAACTTTGTACTGCTTTTGAGGTATTGGATTATGTACTGCTTTCGGCTCCCGGGGCTCCCCTTCGTCAGGCGCTTTTAGATGCAGGGCTGGGAAAAGATGTGCAGGGAGGATATGACGATGGAATTTTACAGCCCTTCTTCTCTGTGATTGTAAAAAATGGAGAAGAAAAGGATAAAGAAAAATTTGTTCAGGTGATCCGGGACACTCTTTTAAAAATTGTAAAAGAAGGAATTAACCAGAAAGCAGTGGCTGCAGGTATTAATTTCCTGGAATTCAGATTCAGAGAAGCGGATTATTCTTCTTTCCCAAGAGGATTAATGTACGGAATTGACGTATTTGACAGTTGGCTTTATGACGATGAGAAACCGTTTATTCATCTGGAACGGCTGGGGGCTTTCGACAGCTTAAAAGAAAAGGCTTCTCAGGGATATTTTGAAAATCTGATCCAGACATATCTTCTGGATAATCCTCATACGGCGCTGGTATTGGGAGTTCCCAAAAAAGGTATGGCGCTGGAAGAGGAAAAACAATTGGAAGAAAAACTTGCCGCTTATAAAGAATCCTGCACAAGAGAGGAACTGGAAGAAATGGTGGAAAAAACCAGACGGTTACAACAGTTCCAGGAAAGTGAAGATTCAGAGGAAGCAAAGGCAAAAATTCCGATGCTGAAACGTTCTGATATTAAGAAAGAAACAGTGAAGCTTTATAATACACCTCATATGGTACATGGAAGAACTGTGCTTCACCATGAGGTGGATACCAATGGCATCACCTATATGAGTCTTTTGTTTGATACCGCCCGGGTACCGGATGAACTGGTTCCTTATATGGGGATTTTAAAATCTGTATTGGGCTATGTGGATACCGCTCATTATACCTATGGAGAGCTATTCCATGAAATCAATGCGCAAAGTGGGGGAATCAACTGTGGATTGCAGGTGTTTACGCCGCCGAAGGAGCAGGAGGACTGTAGACGGATGTTTGGTGTCAGAGCCAAATATCTGAAAGAAAAAGAAGGTTTTGTGTTCTCTATGATCCGGGAGATCTTGTTTACGTCAAAACTGGAAGACGACAGACGATTATACGAGATTCTGGCAAGACAGAAAGCAAGACTGGAGGTGTCTTTGGGAGAAGCGGGACACTCCACAGCAGTGATGAGATCAGCCTCCTATTATTCCCCGGCATCTAATTTCCAGGACAGAATTGCAGGAATCGGGTATTTCCGTCTGCTGGAAGATCTGGAAAAGAATTTTGAAGAGAAAAAAGAAGATCTGAAGAAGAAACTTCAGCAATTAATTATTACAATCTTCAGAAGTGAAAATCTGTTGGTGAGCGTTACTACAGATCAAAAGGGTTATGAAGGATTTGAAGGGCAGTTGGCTCTGTTAATTCCTCTGTTGTATAAAAATCCTGTGGAGACAGGACAGATTCGTTACGATTTTGCCCGGAAAAACGAAGGATTTACCACAGCCGGACAGGTACAGTATGCGGCAGCCGGCGGTAATTTCCGGAAATCAGGTTTTGAATATACAGGGGCCCTGCGTATTTTGAAGGTGATTTTAAGTTATGATTATCTGTGGATCAATATCAGGGTAAAAGGAGGAGCTTATGGATGCATGAGCAACTTCCGCCGTACAGGAGACAGCTTCCTGGTATCTTATCGCGATCCGCATTTGAAACAGACTCTGGATGTATTTCGCGGTACGCCGGAATATTTGAGAAATTTCCAGGCTGATGAAAGGGAAATGACAAAATATATCATTGGTACCATAAGTGAACTGGACATCCCCATGAATCCTTCAGCACAGGGAGAACTGGCTTTGACTGCATGGCTGAGCGGTCTGGGAGAAGAAGATTTCCAGAAAGAAAGAGATGAGATTCTCAAAGCGGATCAGGAAGACATCCGAAGACTGGCAGATCTGATCCAGGCAGTGTTGGATCAGGAAAATATCTGCGTGGTGGGAAGCGAATCATCACTTGAGAAAAACAGAGAGATTTTGAAAACAGTGGAACCATTGAATAACTGAAAAGGAGAATATTTTGAACGATAATTTTAAATCCGGATTTGCGGCTATTATAGGCCGGCCAAACGTGGGAAAATCCACGTTGATGAATCATCTGATTGGACAGAAGATTGCCATTACGTCCAAGAAACCACAGACTACAAGAAATAAAATCCAGACAGTATATACCTGTGAGGAGGGTCAGATTATTTTCCTGGACACACCGGGAATCCACAAAGCAAAAAATAAACTGGGTGAATACATGGTAAATGTGGCAGAGCAGACACTGAAAGATGTGGATGTGGTGATGTGGCTGGTAGAACCTACAACTTATGTGGGTGCGGGAGAAAAGCATATTGCCCAGCAGTTGGAAAAAACCAATCTTCCCGTAATCCTGGTAATTAACAAGATTGATACCATACAAAAAGAAGAAATTCTTCAGGTGATCGACACGTATCGCAAATTATATGATTTTGCAGAGATTATTCCGGTATCTGCTTTAAGAGGGATGAATACGGAGGATATTATTACTTCCCTGTTCAAGTATATGCCCTATGGTCCCATGTTTTATGATGAGGATACAGTGACGGATCAGCCACAGAGACAGATTGTGGCAGAGGTGATCCGGGAAAAAGCCCTTCACGCTCTGGATGAGGAAATTCCTCACGGAATCGCAGTTACGATTGAGAAGATGCGTGAGAGAAAAGGACAGAATATTGTGGATATTGAGGCTACAATCATCTGTGAGAGAGAATCTCATAAAGGAATTATTATCGGAAAACAGGGAACTATGCTGAAAAAGATCGGAAGTAATGCCAGATATGAGATTGAGAAGATGCTGGAAGAAAAAGTGAATCTGAAAATCTGGGTAAAAGTACGAAAAGACTGGAGAGACAGTGATATCCAGATGAAAAATTTCGGCTATGACAGAAAAGAGATCTGAAAAATATGAGTGAACCCATTACAGTTACCGGTATGGTGCTGTCTGCATCTCCGGTGGGGGATTATGACAAACGTATGGTGATCCTTACAAAAGAGAGAGGAAAAGTTACAGCTTTTGCCAGGGGGGCCAGGAAAAGTACCAGCCCCTTTCTGGCAATCGCCAATCCGTTTGTGTTTGGAAGTTTTCAATTGTATGAAGGACGCACTGCATATACGCTGGCTCAGGGAAATATCCGAGAATATTTTACCCAGTTGGCGGCAAAGCAGCCAGGAGTTTATTATGGCTTTTATTTTCTGGAAATTGCGGACTATTATGGAAGAGAAGGCAGCACAGATGTGGATATGCTGAATCTTTTATATGTGACGATGAAAGCTTTGTTGAAAGAGCAGATTCCGGATCGGCTGGTGAGAACGATTTTCGAATTGAAAGCTCTGGTGATCAATGGAGAATATCCCCGGTTGTTTGAGTGTGTGGCCTGCGGAAATACAGAAAAACTGACACATATTTCTCTGGGATATTCCGGCTGTGTGTGCAGCGAATGTGTGAACGGAATAAAGGACGCCCGCCCCATATCTGCTACAGCATTGTATGCGTTACAGTATATTGTGTGTTCTCCGATAGAAAAACTTTATACATTTACGCTGAAGCCGGAAGCGGTGAAAGAAACAGGAAAATGGATGGAAAGATATATGGATCGATATACAGATAAAAGGTTTAAAAGTCTGGAAATATTGAAGATTATGGAGAGCTAGTCATTTTTCCTTGAAAAGTAAAGCCATTACAGGTATAATGAACAGGTATTTGAAAATTCCATTGCCGCAGGCAATCTGGAATGAAGTTTGGCTCGTTGCTGTGAACGGAGTGAACAGTAACAAGAATGTGGAGGAAAAGTTATGAAGAAACCTGGTACAGTCTTATTCTGTGCAATATGTTTTCTTCTCATCCCCATGGTACTATCCGGTTGTGGAGATTTGAAGGATGCAAAAGAATCTACCCTCACAGTGGATAAAAAAGGGATTGTAACAGAAGCTCTGGTGGAAGATTTTCCATTGGAGAAGTATGATAAGGAAGAACTGGAAAGCAGTGTGAAAGAACTGGTACAATCGTATAATGAACAGGCGGGAAACGAGAAGGTGACTCTGGTGGAAACAGAATTTAAAGAGGGGATAGCCAGGGTTTTTCTGCGATTTCAATCGAGAGAAGATTACCGGAAGTTTAATCAGGTGGATTTTTTTGCGGGGACAGTAAAGGATGCTGTGGCAGCAGGATATTCCTTTGAAGGAAAATTTCTGGATGGGGAAGGGAAAGAAGCCGCAAAAGGGGCAGTTCCCGATCAGTGTCAGGACGCCAGAATCATAATTCTTCAGGAGCCTTTGTGTGTACTGGTACCGGGCAATATTCTTTATGTTAGTGAAAATATGGAGTTACTGGGAAAAAATCAGGCAAAGCTGCCGGATGATACCCGGATTCCATATGAAAATGCACAGGTGATCACAGAATCCTATGGGTATGTGATTTACAGTGCAAAATAAATAAAGGTAGAAATAAGATATCATAAAAGGAGATCAGTTATGGAAAAAACAATGGAAAAAATTGTCGCACTGGCAAAATCCAGAGGTTTTGTATATCCAGGCTCTGAGATTTACGGCGGTCTGGCAAATACCTGGGATTACGGCAATCTGGGTGTGGAACTGAAGAACAATGTAAAGAGAGCATGGTGGAAAAAATTCATCCAGGAGAATCCTCATAACGTGGGTGTGGACTGTGCGATTCTTATGAATCCTCAGACATGGGTGGCTTCCGGTCATCTGGGTGGATTTTCTGATCCTTTGATGGATTGTAAAGAGTGTCACGAGCGTTTTCGCGCAGATAAACTGATTGAAGATTTCTGTGCAGAAAAAGGAATCGCTCTGGAAGAAAGCGTAGATGCATGGAGTCAGGAAAAAATGACTGCATTTATCCAGGAACATCAGGTTCCATGTCCGACTTGTGGAAAACACAACTTTACCGATATCCGTCAGTTTAATCTTATGTTTAAAACTTTCCAGGGAGTTACAGAAGATGCTAAAAATACGGTATATTTAAGACCGGAAACAGCACAGGGTATTTTTGTAAACTTTAAAAATGTCCAGAGAACTTCCAGAAAGAAATTACCATTTGGTATCGGTCAGATCGGAAAATCTTTCCGTAATGAGATTACACCGGGTAACTTCACATTCCGTACCAGAGAATTTGAGCAGATGGAGTTAGAATTCTTCTGCAAACCGGACACAGATCTGGAATGGTTTGCATACTGGAAACAGTTCTGTCTGGACTGGCTCCATAATCTGGGACTGAAAGACGAAGAAGTTCGTTACCGTGATCATGATCCGGAAGAATTGTCCTTCTACAGTAAAGCTACTACAGATGTGGAATTCCTGTTCCCGTTTGGCTGGGGTGAACTGTGGGGAATCGCAGACCGTACAGACTATGACCTGACACAGCATCAGAACGTATCCGGTCAGGATATGACTTATTTTGATGATGAAGAAGGTAAAAAATATATTCCATATGTAATTGAACCGTCTCTGGGAGCAGACCGTATGGTTCTGGCATTCCTGTGCAGCGCTTATGATGAAGAAAATATCGGAACAGAAGAAAAACCGGATATGAGAACGGTTCTTCATTTCCATCCGGCACTGGCTCCGGTAAAAGTAGGTGTATTGCCTCTGTCCAAAAAATTAAATGAGGGTGCAGAGAAAGTATACTCCATGCTGGCAAAAACATGGAACTGTGAATTCGACGACAGAGGAAATATCGGTAAGAGATATCGCCGTCAGGATGAAATCGGAACACCTTTCTGTGTTACTTATGATTTCGATTCAGAAACAGATGGTGCAGTAACCGTTCGTGACCGTGACACCATGGAACAGGAACGAGTAAAAATTGAAGAGCTGGAGGCTTATCTGGCAAAGAAGATGGCATTCTAATGATTCTGTAAGAGGGGTAAGAGCTGTTGCAAAGGGAGAGATTTCCTATAGATGCAACAGCTCTTTTTTATTCCGGTGAAGGACAATCCGGCGAAAAAAAGGAATTTCAGGGAAAAAGGAGAACAGTTTTCAGCTATTTTTGAACGGGAAGTCTGAAACTGCAGAATAAAAATATTTACGAGGAGAATATCATATGAACAATAAAGTGAGATTAGGTATTGTAGGGCTGGGAGCCCGGGGTATGGGGCTTTTGGAACTGGTGTACTTGCAGCATCCGGATGTGGACTTTCCGGTAGTTTGCGATATTTATGAAGACCGTTGTAAGGCGGCGGCAGATTTGGTTGAAAAATCAGACAGACCGAGACCAGATATGGTTCAGGATTACAAAGAAATTCTTGGAAGAGATGATATTCAGGGTGTAATTCTTTGTACTTCCTGGGAACACCATATCGATCTGTGTATTGAGTTTATGGAAGCAGGAAAATATGTGGGATGCGAAGTAGGAGGCGCCCATTCAGTTCGGGATTGCTGGAGACTGGTGGAAGCTTATGAACGGACAAAAGTACCTGTGATGCTGTTGGAAAATTGTGTTTACGGAAGAAATGAAATGATGATAGCGCATATGGCGAAACAGGGGGTATTGGGACGGGTAGTCCACTGTGAGGGCGGATATCGTCATGATTTGCGTGAGGAAATTGCATTTGGAAAAGAAAACCGTCACTACCGTCTGTTGAATTACATTCACAGAAATGGTGAAAATTATCCTACTCATGAACTGGGTCCGATTGCAAGAATCCTGAATATTAATAGAGGAAACAGGATGGTATCTCTTACTTCTGTGGCATCAAAAGCGTTCGGAATGAAAGAATATATTAAAGAATACAAAGCAGATGATACAGAATTGATGAACACAGAATTTGCTCAGGGAGATGTGGTGACTACGATCATCACCTGTGCCAATGGAGAAACGATTACTCTTACTCTTGACACCACCCTCCCCAGATATTATTCCAGAGGATTTTATATTCAGGGAACGAAGGGAATGTATTGTGAGGATAATGATTCCCTGTTTCTGGAAGGGGAAGAACACGCAAAAGATCATTTTGAGTGGAAAAAACACTGGGGCAATGTGGAAGAATATCGGGAAAAGTATGAGCATCCGGTGTGGAAAAAATATCTGGATGAAGGTGTAAAGGCAGGCCATGATGGAATGGATTGGCTGGTATTTTGTGATTTTGTGGAAAGCGTGAAAAATAAAACTGAAGTACCGATAGACGTATATGATATGGCGGCATGGATGTGTATCACTACCTTATCAGAAGAATCTGTGGCAATGGGTGGTCATCCGGTGGCAATTCCTGATTTTACCAATGGAGCATGGTTGAAAAGAAAATAGTTTTAACGAATTTGAGGAGGCATAATGAACAGCAGCGAGTGGCAGAATCCAAAATTTCTGGAAAAAGGAAGAGAGGCAGCAAGAGCCCATTTTATTCCCTTCCGTACTATGGAAGAAGCATTGGAGGGAGACGTAAAAAAATCATCCAGATATCAGTCTTTAAACGGAACCTGGGATTTTAAATATTTTGAAGCGTGGTATCTGATGGAAGAACCGGTGTATTTTACGGACACCATTCCAGTACCGTCAAACTGGCAGATGCATGGATATGATATACCGTATTATACAAATGTAAATTATCCTTACCCGGCAGATATGCCCAGGGTACCGGATGATAATCCCTGTGGAGTGTATCGGCGTTATTTTACAGTGAGGCACCCGGAAGATGAAGTTTATCTGAATTTTGAGGGAGTAAGTTCCTGCTTTTATGTGTATATTAACGGACAGGAAATTGGCTACAGTCAGGGATCTCACTATACGGCAGAGTTTTGTATTACCCCGTATCTGAAATCGGGGGAAAACGAAGTGATGGTGAAGGTTCTCAAGTGGTGCGACGGAAGTTATCTGGAAGATCAGGATTTTTTCCGGCTTTCGGGAATTTTCAGAGATGTGTATTTGTTGTATCGCAATCCGTCTCATGTGAAAGATCTGGAAATCCAAACAGACCTTCAGTGTCTGAGTGTAAAACTTCAGACAGCAGGAGAAACAGAAGGTTATGTTGCCCGGCTGTATGATGGGGAAGAATTAGCAGGCGAACAGGTTTTTGAAGGGAAACAGGTGAAATTTGTTTTGGAAAACCCCAAATTATGGACGGCAGAAACCCCTGATCTTTATACCTTGATTATTAGCGGGCAAGAGGAAGTGATTTCCCGAAAAGTAGGATTTCGTCAGGTGAAAATTTCCCACAAAGGGGAATTATTGATTAATGGAACTCCTGTAAAATTAAAGGGAGTAAATCATCATGATACTCATCCGGATAAGGGATATGTAATGGATGAAGCAGATATGAGAAAAGATCTCTATCTGATGAAAAAACTGAATATAAACTGTGTACGGACTTCTCACTATCCGCCGGCAGCCCGTTTTCTGGAAATCTGTGACGAAGTGGGTATGTATGTGGTAGATGAGGCAGATCTGGAATGTCATGGACTGGTGACAAAAGATACCATGTGGGAATACGGTGTATTTAATCCGGAGTGGCCTACAGATCATCCTGACTGGAAAGAAGCCATGATGGAGAGAGCGGAACGTATGGTGGAGAGAGATAAAAACTTCCCCTCCGTTATTATCTGGTCCATGGGCAATGAAGCAGGATATGGACAACATTTTGAAGATATGTGTCTGTGGACAAAACAAAGAGACGGTTCTCGTCCGGTGCATTATGAGCGGGCAAATATGGCAGACAATCCACCCTGTATTGATATTGAAAGCGGTATGTATTATCCGCTGCATATGGTAAAAGAAGAAGGGGAAAAGGACAGTAATCGTCCGTTTTTCCTGTGTGAATATGCCCATGCTATGGGAAATGGTCCGGGAGGACTGGGAGATTACTGGGATTTGTTTGAACAGTATCCTCGGCTGATAGGTGGATGTATCTGGGAGTGGGCAGATCATGTAGCAGTAAAAAATGGTAAATATATGTACGGAGGAGATTTTGGAGAAATCACCCACGATCATAATTTCTGCGTGGATGGTCTTGTGATGGCTGACAGAAGTTTAAAAGCCGGTTCTTTGGAAGCAAAAGCGGTACATCAGCCCTTACAGGCAAAATTACTTTCGGTTCAGCCCCTGAAAATACAGATCAGAAATCATTTTGATTTTATTTCGTTGAAAGATTATCAGTTGCAGTGGAATCTGGAAGTGGATGGACAAGCGGTTCTTTCCGGAAAATGGGAAGGCGATCTTGGAGCGGGAGATTCGGAGGAGATTTTACTGGCAGAAGAAATCCCCTGTTCCTGTAACTGGGGCATATATTTGAATCTTTCTCTGATAAGAAAAGAAGACTGCGTATGGGCAGAAGCCGGATATGAAACCGCCCGGCTGCAGTTGGAGATTCCTTATGAGAAAAAAACTCATAAAAATGAAACGGAAGACAAGCTCTGGAAGATGCAGGAAAGTAATATTTTCTTGAAAGTTTACGATGAGCAGGAAAATGGATACATATTCCATAAAATCAAGGGAAATCTGGTGGGAATCCTGAAAAACGGAAAAAATATTCTGGAAGCTCCGGTACAGCTTTCTTTGTGGCGGGCGCCTACTGATAATGAACGCCATCAGAAGACGAAATGGGGACTTTTTGAAGATAATATTTCTGGATGGAATCTGAATCACTTGATGGATAAATGTTATTCCATGAAATGGGAACAGACAGAAAACGGAATTGAGGTACGTACTGAGGGCGCGCTGGCAGGAATCAGCAGAACACCTATGGTCTGGTATAAAATTCATTATCTGGTGGCAGCAGATGGATGTCTGGAAATAAAGGTTCATGGGGATGTGAGCAAAAATAAAAATGCCTGTTATCTGCCACGATTTGGTTTTGAGTTTAAAGTTCCCTATGAGATGGAAGAGATGGAGTATTTTGGAAGAGGTCCCTGGGAAAATTATCGGGATATTTTCCATCATGCCCCGATTGGGTTGTATACTTCCTGCGCTTCTCAGGAATATTTTCCCTATGTGAAGCCACAGGAAACGGGAAATCATACCCAGGTGAAATATCTTACCGTAAAAAACAGTCATACGGAAGAAAAATTAACCTTCCAGGCAGAGACAGTGATGGATTGCCAGGTGCTTCATTATACAAAAGAGGAATTAACCTATAAAAATCATTATTATGAACTGGAAGAAGATGGTACAACTATTCGTATTGATTATCGAAACAGTGGAATAGGTTCGGCAAGCTGCGGACCTGAACTGGAAGAGAAAGATCAGTTGGCAGAAAAAGAAATAGATTTTGCATTTACCATTAAAGGATAATTAAAAATAAGCGGGGCATATGCCCCGCTTTGTTCTACATTGATCTTATTAATAGTCTATTTTAAATACAGGGTCTGCCGGATATCCTCCCGCCAGCTTCTGCATGGAACGCTGTACGCTGTCTTTGGAATTTCCCCAGGGTTTATCCCGGTTCAGATAATCCTGTTTATCACAAAACCAGGTGACTTCTTCTTCCATTCGTTTCATATTTTTTTCCATAAGATCAAAAAGAACAGGGTAGAATTCGGCTTTTTGCTTATCGTTTAATTTCATTTCCCCTACCTCCACCAGATCTTTAAAATGGTGGAGACAGAATCCTTTACTGTTTTTAAAAAGTTCCACAAATTCAGGACTGTTTTTGTACATATAGAAAAATGTATCCAGATATCTTTCGTAATTAGAACGAAAATGGTCGCATACATAACAGGTCTGTTCTTTCTGGTTGATCCATTGTCCCAGTGGAGTTTTTGGACTGTCAGCGGAAAGTTCTGTTTTTTTCATCCGGCTCATAAATGTAGATTTGCCGGAGGTGAAAGCTTTCATCTGCTCCGTCATTTCCTGATTCAGTTTTTTCAGATGGGTGCTGAGGATCAGACCGCAGCCAAGCCTGTTTCCGTAATCATACATCATTTTATAGTGGTGGCGGCAAAATCCCATCTTATCCGTTTCCATACGGATATCATCTTCCATATAAGAAGCCTGGCTTCCCAGGATAAATTCTAAAGCATGTTGTTCCGCATCTCTTTCCAGGTAACAGAAAGGACACTCATCTTCTGCGTGAAAAGCATCATTTAAAGGAATGGTGTAAATTGTTTCTTTCATAAAGTACCTCGTTTCTTTTGAATTTCTCAATAAATCTGTTGGAACATTACAAAAAGAATACTCTGTTTTTGACAAAACGTCAATCAAAATGACGGTTTAAGGATGAAGAGAAAACAATATTTTATACAATAAACAAATATAAGAGAATAAAATTGGTTAAAAATATAGTGAAAAATAACAATAAAACCTTGTAAAACAAGATGGAAATTGATATAATGACGGATAAGCGTAAAAGAATTTGACAGAAAGGCATCATGCAGAACAAAAATGATCGGATTTTTGTATGACGCCGAAGGTTAAGGAGGAAAAAAGTTATGGCAAAAAAGCAAAGAAACATTATCGTTGGACAGTCAGGAGGTCCCACATCTGTAATCAATTCCAGTTTGGCCGGTGTGTATAAGAATGCAATAGAACGTGGATTTGATAAAGTATATGGCATGCTTCATGGTATTCAGGGACTTTTAGATGAACAGTATGTAGATATGTCTACACAGATCCATTCTGATCTGGATATAGAACTTTTGAAAAGGACGCCCTCTGCTTTTTTAGGCTCCTGTCGTTTTAAACTTCCGGAGATTCATGAAAATATGGATATCTATGAGAAGATTTTTACAGTTTTGGATAAACTGGAAATTGATTCTTTTATTTATATCGGTGGTAATGATTCCATGGATACAATTAAAAAGTTATCAGATTATGCCATTGTAAAAGGTCACAAACAGAAATTCCTGGGTGTGCCGAAGACCATTGATAATGACCTGGCTTTAACAGACCATACACCGGGATTTGGAAGCGCGGCAAAATATATTGCTGCATCCACAAAAGAGATTATTCGTGATGCGTTGGGTCTTACTTACAAAAAAGAAATGATCACAGTGATCGAGGTTATGGGTAGAAATGCAGGATGGCTGACAGGGGCAACTGCGCTGGCTAAGACGGAAGACTGTGAAGGACCGGATCTGATCTACCTTCCGGAAGTTCCTTTTGATGTGGATAAATTCCTGAGCAACGTGAAAGAACTTCTGGAAAAGAAAAGTTCTATCGTTATTGCTGTTTCAGAGGGCATCAAGTTAGAGGATGGAAGATATGTGTGTGAACTGTCCGGTGGAAGTGATTATGTGGATGCCTTTGGTCATAAACAGTTACAGGGAACCGCAGCTTATCTGGCAGGCTTTTTGGGAGCTGAGATCGGATGCAAGACAAGAAGCGTAGAATTTTCCACTTTGCAGAGAAGCGCTTCTCATATGGCGTCTCGGGTGGATATTGACGAAGCTTTTATGGTAGGTGGAGCTGCTGTGAAAGCGGCAGACGAAGGCTACAATGGAAACATGGTGGTTATTGACCGCGTGTCCGATGATCCTTATATGGCATCCGCAGGTATCTACGATGTACACCGTATTGCCAATGAAGAAAAACTGGTTCCGAGAGAATGGCTGAATGAAGAGGGCAATTATGTGACAGAAGATTTTATCGATTATGTGAAACCTTTGATTCAGGGAGATTATCAGCCGATTATGGTAAATGGTCTGCCGAGACATCTGGTTTTGGATATGGATAAAATAAAATAAATAACAGGTATGTCGGATATCTGAATATTAAAATAAGAATCTCGCATAGAAGTCATAGTTTGGCAGAACTTTGATATTCTTTGAGAGATTCTTATTTTTTAGCGTTTCGGAAAACGCTGGCTTTATAAGAGAATTACAGAAAAAACAAGATAAAATAAATAAAAAAGAAAAGCAAAAACTCAGAAAAGGGAGGTAATTTCTATGAAAATCGGTACTTGTGTAGGTCTGGATTCTGTGGAGGGTCTGGAACAAAAATTAAAAACACTTCGGGAGCATGATATGGAAGTCTGTCAGTTGATTTCCTGGGAACCTTCGGTGTGGACAAAAGAAAATGCATATAAGGTAAAGGATTTGCTGGAAAAGTATCAGATTAAAGTTTCGGCTTTCTGGTGTGGCTGGGAAGGACCGCTGGTATGGGATTTTTATGATGGTCAGATTACGCTGGGGCTTGTTCCTGTGGAATATCGTCCCATGCGTATTCAAAATCTGTGTGACGGCGCTGATTTTGCACATTTACTGGGAATTACAGATGTGATTACCCATATGGGATTTATTCCTGAGAATCCGAATGATCCGAATTTCAATACGTTCTGCGTGGCTGTACGGACAGTGGCAGAGCATTTAAAGAAAAACGGACAATATCTTTTGTTTGAGACAGGACAGGAAACACCGGTGACTATGCTGCGGTGTTTTGAGAAGGTGGGAACCGATAATCTGGGAGTGAATTTGGATACGGCAAATCTGATTTTATATGGAAAAGCAAACCCGGTGGATTCTTTGGATGTATTTGGAAAATATGTTCGCTGTCTTCATGCAAAAGATGGATTTTATCCGGTGAATGGTCATGATCTGGGACAAGAAGTGCCGATTGGTCAGGGAAAAGTAGATTTCCGGGGAGTTTTCAAAGGACTTCAGAAACTTGGATATCAGGGGGATGTGATCATTGAACGGGAACTGGCAGAAAATAGTCAGGAACAGATGAAAGGAATTTTGGATACCCGGGATTATCTGAAAAATATCATAGAGGAAGTTTATGGAGGAGACACGATATGTTAAAAGTTGGACTGGTGGGCGTGGGCGGTATCAGTGGAGCCCATATACCGGCATGGGAAAAAATGGAAGATGCAAAATTGACAGCAATATGCGATATTCGAAAAGAACGGATGGAACCATATCCGGACAAACGCCACTATGATGATCTGGACCGTATGCTGGAAGAGGAAGAATTGGACATTCTGGATATTTGTCTGCCCACATATCTGCATGCGGATTGTGCAGTAAAAGCTCTGGAAAAGGGAATTCATGTTCTTTGTGAAAAGCCGGTATCTCTGAAAAAGGAAGATGTGGAGAGAATATATTCCGTTGCACATAAAAAGAATGTGAATTTTATGGTGGGACAGGTACTGCGTTTCTGGCCGGAGTATATGCTTTTGAAAGAATTGTATGATACTCAAAGATATGGAAAACTTCTTTCCGGTTATATGAGCCGGGTAAGCCAGACGCCTCCCTGGAGTTGGGATAACTGGATGAAGGATGAAAAGAGAAGTGGTCTTGTGCCTTTTGATCTTCATATCCATGATCTGGATTTCCTTGTATATACCTTTGGAAAACCGGAAAAAGTAAGCAGTAACCGGATCAAACGCCCGGAACAGGATTGCATTAATGCAGTTTATGAATATCCGGAGTTTTATATTGAAACGGAATCCGCATGGTATGCGGGAGCATATCCTTTTTCTGCAAAATATCGTTTTCAGTTTGAAAAAGCAGTAGTTTCTTTTGAAAACAGTAAATGTACTATTTATGAAGAAAATGGCCGGGTGACAGAACTGGAAGAGGAAAATACAACAGGCGCGGGGGCGGTCAATCTGCCAAAAAGTGATGCATTCGGTAATGAAATCAGGTATTTTATAGATTGTGTACAGAATAAAAAATTTCCTGAAAAGATAAAAAGTGAAGAATTAAGTACCGTACTGGAGATTTTACATAGCTTATAATTTGGCATAACTCTTCATTTTCATGGTTTTTCTCTTGACTATAATCAGAATTTTGTTTACAATCATGATATACGAGTGCATTGTGCATGAGTGGGTGATTGGATGCCTTCTTTGAGGCGTCTGATTGCTTTGAAACAAATTATACTTTTTAGGAGGAAGTAAAAATGGCAAAATGGGTTTACTTATTTAGCGAAGGAAACGCCAACATGAGAAACCTTCTTGGTGGAAAAGGTGCCAACTTGGCTGAGATGACCAACCTGGGTCTGCCGATCCCACAGGGTTTCACTGTTACAACTGAAGCTTGTACAGATTACTATGACAACGGAAAGAAGATTTCTTCTGAGATTCAGACACAGATCTTTGAAGCATTAACAGAACTGGAAGCTATCCAGGGTAAAAAATTCGGTGATACAGAAGATCCGTTATTAGTATCTGTTCGTTCTGGTGCCAGAGCCTCCATGCCTGGTATGATGGATACCATCCTGAACCTGGGTCTGAATGATGTTGCAGTAGAAGGTTTTGCTAAGAAAACAGGCAATCCGAGATTCGCATACGATTCCTACAGACGTTTCATCCAGATGTATTCTGACGTAGTTATGGAAGTTCCGAAGTCCTTCTTCGAAAAAATCATCGATGAAGTAAAAGAAGCAAAAGGTGTTCATTATGATACAGAACTGACTGTAGATGATCTGAAAGAACTGGTTAAGAGATTTAAAGCAGTTTACTCAGAAGCTATGGACGGAGAAGAATTCCCACAGGATCCGAAGGAACAGCTGCTGGGAGCAGTAAAAGCTGTATTCCGTTCCTGGGACAACCCACGTGCTATCGTTTACCGTCGTATGAACGATATCCCTGGAGATTGGGGAACTGCTGTAAACGTACAGGCTATGGTATTTGGTAACATGGGAGAAACTTCCGGTACAGGTGTTGCATTTACACGTAACCCATCTACTGGTGCTAAAGGTATCTACGGTGAGTACCTGATCAATGCTCAGGGTGAAGACGTAGTTGCTGGTGTTCGTACACCACAGCCAATCAGCAAACTGGAAGAAGATCTGCCGGCATGTTACAGACAGTTCATGGAACTGGCTATGAAACTGGAAAACCATTACCGCGAT